>NZ_JARBHJ010000005.1 GCF_028864145.1 Actinotignum schaalii | reverse complement strand
TGGGTGTGGGTGTGGACTTATGTCGTGGGACATGCCCGGACTCATGTCGTGGGACATGGGTATTTAAGGTGTGGTGGGGTGGGGTGGACATATGTCCTGAAACCAGACACGGGCACGTTAGCCGGTATCGGCGTGGATTACTTCAACGGCGCGTCGTAAACGTCAGCTGCGTCGTCGTCACGCAGATACGCAACCCAGAAGTAGGTGGCGAGGATGAAACCGCCGCCCACAATATTGCCAAGAATCACCACGCCGATATTGAGGGCAACGGCGCCCGGCGTGAATGCGGCGTAGTCAGCGAGCCCGTGACCGGAAGCGAGGACCGCTTCGGAATTCCAGAAAGCATCCCCGCCCCAGTACTTGCACATAAGGCCGAGTGGAAGCAGGAACATATTGGCCACCGAGTGCTCGAATCCGGCGGCAACGAAAAGCGGGATGGGGCATAGACAGGCGAGAATCTTATCCGCCGTAGAACGCCCCGATTGCGCAATCCATACACCGGCACACACCGCGATATTCGCGAGCACGCCCAGGAGGAAGGCCTCCGGGATAGAATGCGCGGCCTTGCCCGCCGCGGTATGGAGGGCAACCTCCCCCCACGCCCCGCCGTTGGAGAGCGCCTGGCCCGCGCCAAAGACGAGCAACGCCAAAAACAGCGCACCAACCAAATTGCCGGCCAAAGAAGTGCCCCAGTGAGCGAAGAACCGCCGGGGACGCACCCTCTTGTGGTAGAGCGGCATAACCGTCATCGTGGTTGAGGTGAAGAGATCCGAGCCGGTCAACACCACCAGGATGAGGCCAACCGAGAAGCACAGGCCTCCCAGGACTTTCGCCGGGCCGAGCGGACCGTCGGCCAGGCCCTGTTGCGACGTAATGTAGAAAATGTAGCCCATGCCAATGAAGGCGCCGCCCGAGAGTGCCATCACGAAGGATCGCGTCAGCGGTTTCTTAGTTTTCTTGTATGCCGCGCGGGCGTTCTCAACCGCGAGGGTGTGCGGATCGGGAATGGTTATGCTCACCTCTTACTCCTTTGTCAGTTCAGCGCCCCTCATCTTATGTGAAAGTGCCCGGTGGGAGCTATAGACATTTATGAGCAGATAGGGACAGGGCACGGTGCGTGAGGGTACGACGACGGAGCTGTGCGCCCCGTCCTTGCCGGACGGAGCGCACAGCTCAACTATCTCACGCTACCTATTTAGCGACGCTCACTGCGTCGATAAACCACGGCGCCTGCGCCCAGGAGCATCGAGAGGAGGGCTGCGCCAATGGCACCACCAGCCCCGCTACCCGTATGCACGAGGCGCTGCGAGCGCCCAGCTGGTGGCGTAGGTGTTTGATCCGGCGTGGGCGCCGGCTGGGCTGGCTGCCCGGACGTCGGCACCGGTGTCGGAATCAGACTCGGCTCCCGTGTAGGTTCGGGGCTCGGCCTTCCAGGCGCCGACGGCGTGACACTCGGGTGCGGGTCAGGACGCGGAGCAGGCTGCTTGCTCGGTTCCGGTTGCGGATCTGGTTGAGGATCCGGCTCCGGGCCGGGCCCTGGATCAGGCTGCGGTGCGGGACCAGGTTCCGGTTGCGGTGCCGGTGCAGGCGGCTGCGGCCCAGGCTCCGGTGCCGGATCTGGCTCCACCGAGCATTCCTTGAGCTCCGCAGCGGTCATTGGCCGTGATTGCGTCTCGGTGCTCGGTGCCGCTGTTTCATCCCAACTCAGGGTTTCCGCATTCCAGGTA
Organism: Actinotignum schaalii; assembly: GCF_028864145.1. Lineage (GTDB taxonomy): Bacteria > Actinomycetota > Actinomycetes > Actinomycetales > Actinomycetaceae > Actinotignum > Actinotignum schaalii_B. Next base: position 74,734 of record NZ_JARBHJ010000005.1, on the reverse strand, counting down.
TACGTGTACGTGGTCTTCGTGCGGGATTGCACTACCTGGTGGGTCTCGCAGGATTTCTCCCCATCAATCCACTCGGTGAACATCGGGGCCTTGGTGGGTTCCGGAGTGCAGGCCTTCACTTCCTCCGGAGTCTTCTCCCGCTCCTGGTTTTCGGTCTCAGTCGTGGGGATCGTATCCCACTCCAAAGTAGTGGCATTCCAGGTGACCGTATACGTGGTCTTCATACGGGTCTGCGTCACCGTATTCTTCTCACAGGTCACCTCCTCGTCCTGCCATTCCCCGTAGGCTCCCATCACAGCTGGCTGCGGATACCGTGTCAGGCTCCAGTAGCCGAGGAAGTGAACGTCGGCATCGGTAATGGTGTCGCTCGCGCGGTCCCACCCCGTGAAAGACCAGACTTCCCCGGGAGCATCCGAGTATCTCGCCTTATCGAAGGTGTCTGTGGGGGTGACAAGCGTTCCCTTCGGGAAACCCTGACCCTTCTCACCGAGGTTATCGGCGGGAGTGCGCGCCGCTAGTGCCTCTGGCAGGGCTTTTTTAGCACCGTCCGCAGCACGGAATTCATGGGTTACCTTGAAAAGCTGCTGTTGCCACACCCACGTACCGATAAATTCCTGATCGGCCCCCGTGACCTTTTTGGTGGTCGCATCCCAGCCCTGGAAAGTCCACTGGCCGTTGCCATCGGGAACCGCCGTGAAATCTGGTGCGGCCGAAGCGACAGTATCGCCCTCCGTGTAGCCAGCACCGTTTTTGGTGTCGATGGCGGGGGTCTGCTTCTTTACGCCCTCGGGCAGTTCCTTGCCGGCAGTACCGCTCACGAATGTGGAGGTCACGCCGTAAGCAGGAGCGTAGCCCGCATAGGCAGTGAGCTCATTCGGGTCCACAATCTGCGTGATAGGGGCGGCCGGCTGTGACGGTGCGGGCTCAGCGCGCGCCGTCTCGCCGCCAATTACTCGACTAGCGGCCGTGCACGGGTTCTTGTTCCCCTTGGCATCGGTCACAGCGTTAGCGGAGGCGCCGTCGGTAAAGGCCTGCGCGAAATCGTATCCCTTATTATTCGCTTGCCCGCCCGCAATCTCGGCGGGAGTGACGGCAGAGCAATACCAACCCACGAATGTGTAGGTGCCGAGCTCAGCGGTGCGGCCCAGGCTGTCGGTAATGGTGCGCGTCTCCTCGCGAACCGGGTTCGCACCCTCGTACCGGGTCATTTGAGCGGGGCGAGCCGCCGGGTGTCCCTGAAGAAGCTTCGTCGAAGAGTAGATCGTATAAGGCTGTTCTACCTCAACGTTCGGTGCTTGGGCATCGAAGTTCCCCCCATTGGGGTGATACCACATCATGGCGCGCTGTCCGAGGACCACGGTGCCCTCGTCAGAAAGCACGTAATCCCAGGCTCCGGAACCCGTGTGGTCACCGAATTCTGCGGCAGCCTGGCGGTTATCGCGAGTGACATAGTGGATCGTATTCGCGTCATCTGCGCCAGGTGCGTAGCCATCAGTGCCTTTCGCAACCGTGTAACCAATGTAGCGCTGCGCCGGCTCGTTTTGCCCGGCGTAAGGCGCTTCACTGACATTTTTGACATTCTCGCTCAGGGAAATATTGAGCTGGTTAGTGAGCTTGCCCGTTAGGAGCACCGCAGATTGTCCGTCGATCACCCGCACGTCACCGGTATCAAGGCGCGCCTTGGGCGTGATGATCACATCCTTGTTGGCATACACATTCAAACCCGGGTACTCCCCAATCCGGGCACCATCCACCTCGATGCTCGACGGATGATCCTGATGTACTGACCAGTCGCCCTTCTTGTTGCCGCCCAAACTCATGTCGTCGAGTTTCAGGTAGCCGTCATTGAAAATGCCCGCACCAACTGCCGAATAGACAAAACCTCCCGAGAGCTTCGAGGAGCCCGTCCCACCGGTGATGGTGGTAGAGCCTTCGTTGTAAATAAGACCACCGCGCCCCGAGCGCCCGGAGCTCAGCGTCACGCCTTCCAGAGCTACCGTGTTTCCCGGGCCCACGAAGAGCACACCGCCTACTTGTGTGGCAGGCCCCCAAACCAGGGTTCCGGCATTAGAAATCGTGGAATTGACAACGCGAAGATTAACCGCAGATTCTTCACCGATCCGGGTAGAAAGGGAAATCGCACCGCCGTTGGAGTCTGCGTGCACATCACGAACAGTGGAATTCTGGATCACCGCGGTGGCGCTCGATCCCGTTTCAAAGGCAATAGCACCGCCGAAGGTGGCCAGCCCCTTTCCGTTGCCGCTGCCGCGTCCGGTTAGTTGCGAATTGGTCAGTTCAAAACTTCCGGTGCCGACGATATCGATGAAACCGCCGGCGAAGGTCACCTTGGAACTATCGCTGGCCACGAAGCGCGAATTATTAATTTTGAGCGCCGAGTTCTGGCTCGCAAAAGCACCACCGGAAATTCCGTAGGCGTTCCCACGCCCCGTGAAGGTGAAATCGCTGTTATCTACAGTGACATTCGCGTTGAAAGCACGGAGGAAGCCACCGGTATTGAAGGGAGCGCCAACGTTGACGGTGCTGCCGGTGATGCGCGCCGTCGTCCTGTCACCCGCATAGATCGCACCGCCTTGGTACCCGCCCGTGGAAACCCGGGCGACGTGGTTATCAATGAAGGAAGTCCGTTCCGCCACCAATGTGGCCGCGCCGTCCATGTAGACGGCGCCGCCGTTACCTTCGTTACCGCGCACCCTTGCACCGTCCTGCGAATGATCCTTCGCCTGGTTAGTACGGAGCGTGGAATCGCTAATGTTTACCGTAGAGCGCGCCCCGGTGGCGTAAATCGCCCCACCGTTAGGCATCTGGCTGATCTGAGCACTCTGAGTTTCGGCGGGAAGGTTCCCAAAGGCAGGATTCCTCTTCGTCTCATCTGCGACCCGCATATCGTAGGTGGCCTGTGACCAGATACTCGAATTGTTTTCTATTACCGAATCGTTGGTGACGTTCAGGGCGGCGTCAAGAACGTACACGGCCCCGCCTTCGAAATTGCGGGTTCCGGCGGTTGTTCCGTTCTTGATCGCCACCTTGTCGAGGGTGGCGGTAGAGCCCGCACCGAGCCACAGTCCCCGGCGCTTACCTGCGCCATCAAGGGTGACATCAGAGAAGGTCACCTGCCCGCCAGCGGTGCGGAACATATTGTAATGGTCGTTCCCGCCCGGGGCGGCGCTCGGTGCCCCGGCCGTAATGGTATGCCCTTGGCCCTCAACACTCACATCCGCGTTGCTCGGGATCTCAATTTCTCCGGTTAGCGTGATATCTGCGCTCAGACTCACGCTCTGGCCGGCAGTGATGGCGCTACGGAGCTCCTGCTCCGTCCCCACCGTTGTCGCCGCAAAAGCCGGGGATATCAGAGCGTTCGTTGAAAAACCAAGGAGGGCTGCGGCTACTACCGCAACAATTTTCTTGCCCACGTTGTTATTCCTATCTTTAAGCTTGCGTTTCTTGCGTCGTTCGGGTGTTTTTAGTGAGAACGACGGCGCAAGCCGAGAACCCCGACTCCGGCAAGCATAAGAACTCCGGCAGCGAGCGCAAACGGGGTCGCGGACTGCCCGGTCTTTGACAGTTCTTGTGCTACTGGCGCGGGCTTAGCCGTTGGTGCGACCGTTGGGGAGATCGTGGGAGCAGCCGTGGGCGCCACGGGCGCTGGCACCGTGGGCTGCAGAGCGGAGGTCGGTGCCGGCTCCGGTGTTGGAGCGACCGTCGGCGTGTGTGAGGGCTCCGTCGATGGACGGGGCGAGGGATCCGTGCTGGGAGTATCCGTCGGATCAACCGTTGGCTCAACTGTTGGATCACACGTCGGATCGGGTTCCGGCTCCGTTGTGGGCTCCGGTTCGGGCTCCGGATTGGGCCCCGGTTCAGGTTCCGGATTGGGCGGTAGCGGTGTTTCCACAACCGTCTTCGTCCAGGTGCCCGTGAAGCTCAGGTCCGCGCCATCAACAACCGCGCTCGTGGGTTCCCACCCATCAAACTTCCACGTTGTGGCCACATCCGCACTCTCAGTACGAGTGGTACTTGTGAACTCTGTTTGCGCCGGAGTTGGCGGTGTGACTGTCGAACCCTGAGTAACCTGCTCCGAATTCGGCAAGGTGGCCATCACTTCGTCGGGGAGCGCAGAGCCATCAACCGCCACATATTTGTACGTTGCGGTGAAGACCGCGTCGGGATTCACCGCGTACTTCCAGTAACCAACGAAGTTGAGGTCACTTCCGGCCACAGTTGCCTCAGCGGGTTCCCATGTGTCAAAGGTCCAGGTGCCTTGGCCATCGGCAACGCTTGTCTGCGCGAGTGCGGGCGGGATCACCTGTGCACCGTCACGCAACTTAGTCACACGCTCCGGCACAAGTTTGGTGACGCTCTCAGGGAGCTGACGTTCAGGATCCCGACTGGCGAAAGTGAAGGTGGCATCGTTGGTAGCAACCATCGTCAAGGTCACCGGATCCGAAGTGTCGTTGAAACGCAGTGGCATGCCAAAGTAGAAGTAGTCCATCGTCATGTTGCCACGGACGGTGGGCTCCACCATCTTGAAGGTCTTGCCGGCCTCAAACTTGGACTGTGGAACATAGAAGGCGTGCGCCGGGGTGGTGAGAACAAGTTTGGCGGGCTGGTATTCCGGCTTGTCGAGGTCCGCGCCCGTCACCTTGCTGCCATCCGCGTGATGCAGTCCAAAGTGAGCGGTGAACTTGCCGGTAGTGGCATCGTATGCCGCAGTTTCGCAGCGCATGATCTCGCCAAACTTGGAGGGAGCATTCTGCTTATCCATTTCGGACTGCACAGCCTCGCAGCTAACGAAGTCCGGATTTGAGGAGACCACCGAGGGATCAACGGTGAAGGAAATATCCCACTCCCCACTGAAAGTTTTAGTGGCGTAGCGCGCCTTGTCAAAGCCGTTCTTGAACATCCACGCCATTTTGAAGATGTTGTAGCTGTTCCACACACCCTTCATATCGAGGGTGCCGCGGTAGGCAATTTGGTAGGCATCGGCGGCGGTATCGCCCTTGGAGGAGTCGTAAAGGAACTCGCTCTTACTGGTAATCTGCCCCTCGTTATCAATCGCGTAGGCGTCACTGCCTACGGTGATCGAGACATCGGTCGGAGCTGCGGAGGCAGGAACGGTACTAAATCCTATGAGCCCCACAGCAAGGAGAATAGTTAAAACAACGCGGATAGGCTTGGACAAAATGAGCTCCCCCCGAGACGCGTGCAACCATGGCAAATATTTCCTTCAGTTTACAACTGCTGAAATATATTCCGATTGCATATTATTCTCAAATGATATTCATGTCTACACCTTATATTCCAAAGATTAAGCACCTCGGCCCTTAACTGGTACATTATATATTTCAACCATATTGCACGATTGTTTGGATTCGGACCCCACTGAAGTCCTCGTATCCTAAAGTTCGGTACGGAGCGTACGTCGGGTAGCCCCGCCCCGCCCCGCGGCACGCGGGGCGCCGTCGTCGTACTAACGGCGCGCATCACTGCGCACACATCGCCCCGCACCGATGCCCATCAATCGCGCCGCACCTGCACTCAAAGCGCCGGCGCTACATACAACGGAGGGCGGGACGTACTCTCGTACCTCCCGCCCTCCGGCGTTTAGTGTTCTCGCAACCGAAAACTAAGCTCCCGGCAACCGGAAACTACGTCCCGGCACGCGCATGAACTTACTCAGCGTGCGAACCGACGCGCAGGCGCTTGAAACCGGTCACCTTGCCACCGGTCTGGGACACGATGGTCTTGACCGGGGTCTTCGGCTCGCGGGCGTAGCCCTGCTCCTCGAGAACGACCTGCTTGTAGAAGCCGTGCATGCGGCCTTCCACGATCTTCGGCACGGCCTTTTCCGGCTTGCCTTCAGCGATGGTCGTCTCGGTGGCGATGCGCTTCTCGGTTTCCACCACGTCGGCCGGAACATCCTCAATGGAGAGGTACTTCGGGTCGAGCGCGGCGATGTGCACGGCGATGTCATGCGCAACTTCGGCAGCCTTGGCATCGGTGGCCACCAGCACGCCCACCTGCGGGGGCAGGTCAGGGTTGGTGCGGTGCATATAAGCTTCCACGTGCTCGCCCTCGAGGACCTCAACGTGGGAGACTTCCATCTTTTCGCCGATAACCGCGGTCATGGCGGTGATGCGATCCGCAACGGTGCCATCGCCCAGCTTGGCGGCGAGCAGCGCTTCCACGCTATCGGCGCCGGAATCCACGGCGGCGGTGAGAATCTCATCGGCCATACCGATGAACTTCTCATTCTTGGCCACGAAATCGGTTTCTGCGTTGATCTCCACGAGAATGCCACGCTGGCCGGCAGCGGTATCGGATACATGCGAGGCCACCAGGCCGTTCGCAGCGGTGCGGTCCGAACGCTTGGCGGCGGACTTCATGCCCTTGACGCGCAGGATCTCTTCAGCCTTGGCAGAATCCCCCTGGGCTTCGTCAAGAGCCTTCTTGGCGTCCATCATGCCGGCGCCGGTCTTGTCACGCAGCGCCTTCACATCGGCGGCTGTGTAATTAGCCATGCTTCACTCCTCACTTGTAGCGCTCAGGCTTAGGCCTGGGCGTCAGCTTCTTCGGACTTGTTTTCTTCAGATTCGGTCACTTCGGCCGGAGCAGCTTCAGCTTCCGCGGCGGGAGTGGCTTCTTCAGTGGATTCCCCAGCTGCGAGAACTTCACGTTCCCATTCGGGCATCGCATCTTCGGTAGCGTTCTTGCCGGCGCCGCGAGCCAGGAGACCTTCGGCTACCGCATCACCGATGACGCGGGTAAGCAGCCCAACGGCGCCGATGGCGTCGTCGTTACCCGGAATCGGGTAGGCCACTTCATCCGGATCGCAGTTGGTGTCCAGGATGGCAACCACCGGAATGTTGAGCTTATTAGCTTCGGAGACCGCGAGGTGTTCCTTGTTGGTGTCCACAACCCACACGGCAGAGGGAAGACGGTGCATATCACGCAGGCCGCCGAGGGTCTTCTCCAGCTTGTCCTTTTCACGGGACAGCATAAGGAGTTCCTTCTTGGTCAGGCCCGAGCCGGCGACGTCTTCGAAGTCCATCTGCTCGAGTTCCTTGAGGCGCTCAATACGCTTGGCAACGGTCTGGAAGTTGGTGAGCATGCCGCCCAGCCAACGTTCGTTCACGTAGGGCATCCCGGTGCGTTCGGCCTGTTCCTTCACAGCTTCCTGCGCCTGCTTCTTGGTGCCCACAAAGAGGATATTTCCGCCGTGCGCCACGGTTTCCTTAACGAAATCGTAGGTGCGGTCGATATCGGCGACCGTCTTGCGCAGGTCAATAATGTAAATCGAGTTACGATCCGTGAGGATGTAACGCTTCATCTTCGGGTTCCAACGGCGGGTCTGATGCCCGAAGTGCACACCAGCTTCCAGCAGCTGGCTCATGGTGACGACAGCCATGCGGCGTCCTTTCTCAGGCGCCATCATTACGATGGCGCGGTATCGGTTCTTGCACGACGGCGGAATTGCCGCCGCGCCCTGGTGCCCACGAACCGCGGTTCCCATATGCGCCACCCACTGGGCAGCCCGTGCCGGGACCGATCCGCGACCCTCTTATGCGGGCACGCGTATTACGACCGGAGATAACCGGCCGCCTGTACATATTACCCCACCCGGAAAAACGGGGAACGGCGCGCGGATGTGATTTTCGCGGGAATTCTGCGGCTAGAACGAAGACGCACACGGGGCCACATGCAGACGGGGCGGGCGGAGCGAGCACCGCTTACAAGAGAGCACACGCGACGTCTCAAAATGTGAGTGGGATTGTACAGCACTACCACATGACTATAGGATGACCTGCATAGTTACTGAAACTGCAATCTAGGAGCGACCTGCCCTATGGGAGTCCTTGAATCCAAATACCTATCGCATCAAGGAAATTCTCTTTATATAAAAATGCGAGAAAGTCGTATTCTCGCACGCACTTAGCGATGATGCGCGCCCGGAGCTTATATCTATCTCTCTGAAACCCGGGTGAGTACACCTATGTACTTTCCTAAATGGTGCGTGCGATAGGGGTTCATGCTGCCCTGAATACGGCAATTGGATTGATAAGGATAAGGATTTTGATAGATCCTCATATTCCCGTCCTCGACGTCGCCCACGTACGGCGCGTTTTCGGGAAAGAAAAATTTGTTGCAGTTGAAGACGTGTCCCTCCAGGTCCAGGCAGGCCAGGTACATGCCTTACTCGGCCCGAACGGGGCCGGGAAAACCACAACGGTGCGGATGTGCGCGACCTTGCTGGCTCCCACGTCGGGACAGGTGCGGATCGCAGGGATCGACGCGGTGCGCCATCCCGAGAAGGCCCGCGCCTGCCTGGGCTTGGTGTTGGGCGGCGACCTTGGGTTTTATCCTCGAGCTACGGCGCGCGATAATCTCCTCTATTTTGCCGACTTGCAAGGGGTAGCAAGCGGGCAGCGGCACGGCGCCGTCAGTGATGTTCTTGAGCGCGTTAAACTCACCGATTCTGCCGGGGCCAAGGTGGGGCAGTTTTCGCGTGGGATGCGCCAGCGTCTCCACCTGGCGCGCGCCTTATTGGGTGCCCCACCGCTCCTCCTTCTTGACGAACCGACCACGGGGCTGGATCCCGACGTGGCCCTAACGGTGCGCGATATTATCTGCGACGTTGCCGCCAATGGCACCGCCGTGCTCCTCACCTCGCATTCCATGCCGGAGGTGGAAGAACTGGCGGATATCATCACCGTCATCGGCGCCGGCAAAATCGCGGTGCACGGCAACGTTCGCGATATTGCGGACTATGCCGGGGTGGGTGCAACCACAACCTTTACGCTGGGTGCGCGCAAGGCGGATATTTTCGCGGGCCTCGAAGCTGAATTCCCCGAAGCGGTGATTATTCGCCGTCCGCGCGGGGGCAACTGGGCCGTCACGATCTACTGGGATGCGCGCTCCGGTGCGCGGGCCAAAGGCCTGGTGGCGCTCCTCGGGCACGAGCCGGAGGACCTGGTTACCCGCCCGGCCTCGCTGGAGGAAACGTATCTCGCGCTGGCAGATGGGTTGGCGCGGTGATCCGGCAGTTACGTATGAGCGCTTTTCACGTGCGCCAATTTGTGTCTGTCCCTTATTTCATCCAGCTCATGGTGACGACGACGCTCGCCACCGCACTGGTGCAATTCCTGAGTTTCCGAGCTTTCGGGACGATGAGCGCGACGCAGGGGTGGGTCCGTGCCGGGATTATCGGCATGTGGACCACGGCCACCTGCGCGGCCGGAATTATTGGTTTCGAGCGTTACAAAGGCACCCTCGTCTACCTGGTGAGTGCTCCGATTGGAGCGCTACGGAGCGTGGCGGCAGTCGTTGCTTCGGCCGGTTCCTTCGGGCTGGCGGCATTCCCGGTGGCCTGGGTGACGTGGGCTCTGTGTTCCGCCTCGGTTACCTTCACCGCACCGTCGTGGAGTTTTGCGTGCGGCGTTCTTCTGTTGTGGCTGGGTTGCCTGAGCGTTTCCTTCGTCATCGCCGCGCTTTTCGTGCTCACCCCGAACGCGATTAGTTACGAAGGTCTGCTTCTAGTTCCGATGTTTTTAGCTTCCGGGATTCTTTTTACGACGACGGCGCCACCTGCGTGGTTGGCTTATCTCTCCCTTTTCGTACCCCTCTCGATGCCCACCTCTTTGCTCTTTGGAGAGGTTATTACCTGGAGCGACGTGGCGATCTGGGCGGTCGTGCTGGGTACGTGGCTGGCAGTGGCGGGTGTGGCGGGGCGCGCTGCGCTGCGCCGTGCTACCCGCTCCGGGACCTTGGAGGTGATGTGATGCTGACGCGCTATCGCTCGATTATTCGAGTTTCCTGGGCATCCTCGGTGACTTTTGCGACGGTGGGGACGGCGGTGACCACCCTCTTGGTGCTTCCGCTCCTCGACGTGCTTTTTGATGTGGTGCTCGGCAATGATGTGGGAACCCCGGACCTGGTGCGCACCGGCTATGCCGCGGCGTTGGTTGCTTTGGCCACGTCGGTGGCCTCCGGGGTGGTCAGCGCGGTGGCAACCGACCGGGCACTGGGGATCTTCCAGGAAGTTCACCTGCGCCGGCGTTTCGACGTGGTGTACTGGGTGGCGGTGGCTACCGTCCCATGTGTCTTGGCAGTCTCCACCGGTAGTGCGGCCATCGGCGCCGTCTTCCTCCTCTCCCCGGACAAAAATGCGGCACTGCTGGGGCGCGTGACGCTCTTAGCGGTGGCTGCTTTGGTATGCGGGGTGCTGCTCGGAGTGGCAGCGGCCGGGATCGGGGTGGATCTGCCCGATCCGTATCTGGGGGCGATACTGCTCGCGACGTTCCTGCCGGTGTTCACCGGGGTAATTGTGCCCCTCGATTACTATCCGCCCGTGCTGGTAGTACTGGCGAATGCTGTCCCCCTCTCGGGAACCATTGCCGGTATCGCTGAGCCGGCCGGGTGTCTGGTAGTCCGCGATATTGCGGTTGCGGCGATCTGGGCCGGTATCGGTGTGATAGCGACCCGCCACGCGGTAGCTCGGCTCCGTTCGGGTATGCGAAGGGATGTCGTATGAGTTTTCTGGGCTTTGATGAACGCTGGGCAGCCTACCTGAAAGTCGCGGAAATGAACCTTGGCGGCGCCGCGCGCGTGCACGGCGGGCGGATCGCCGCAGTACATCGCGGCGCCGTCGAAGTGCTCCTCGTTGATGATACCGGTGCGCCAGGCGGGGCGCCGGTGCGTATTAACCTCGATATTCCGGGCCACCGTCGGGATAGTGCATCCTGGCCGCCGGTGGTGGGTGACTGGGTAGGCGTGGATGATGCCGGGCATATTCTCGACATTTTGCCGCGCCGTACCTACCTCACCCGGCCGTCGGTGGGCCGTACCGCTCTCGAGCAACCTATCTGCGCGAATATTGATGTGGTTCTCATTGTGGAACCCGTGGTGCCAGCAGCCAGTCGCGGGCGTATCGAACGTTTCGTGGCCCTGGCCCACGCGAGCGGGGCACGTCCCTGGCTGGTGCTCACGAAGGCGGACCTGGCAAACCCGGCAGATCTTCAGGAACTGGGTGAGGGATGCGAGGAAGTGCTTGCGCTTGACGCACGCTCAGCTGCGGACGTGGCGCGGCTCGTTGAGCGCCTCTCCGGCACGGTCGTGGTGGTGGGGCGCTCCGGCGCGGGGAAATCCACCCTCACCAATACTTTGCTAGGAGCCACCCAGACTGTGGGAGCGGTGCGCGAAAGTGACCATAAGGGTCGGCACACCACCACTGGGCGTCAGCTGGTCTGCGGAGAAAACTTCGCGGTCATCGATACCCCCGGAGTACGCGCTTTGGGAACCACGATGGACACGGAGGCTATTGCGGATACCTTCGCGGATATTCACAACTTGGCTGCATCGTGCCATTTCGCGAATTGTAGCCACGGGCGTGAGCCGGGGTGTGCGGTGCGTGAGGCCTGTGCGAGCGGGTCTTTGGATGCGGACCGGCTAGACCGCTATCTGCGGATGATGGCGGAGGCGGAGCGGTTACGTTGCCGCAGCGATGCGCGAACGGCGCGGAGCCAGGATCGGTACGCTTCGAAAGAGAATACCCGCGGGCGTCGGGAAACGATGCGCCTGAAAGGCAAAAACCGCGGATAACAGCGCAAAACCCGAGCGAGCGCCCAGATAAAGGCCAGAGCCATCCACAGGCTGCGGATACGTATAAACTATCCACAGCCTGAAGAAGCCCGCTGGCAAGCGAGTCTTGTCCAGGGCATGCTCAGCTCTATGAAGACTCTCAGGATTTTTGCGACTCAATTCCCCGGTACGCGCTGTGGCCCGGGCACCAGTACCCGTGCTCGGGCCACCGTGCGCTCCTCCTCCCGTGCGAGGCGCATGATCGTGGCACGCTGCTTGGCCGCGGCAGGCGCGGCTCTCACCCTGGTAGCGAGCCTCATTTCGCAATCGGCATCTGGCACAGTAGCGCCGTCGTCGGAAAACACTCCCACGCAGGCCGCAGCTTCGGCAACGGAAAGTAAGCCAAAGGCACCGCTGGCATCCGCGCGCATGACGAGTGCCAGGAATACAACCTATACAACCTCCTCGCTTCCCCGCACTACTGGCTTCCGCTCCCCCACCGGTAGCGAACCTGTGGTCACTCGCCCCTTTGATCCACCGAAGCACAATTGGCTACCCGGGCATCGCGGAGTGGATGTGGAGCTCCCAGCAGGCAGCCCCGTCCTTGCCGCTGGCACGGGCACCGTGGTCTATGCCGGGATGCTCGCGGACCGCCCCGTTATTTCTATTGAACACGCCAATGGCCTGCGCACCACTTACGAACCGGTAGAACCACAGGTACGGCGCGGGGATACCGTGAGCACCGGAATGGTGATTGGGACATTACTGGCCGGCCATGAGGATGGCGGGCGCTTCCCCGGCGATGTTTTGCACTGGGGTGCACGGCGCGGGAAAACCTATATTGACCCGCTTTCGCTCCTCTACCGGCGTGAGATCCGTCTTTATCCCTGATACCCGTGGCGCTTCAGTAATGCTCCTGCGATACTTCTTTAGGCCCGCGGGTGGGCTTGGGCGAAAGCAGCCCGGAGCCTGTCGGCGCTGACGTGAGTGTAGCGCTGCGTGGTTTGCAGGGATGAGTGACCGAGGATCTCTTGAACGCTGCGCAAGTCTGAGCCACCGTTAAGAAGATGCGTGGCAGCGGAATGGCGTAAATCGTGAGGGGTAATATCGGGTACTCCCGCACGGCTGGCAGCCCGGTGCACGACGTCACGCAGCGAACGCGGGTTGAGACGCCTGCCTTGTGCCCCCAAAAAGAGAGCCCGGGTCGGTTCTTTCATAAGAGCGGCACGCGCGGGCAGGTATTCCTGCACGGCCCGCATAGCCGGCACCCCGTACGGGACCACGCGTTCCTTATTTCCTTTTCCGACGACGCGCACCGTCAAATCAGGGCGAACCTGGTCAATATCCAGAGAACAGACTTCGCTCACACGCAAACCAGCCGCGTACATGAGCTCGAGGGCCGCCCAGTCCCGGTAGGCGAGAGCTTCTCCGCTCTCGACCGCATGGCTTTTCGCGTTGTTAAGCAACTGTTGGGCCTGGTGCTCATTGAGAACATGCGGGAGCTCGTTGGTGACCCGAGGTGATTTCAACCGTGCTGCCGCATCCGAAGCTGTATAGCCGCATCGATATGCCCAGGAACTAAAAGTACGTATTGCAGCAGATTGCCGAGCCATTGAGGCTAGGGCACTCCCGTGTTCGCGCGAATGGGCTAGCCAGGCCCGCAAATCAGCGAGATCCAGGTGTTCGAGATCAATATCAAGATCGGATGAGTCCTGATCCGCCGGCTTGTTTCCGGTAGATAGCTCGTGAAGGAAAGCGAGGAGAGACACCACCTCGTGTAGATAGGCGCGGATCGTATGTTCGGAGTATCCGCGGCGCAGCCGCAGTTCTCGCTCATAACGGTCCAAAATATCTGCTACTCGCATACTCCCCAGTTTATGCGAGCCTTAGGTGGCCCGCTGCCGGCTCGACTCCCGAGCCTGGGGCGTCAGGCGCCACTTCCCTCCCCGGCTCTCCGCAATTCCTGCTATCTCAAGTTTCCCGAGGGCCGCCATCACTTCGGTAAATCCCATTCCCGCGGTCTGCGCTATTTTATCCAGGGGCTGGTAGTTGCGAGCCGGTAGCGCGTCGCGCACCCGCACCGCCCGGGGATCCCCGGCAAGCGGATCGGTAACATCTAGCCCGAGCCCTAATTGCACCCCGCCGGCAAGCGCGTGAGTAACCGTTCGGCTAGCCGATGCGCCGCGGTGAGCAACCGTGGTGTTCCCCTCCGCCACCCGCGCGCGATCTTGGACAAATTGCTGGCCGGCGCTAAAGCCGAGCAATTCCACAATATCTTCCACCCCGGTAATACACACCGCTCCTTCTCGCAGCAGCCGATGGCAGCCCGTTGAACACATCGCGTAAATGGATCCGGGCACTGCCCCGACCGGGATGCCGTAAGTATGTGCGTGCCCCGCGGTATTAATGGCGCCCGACCTATAGGGAGCTTCAATAACAACAACGGCACGTGATAGGCCGGCAATGATCCGGTTCCGGGCCAGAAAACGGTGCCGGTGAGGGGCATTGCCCGGAGCAGTTTCGGAAAGGGCAAGCCCGCCAGTATCAAGAATCCGCGCGAAGAGTTCCTGGTGGGCTTTAGGATAGGGCCGGTTGATCCCGCTGGCAAAGACCACCGCGGTCGGAGCGTTCGCGAGTATAGCGCCACGGTGAGCAGCCGCATCAATACCAATGGCTCCCCCGGAAACAATAAGAGCACCGCGTTCAGCAAGTTCGTAACTGAAATCGGTGGCGATCTTTTCGCCATAGTCGGTAGCGGCGCGGGAGCCCACCATCGCGAGCGTGGGGCGATCCAGCGCCGCAATATTTCCTTTCCACCATAGTCCCAACGGACGTTGTTCCCCGAGCTGTGCTAAGGATCGCGGCCAGGTGGGGCTACCCGGGTAGGTGAAGCCGTAACCTCGGTTAAGTAGTTCACGGTCGCGCGCAAAGCCCTGTGCGTCGTAGCGGGCACTCCAACGGGCAGTGGCTGCGCGCAGCGATTCAGGAATCGGGGCACCCGCGCGTATTTCTTCCAACCAATCCAGAGCTCCGGCGTAACCGAGATGTTCGGTGAGCGCAACGGCATGGTAGTCCTCCCCTTCGGCCAAGCGTGTCCATGCCATTGCTGCGGTTTCTTCTTGCGTGCTCGTGTTTTTCGTGCTGGTAATTCCCGGGTGAGCCGCCACTGTGTCGGACGTTTCCGTGGCGGTTTGTGTTACGCCGGCAGCTCCGGTTATTTCGCTGCCGGTCCATGGTGTTTTATCCTCTGTCATAACTAGAATTTCCTTTTCCGCGCAGGGCAAATGCCCCGGCAACGTCATCGGTGGTGGGCTGTGTATGGCCTGCTAGATCTGCAAGGGTCCAGGCAACTCGCAGGATTTTATCCGCGGCCCGCATGCTGATGAGGCCGCGGGTGAGGGCCTCGCCCAGGCTCGCGCTTGAACTGGGTGCTAACTGGGTATGCGCACGGAGCCAGGTACCTGGTATCGCCGCGTTGATATCCCAGGTTTCGCCCCGGAAGCGGTGGTGTTGGCGTTCACGTGCTTCACGCACTCGCGCGGCGACCGTTTCGCTACTATCTCCGCTGTTGCCCGCGGCTAGTTCGGCCCGACTAGGCCTGGGCAGATTCACTATGAGGTCGATGCGATCCCGGAGCGGGCCTCCGATGCGGTGCTGGTAGTGGGCGCGGTCTGCCCCCGAACAGGTGCAGGAGGTTGGGGAATCAAGTAGCCTGCCGCACCTGCACGGGTTTCCTGCTCCTACCAGTTGGAAACGGGCCGGGAAGCATACCGAGCTTTGAGCGCGGTGAATATGTACTTCTCCCGATTCCATGGGTTCGCGTAAAGACTGGATGGCTCTGGTGGTGAATTCGGGAAGTTCATCGAGGAAAAGTACACCGTGGTGCGCGAGGGAGATCGCTCCGGGGCGGGGCCGGCTGCCTCCTCCCACCAGCGCGGTGGCGCTTGAAGTGTGGTGAGGCGCCACGTAGGGAGGCCGGGTGGTGATCTCCTCAAATTGCCCGACGATGGAGCGAATGCTGGCGCTTTCAACCGCCTGTGCGCGGGTGAGGGGAGGCATAATTCCCGGTAGCCGGGTGGCCAGCATGGATTTACCCACGCCGGGTGCCCCGATCATGAGAAGGTGGTGGCCGCCCGCGGCTGCTATTTCCAAGGCGTGGCGGGCCAGGTATTGGCCCCGTACCTCAGCGAGGTCGCCACTATCGCTGCCGGTGCGGGGTGGGGATACCGGCACGGGTGGCGGTGGCGGCACGGGATCACTAGCAACCCCCAGGCGCTGCGCTATCTGGGTGATATGCCAGATTTCTCCCACTTGGATCTGGGCCAGCGCAGCTTCGGCTCCGCAACCGTGCGGAACAATGGCGTGCTGGAAGCCATGGTGAGCGGCGCCCAGCACGCACGGTAATACTCCCCGCACCGGGCGCACCGATCCGTCCAGCCCTAATTCGCCTAGGAAGACGCTTCCGGGCGGCACGTGGGAATGGGCCTGCGCAGCGAGGATGGCGGCAGCGATCGCCACATCGAAAGCGGTACCGACTTTCGGGGTATCTGCCGGAGACAAGTTCACAGTGACGCGCCCGGCCGGGAATGGGATCCGAGCCGCGGCGAAAGCGGCTCGGATGCGTTCGCGTGATTCGCTCACCGCAGCATCGGGCAGGCCAACGATAGTGAAATTGGGCAGTCCCGAAAGGAGCGCTACTTCCACCCGGATAGGCATGCCCCGAACACCGAGGATAGAGACGGTATGGGAGGTGCCAATCATGAGGCGTTCCGCAGATGGTCGATAGTGACGGGACCGGAGGTAGGCACATTCACGGCCACGATATCCACCGCGAGTGCGGGGTAGCTTCCACCTTCTACGTGGAGCCACTGCGCCAGAAGATGGCGAAGCCTGCGATACTTTTCGGTACTAACGGCCAGAGGAGCGGGAACCGTATTCCGCCCGCGGCGGGTTTTCACCTCAACCGCAACCAGTGCGCCGCTGGGTTCTTCGCGGCATACCAGGTCAATTTCCCCGCATCGGCATCTCCAATTCTGGGCCAGCACGTGGTAGCCGTGCTCCCGCACATATGCGGCGGCCACGTTTTCTCCCCATTCTCCTACCTCCCGAGTGGTGGCGGAAGACGCAAGTGGGGCGAGCTCGTTGCGAGCAATGGTGGCATGCAAAGTTTCACACTGGTACATGCCCCTAGTGTGACGCGGATATTACCAATGGTGGCTCGTGCGGTGCACGGCTGGGGATAGCGTCGTCGTTTCAGATACCTGTGGATAAACGTAAGCTTCGCTAGAGCTCACGACGCAAGGTTCTCCCGATTAAAGCGAGGAACCAGGAAGATCAAGTTCCCGAGTAATATCGGTTTGGTTGAGCTCTTCGATATTGACGTCTTTAAAAGTCACCACCCGTACCGAACGAATGAAACGGGATGTGCGGTAGATATCCCACACCCACGCATCGCTCAGGTTCACCTCGAAAAACACGTCACCTGCAGTTGAGGATCGTACTTTCACGTCTACGTCATTGGCCAAGTAAAAACGCCGTTCGGTTTCCACCACGTAGCGGAAAATCTTCACAACATCGCGGTACTCGCGATATAACGCGAGTTCCAATTCGGCTTCGTAGCCGTCAATCTCGCTCATTATTCACTCCTTACCGCGGGCAAATGCCACGACGTTCGATGATACGGGCTCGGCCCCACCTGCGCGATAGCATCGAGGTGAGCACGCGTACCGTACCCTTTATTATGTTCCCAATCGTAATCGGGGAATTCTTTTGCGAGTGCCTCCATATAGCGGTCTCGCTCAACTTTCGCGACGACGGATGCTGCGGCGATCCCCGCGCAGGAAGCATCCCCTTTAATCACGGTGGTGACCGGAAGCTGCGGGACCGTCTGTTCGGCATCGAAGAGGGAATCCTGGGCCCACCAATTGTGTTTTCCGTCTAAGAGAACAGCATCGGGGCATAATCCGGATTTCTCCAGCTGCGCGAGAGCATCCGCAGCCGCACATCGCAAGGCTTCAATAATTCCCACCGTGTCGACCACACTGGCGGCTGCGCTTCCCACCGCCACCGCGAGCGGCCAGTCGCGGGCCGCCTGGTAGATCGTTTCCCGCCGGTGCGCGCTCAGCATTTTCGAATCGCGTAATCCGGGCGGGAAGTCATCCGGGGTGCTCCTATCCAGGAGGGCTATACCGACGCAGACCGGTCCGGCGATGGCGCCGCGACCCACTTCATCCACGGCAGCGAGAATACCCCCGCCGTGTGCCTCGAGCCGAGCCAACAGTTCTTTTTCAACGGTACGATCAGGTTCCTGCACGGGTGCTACCCACCCTGCCCGGAGAACGCAGCAAGAGGGTTCCCGGTTTGGGTCGCCGTAGCCGCGTATAAGGAGCGTGGATCAACCGGGTTGTCCGGCAGTGCCACCCGCGCACCCGCGGGCGCGGCAGGTTCGGGGACACCGGCGAAAACATGGCTCATATCAGGTAGGCGCCCGTGGCGGCTCCACGGTGAGAAAACGTACCAGGCCCGGCCCACCACGTTTTCTACCGGCACGAATCCGTTTCCGGATTCACGCTGATGCCACCGCGAATCTTTGGAATTGGCGCGGTTATCCCCCATCATCCACAGGTACCCTTCCGGAACCTTCACCTCAAATTTCTGCAAGGAGGGCGACACCCCGTAATTGAGATATTCCTCCGTGATCGGCACGCCATTGACCTGCACGCGGCCGTCTTCCCCGCAGCAACTGACAGTATCTCCACCTTTCGCGATAATTCGTTTCACCAGGTAGTGACCAGAGTCTGCCGGAAGCAGCCCGATACCTTGCAGGATTCGAGTGCCGGTTTGAGCAATCCAGGAGCGGTTTTCTTCCACATCATCAAGCCACCCGCCCGGATCCACAAAGACCACGATATCGCCGCGGCGTAGCTCCTCGTTATCGGTCACCATCCGGTTGACGAAAAACTTATCCCCGGTACTCAACGTAGTTTCCATAGAACCGGAGGGCACATTAAAAGCTTGAATAAAGAAAGTTTTGATAATGACGGAGACGAGAAGAACGACGGCGACGGTGAGCGCCATCTCCACTACGCTACGCAGACGCGAGTTACGCACGGGGGCTTCCCGGGTGTCCGCCTCCGGGCGCACCGGGGCCACTTCGGGAGGGTAGGAGGGAGGCTGCTCCGTATTGGCAGCGGAGGAGTGACCGTCCGTTGTATTCATGGTTGTTCCTCCGTGGTTCACATGTGCTTCCGCTCGGGCCAGTTCATCTCGCAAAGCATCGGCATAGAGACCTTCATCCGCGTTCGAGAGCTGTTCCGTGAGCGTTAGCCGCAAGCGGGCTTCAGCTGCACTTATCTTAGCCGGCCCCTCCGACACGTTTTTTGTCTCGTTGGACTCCGGTGGTGCAGGCGGGCACGGCACCGGCTGCGGCTCTGACTCTGGAGCCGGTTGCTCCGCTGCGCTCACCGCAGTTTGCGGTGCCTGCGATTCCTCCCCATCAAAGAGGTCGTCAAGCTCGGGTAACTCATCCACGCCCGGTGCCGCGTGCAGGTTTTGTACCTCAGGTGCGGGAGCTGCCCGGCGGCCTCGGGCCTGGCTCCGGTGGGTCCGCCCTGCTGGCCACCGCGAGGCATCCTCCGACGCCCGTGACCCGCCTGACGTGCCCTCGCCCATACGCCCCTCCGCCCCTGCATTCGATAAAAGATACGCGTATTCCATGCTACCAGCGCACGTGAACGTACCTAAGGTTATCCGCGCCGTCACGCCACGTTATTTTGGCGGGGCTCCAGGAATACTCCAGCTCTTGCCCACGGTTATGGGCGGTTATCTTCGGTTAGTGGCTGCCGTCGGCTATTGGTCAAGATCCGCGCGGATAAAAAATGGACCCGCACCGGGGCGCGGGTCCATATGTGAACGAGAACTTCGTACCGTTCCTTACTTGGAATCGGTGCGACGTTCGCGAATCTTCGCTGCCTTACCGTGGCGATCACGCAGGTAGTACAGCTTGGCGCGACGCACCCGGCCGCGGGTAATCACTTCGATGGATTCGATGGAAGGCGAATGCACCGGGAACTTACGCTCCACGCCCACCCCGAAAGAAATCTTGCGGACATCGAAGGTGGCGCGCAGGCCATCACCCTGGCGGGCAATAACAACACCCTGGAACGCCTGGGTACGGGTGCGGTTACCTTCCACGACGCGCACGTTCACACGCACGGTGTCACCGGCGCGGAAATCGGGGATATCGTCGCGCAAACGCGAAGCATCAACTACATCAAGAGTCTGCATTATTCATTCACTTTCCGCCTCTGCACGCAGGCCAGGGGCGCTGTTATCGGTTAAGATCTCGCCGATGCGCGACCCCCTGCGGCAGGCACAGCGCATTATGAAAGCGAGGAAACTCCACTATTATGCCACAGTCAGCGGATAGGCAAAAATGAGATCCGAGTTGATTACCTCACCCACCCGGAATTCTCGGGTTGCTACCTTTCGGAAACCGCACCGTTTGTAGAATCGTTGCGCGCGTCGGTTGTCTTTATTTGTTCCGAGCCACAGGTACGGTGCGGACGCCACCTCGGCATCAAGTATTCTGTCTCGGCACGCCTCCACCGTTGCCCGCCAGAGCAGATCCGCTACCCCGCTCCCGTGCCAGCTGCGCTCCACGTAGAACTTTGAGAGCTCAAGCAACGGGCCCTTCCGCTCCGGGAGGTGCATAACTGGCGCACCGTCCTCACGCCCGGCGACGTCGTCGCCGCCCATTCCCACCGCGCTATCGGGAAGCAACGTGAGACTGTACCCCAGCAATTCCCCGCGCGACTCTCCGCTCGCGGCACGCACTAC
Source organism: Actinotignum schaalii (assembly GCF_028864145.1). Taxonomy (GTDB): domain Bacteria; phylum Actinomycetota; class Actinomycetes; order Actinomycetales; family Actinomycetaceae; genus Actinotignum; species Actinotignum schaalii_B. The sequence goes on along the minus strand of NZ_JARBHJ010000005.1, from coordinate 54,304 downwards.
CACCGTCACCCAGTGGGGGTCGGCAAGATATTTTTCGAAAGCCTCCAAGGAAAGGTTCACCGCCGCGAACTCAGTAATATCCGCTTCACGAAGATAACGCGGGCACGCGTCCGGGAAGGTGCGGGTGGCCAGCTGCGCCAGCTCGGTTGCGGTGCGCCGCCGTGCTCCGTTGAGAACATCGCGGCCCGGTAGTACCCCGTTCTCGAGCGTCCCGCCCGAAAGCACTTCACCCGAGGACACCCCGTCCCCGGAACCAGCAGCGCCCGCCACCCCCAGGACCTCAGTATCCACCGCCACCGGGTGGGCGTCACTGGCGCGCCATACATAGCCCGCCGCCGCGAGCGCCGGCCGGTCGTATTTGTCCAGCTGCGAGGTATCTAACTCCGCGATCATATCGGGACGGCGCGCAGCGGTGCGCGTAAGAGCTTCGTCTCTACGGTAGCGCGCCACCGCCCCGTGATTGCCGCTGAGCAGTACTGCGGGCACCTCGAGCTCGCGCCAGCGCACCGGGCGGGTGTAGACACGGTATTCGAGCAAACCGGCCGCACCGTGCGATTCTTCCACCAGAGACTCCGGGTTCCCCACCATCCCGGGAATAAGACGGGTAACCGCCTCCACGAGGGCCACTGCCGCCACTTCCCCACCGTTGAGAACATAATCTCCTAGAGAAAACTCCTCTACGCGCACATCCCGCCCACGATAGTGCTCAGCTACCCGCGCATCAATTCCCTCATAGCGCCCGCAGGCGATAATGATGCGCTCCCGGGTGGCCAGGTCTTCCACGAGGCGCTGAGTGAGGGGCCGACCGGACGGGGTGGGCATCGCGAGAGTAATTGTTTCCGGAGAGCTCGGGCCGATGAGGTCATCGAGAGCACGACCCCAAACATCCGGTTTCATGACCATGCCAGCCCCGCCTCCGATGGGGGTATCGTCCACGGTGCGGTGGATGTCGCTGGTCCAGTCGCGCAGATTGTGGGTGCGAATATCGACGACGCCGCGACGGCGCGCCTTGCCCACCAGCGATAAATCGAGCACGTCGAAGAATTCTGGAAAAACGGAAACGAGGTCAATGCGCAAGCTCGCCATTACTTCACTTCCTCAGCGCTGTTTTCCTCCGTCACACTTTCTTCGACAGCGCTAAGGGCGCCTTCGGCCGCGCTGGGTGCATCTTCGGCAGAGGTGAGTTCGTCTTCAGCTGCGCTGAGGGCGCCGGCCAGGTCATCACCTTCCACCACGATCATGTCATCTTCGGAGAAAAGCCCGGCAGGAGCGTCCACCACAACGCAATGATCATCCAGATCCACCGCCGTCACGATCTCACGCACGAAGGGCACGCGGGTAATCCGGCCATCCGGCTCACGCACCACCAGGATATCCTGGGCGGGGCCGTTTTCTAAGCCGGTAATAATACCGAGCTCGTAGCCTTCTGGGTCGAGGACTTCCAGACCGCGTAGCTCATGGGCATAATAGGCATCTTCTTCGGGCTCATCCTCATCAGTTTCCACGACGAGACGCACCCCTCGCAGCGCTTCTGCGGTGTCACGAGTGGTGGATTCAGCGAAGAGCGCGTAGGTAATTCCCCGATATTCTCGAGTGCGGGTGATGGTGAGCGGCCCGAAATCCGCCGGATCTGTTTCCAGCTGGGCCCCCACAGCGAGGCGGCGGGCGGGCGAATCTGTGCGAACGTCCAAACGGACTTCCCCTTTAAGCCCGTGCGGCGCCCCGATAATAGCTACCGTCAGTTGCATCGTGTCCTTCTCTCAGTTCCCGCACGCGGTGGGGAACGGTGGTGGCTCATACAAAACCGGCCCGCAACCCCGAAAGGTTGAGGGCCGGTATGCCGCTACGTTAGTTACGGTCCGTTTCGATAACGTCCACGCGCACGGATCCTTCGTCCGAAAGCGCGTTGACGACGGTCCGCAGCGCCTTGGCGGTACGCCCGCCACGGCCGATCACCCGACCGAGATCGTCAGGGTTCACCCGAACTTCCAGAAGTTCGCCACGACGATTACGCGATGCCGAGACGTTGACATCATCCGGGTAATCAACAATTCCCTTGACCAGGTGTTCCAGAGCGTCCGTCAGCATTAGGCTTCCTCGGTTTCCGCTTCGGTAGCTTCACCGGTTTCGGCTTCCCCAGCTTCAGCGGCGGCAGCAGCTGCGGCTTCCGCTTCGGCCTTCGCCTTTGCTTCAGCGGCGGCAGCGCGGCGCTTTTCAGCGTCGTCCTGGACCTTCTTGACCGCTGCGGCGCGCGCTTCTTCAGCATTCACCGTTTCCGGAACACGCAGGCGACCTTCCTGGCCATCCTTGTATCCCTTGAACTTCTGCCAGTCACCGGTCACCTTAAGCTGCGCGAGCACGGCTTCGGTGGGCTGAGCACCCACGCCGAGCCAGTACTGAGCCCGATCAGAATCGATGCGGATGGTAGAGGGCTGCGTATTGGGATCGTAGTAACCGATTTCCTCAATAACCTTGCCGTCACGCTTGACGCGAGAATCCGCCACGACAATACGGTACTGGGCCGCACGGATCTTACCCATGCGCTTCAAACGAATTTTGACTGCCACTTTTGTGGTCAATCCTTTCTCATTGGGGTGGATTACCCGGCCGGTTGGGGGACGCGCACCGTGCAATCCGTGAACACGGACAATACCGGGTTGAGAGGGACCCGGCATCCTCCAAGTACATCTAGCCATTCTGCCAGAATTTTCCGGAGGAGGAAACAGGCATCGCACCGCTGCGCGGTGATATCACTTACGCCGTCGCTCCGCTGCGGTGCCGATGCGGACGGGGGGACAGCTACGGCGCGCACCCCTATCCCGCCGTTTCAACCTGACAAGCCCCGCCGCGCCTGGCAAGATGGGAGGCGTGAATAATCCCGCTCCCGCCACCGCAGCCTGCACCGTTGGCACCGTTAGCGCCGTGGGTTCGCCCGCGGTTGTGCCCGCACCTACCTCCAAGCTCGTGCGCTACGCCTGGCTCTCCGTTGCGGCCGCCCTCGTCACCATTGCGCTCAAAGCGGCTGGCTACTGGCTCACCGATTCGGTGGGCCTTCTCTCCGACGCCACAGAATCCTTAGTTAATCTGGCAGCGGCGGTGGTCGCGGTGCTGGCCCTCTCGGCGGCCGCGAAACCCGCAAATGCACGCTATACCTACGGACGCTCGAAAGCCGAGTACTTTTCTTCCGCCGTGGAAGGGGCCATGATTTTTGCGGCAGCCGGTTTTATTATTTTTTCCGCCATTGACCGCATTATTCACCCCCAGCCGCTGGCGGCGCTGGGATGGGGCTTGGGCATTGTGGCGCTCGCATCCTTAGTCAATGGAATTGTCGGTGTCGTGTTGCTGCGCGCCGGGGCGAAGCACCGTTCGCCCACCTTGCGTGCCGATGGTAAACACCTCCTCACGGATGTCATCACTTCCGTCGGGGTGATCGCGGGTGTGGGATTGGTGGCGCTCACCGATGAACCGCTGCTCGATCCCATCGTCGCTATCCTCGTTGCGGTCAATATTCTGGCCACCGGGGTTAAGCTGCTGCGCGAGTCACTCGCGGGACTCATGGACGCAGCCCTGTCTGAGCCGGATACCGAAAAAATCGTGGCTATTCTACGTTCGCACACCCGCCGTGAGGTACGTTTCCACGGGCTGCAGACCCGAGTGGCCGGGCGCGAGTCGTTTTGTAATTTTGATTTGTTGGTCCCCTCCACGTGGACGGTGCGCGAGGGCCACGAGCTCGCCGAAGATATCGCGGAGGAATTACGCGCCGCGGTGCCTCACCTCCGCGCCCTCATCCACGTGGAGCCACTGGAGGACCCGCGATCCTATGAGGATATTCCGGAAGGTTACGTGCCGCTGGGCGGTATTTCCGATGCGGTTCCGGATATTGTGGTGGAGGCTTTAACCACAGGGAAGAACGACGACGCCGCTACCTCCTAAAAATAACCACTCTGCCAAAACATCGCAGCGGGCAAGATTCCTCCTGCCCGCTGCGCCGTCGTCGTTACTTAAGGAAGCGCTTGAGCTCTTCCATGCTTGCCATATCGGGCGCCGCTGGAGCGGAGCCGGGAAGCTGGGCCCCCGTACCGAAAGCCGAGCCTCGTTCGGCACGCTGCCGTGCCGCCGCTGCTTCGGCTTCCTGGCGGGCGCGTTTCGCCGGATTACCCGAACGTCCCTTCTTACCGCCCGAAACATTCTTCTTCGCGCGTTTCTGCTTGCGTGATCCCCCGCCAACGCCGGGCATACCGGGCATTCCCGGCATGCCGCCGCCGCGGCTCATCTGCGTCATCATCTTGGCGGCGCCCTCAAAGCGCTGCACCAGTTGATTGACTTCCTGGACGGTGGTTCCCGAGCCGCGAGCGATGCGCTGGCGGCGCGAACCGTTGAGGATTTTCGGGGTACGGCGCTCAGCGGGCGTCATGGATTGGATAATAGCTTCCACGCGCCCCATCGAGGATTCATCCCACTGCTCGAGGGCTTCGCGGTACTGCCCCATTCCGGGCAGCATCCCCATGAGTTTCTTGAGCGAACCCATCCGCTTAATTTGGTTCATTTGCACGAGGAAGTCATTGAGGTCGAAGGACCCCTCGCTCATTTTCTCGGAAAGTTCGCGCTGCTGCTCTTGCGTCCAGGTGGCTTCAGCGCGTTCGATGAGGGAGAGAATATCGCCCATATCGAGGATACGGGAGGCCATGCGGTCGGCGTGGAAGCGTTCGAAATCTTCCAGTTTTTCACCGGTGGAGGCGAAAAGGATTGGTTTGCCGGTCACGCCGCGCACCGAGAGCGCCGCGCCACCGCGGGTGTCCCCGTCGAGCTTGGTAATAACCACGCCGGTGAAGCCCACCCCATCTTGGAAGGCCTTCGCGGTGGCGACCGCGTCCTGACCGATCATGGCATCGATAACGAAGAGGACTTCGTCGGGGTTGACGGCAGCCCGAATATCAGCGGCCTGCTGCATGAGAACATCGTCGATACCCAAGCGTCCGGCGGTATCCACCACGACGGCGCCGTAGCCGTTCGCGGCCGCGTAATCTACACCGCTGGCGGCCACCTGGATCGGGTCCCCCACCCCATTACCGGGTTCGGGAGCCCATACGTCCACACCGGCACGCTCGCCCACCACCTGGAGCTGCTGCACCGCATTAGGCCGCTGCAGATCGGAGGCGACGAGGAGCGCCTTGCGGCCCCCGCGCGCGAACCAGCGCCCGAGCTTACCTGCCAGCGTGGTTTTACCCGCACCTTGGAGGCCGGCGAGCATCACCACGGTGGGTCGCCCCTGCGCAAAATTCAGTTCCCGAGTCTCCCCACCGAGAATCTCGATGAGTTCGTCATTAACAATTTTGACGATCTGCTGAGAGGGGTTGAGAGCTTGGGAGCGTACCGCACCGGTGGCGCGTTCGCGCACCGCTGCGGTGAACTCGCGCACCACGGGAAGCGCGACGTCGGCGTCCAAGAGGGCACGCCGAATCTCGCTAATGGTGGTCTCTACATCCGCTTGGGTGAGCACACCCTTGGAGCGCAGATTCTTGAATGCACCGGAAATCCGGTCGGAAAGATTATTAAACACTGGCCAGCCTTCGCGTCAACAAACTCGTTCCATTGTAAAGCAGGGTGCGCGAGCACGCATATTCACCCATTATCGCGCGTCAAACTAGAATCTAACGGCGGTGGATCTGCTCCGCAGCACCGTCGCGCTATAGCTCAGCTATGCATGTCCTTGGCTCGGCTATGCATACCTTTAGCTGAGCAGCGAATCGACGAAAGCTTCCGGATCGAAGGGTGCCAGATCGTCCGGTCCCTCCCCCAGGCCCACCAGCTTGACGGGCACGCCGAGTTCGCGCTGCACCGAAATAACAATGCCGCCCTTGGCGGTGCCGTCCAGTTTGGTCAGCACGATCCCGGTTAGTCCTGTCACCTCCGCGAAAACACGGGCCTGCTGCATCCCGTTTTGTCCCGTCGTGGCGTCCAGAACAAGGAGAACTTCATTGACCGGCGTGGTGCGTTCCATGACACGCTTGATTTTTCCGAGCTCATCCATGAGTCCGGCCTTATTTTGGAGGCGCCCGGCGGTGTCCACGATAATCACGTCCACACCGGTTGCATCGGCCTGCGCCACCGCATCAAAAGCGACGGAGGCCGGATCTGCCCCTTCGCGATCCGAACGCACAACATCCACACCCACTCGATCGCCCCAGGTGACCAACTGATCGGCTGCGGCCGCGCGGAAAGTATCTGCCGCACCGAGCAGCACCGTGGTTCCCTGCGCGCGCAGCAAACGCGCGAGCTTACCGACCGTGGTGGTTTTCCCGGTGCCATTCACACCCACCATAAGAACCGCCGCGGGATGCACCGCCCCGGAATCCGTTTCACTGCGAGTGAGATTGAGGGAGCGATCCATATCTGGACCAACGTGGCGTAGCAGCTCCTCGCGCAAAATCTCACGGACCCGTTGCGGATCGGTGGTGCTTTCAATTTTCACCCGCGCGCGCAGGCCTTCCATAATCTCGGTGGTGGCATCCAGCCCCACATCGGCCATGATGAGGGTATCTTCCAGTTCTTCCCAGTCTGCCGCGGAGAGATCCCCGCGGGAAAGAATCGCCAAAAGAGCCTGCCCGAAGCCACCCGAGTGAGCCAGACGGGCGCGTAGACGCTGCATCCGGGAGGGAACTGATTCGGGCTGTTCAACCGCCGGAACCGTAACAATATCCGGGGTGGTTTCACCGGAGATTTCTCCGGCGCTTTCTTCATCGGCACCTTCCGAGGTTTCCGCGGTGGAATCCCCTTCGAGAACCGGGATGTTCCGACGTTCCAATTCCTCGCGCCGCTGGTTCTTCTTCACCAGGGAAATAACGAGGGGAACAAGGAGGAGGGCAACAACGCCCGCGATGACAAGTGCAAGAACTACAGGATTATCCACTCCTCCAGTCTTGCAGAGGGTGCCGGGTTTTTCCAGCTGGTCACCTATCAGGCGCTGCGCCGTTCGCGCGTTTCAGCGTCTTCACCCTCGACGCTTTCCTCAATATCAACGGTGCAGCTTTGGCCGCCAGCACCGTCAATGACCACGTCCGCTACCAGAGCACCATCCGGCTCCCCGGCGACATCCGCCACATGGATTCCTCCCGGTACACCCGTGGAAACATAAGCAACGTCCGCCTCCGTGCGAGTATCTTCTACAGCACTCTCAGCACGACGGCGCAACGGCGGGGCAGGAATACGCGCCCGCAGTTTCTCACTATTGCGGCGCACCGTTTCCGAGAGTTCACGCTCCGTTTCCCGAGCTCGATCAAAGTGCTCATCGAGGGTTTCGGAGGTGATATAGGCTTCGGATTCGTGCGCGAACGCTTCGAACATATCGTCCACCGCCGTATCGTGGTGGACGATGTCATAAGTGTCCATATCCAGTTCATCAGAGCGCCACGCGTCAAATGATTCCGCGACGGATGCTCCGGTACTTTTCCCGGAATTCCGCGCGAATGACAGGGCATACACCAGCGCCGCGGCAGCAATAATGATGGCGATAACAACGATGATAAGGGGCACGGTCTTATTATGAGAATTTTCGCGGCGGCCGGCTACCTCCGACCCGCGCACTTGCGCAATTGTTACCGAACTGCAACGTAACTCTCGCTATTCGCGCAGTTCAGACATGCGCTGGGACACCACGGTGGAAACCCCGTCCTCGCGCATCGCTACCCCGTATAGAGCATCGGCGATTTCCATTGTCCGCTTCTGGTGGGTGATGACCAGGAGCTGGGAAGAGCGCTGCAATTCCCGGAAAATCTCGAGAAGGCGCCCCAGATTGACATCATCGAGGGCTGCTTCTACTTCGTCCATGACGTAGAACGGGGAGGGACGCGCCATAAAGATTGCCACGAGGAAAGCAATGGCGGTGAGCGAGCGTTCCCCTCCCGACAGCAGGGACAGCCGCTTGACGCGCTTGCCGGGTGGCCGCGCTTCAATCTCCACCCCGGTAGTCAACACATTCTCCGGATCGGTGATGATAAGGCGCCCTTCCCCACCCGGGAAGAGGCGAGCAAAGACCTGCTCGAAACGGGCGCTAATATCGCTGAGCGCGGCTTTCATGACGAGGGTGACTCGTTCATCAAGCTCCGCCACAATATCGAGAAGATCGGCGCGGGTCTTCTTCAGGTCATCAAGTTGCTGCGCGAGGTACTTTTGACGTTCTTCCAGCGCGGCGTGCTCCTCCAGGGCGAGCGGGTTAATGGTGCCCAGCCGCGCGAGGGCTCGCTGCGCCGTCGCCAGGCGCCGTTCCTGTTCAGCCCGCACGTAGGGCACCGCACCGTCCCCGGTGGGAACCTGGATATGCGGTCCGAATTCCTCTACGAGGGTGGCACTATCGATGCCCAAATCTTCGAGGGAACGTGTGGCCAGCTGTTCGTATTCCATGCGGACACGGGCAGTCGCCAATTCACGGGCGTGGGTGGAATCTGCGAGGTCGCGTTCGCGGGTACGCAGCTGATCGACGCGTTCGCGTAGGTGCGTGAGCTGCCCCTCGGCGCCGTGTTGTTCTTCTTCTACCCGACGACGCTGCTCGGCCACCTCGGCACGTAGGCTGCGTACGTGCGCTAAGGCTCGCACCGCCGCGGCCGCGACCTGCCCTGCCAGCACCGCATGTTCGGTGCAAACCTGGCGGGTTCGTTCTTCCCGTTCAAGACGTTCGCGGGCCAATCGAGCCCGGTTATCCAGGGCATCAGCGCGTCCGCTCAACGCTCGGAAACGTTCTTCTGCGGTGCGCAGCGCCAATCGAGCCTCCGTTTCTTGTTTACGGGCGGCCACAGCGGCTTCGTGCGCGGTATCGCGCTGCCGGGAGAGACGCGTCAGTTCACCATCATCGGGAATCTCAGTAGCATTTTCTTCGGGCTCCGCGAAACTTTCTAGCTCTGCCTGCCGGGCGGCAATATCTTCCCGCAAGGAGGCGGCGCGTGTGACGGCGCGTTCTTCATCGGCACGGGCCGCAGCGAGGGCTTGGCGTAAAGCTCCTAATTGGGCAGTTGCGGCAGCCAGATTAGAGTCCCGCGCCGTCAGTTCGCTCCCGGAAGCCTCGGCGCGGGCCCGAGCCTCTTCCTCGGCACTCTCAGCTTTCCGCAGCGCCACGGCTGCTTCATCAGCTGCGGTGGCGGCGGCATCAAGCTGCTCGGAAGCGTCCTGATAGGCAGCTTGGCGGGTGAGGGTGGCAGCGGCGGTGGCTTCTCCCCCGGTAGCGGTGCACGCCGTGATAACGTCCCCGCTCGTTGTTACCGCACGGGGCGCCCCGGCTGCCACGAGCAGGCGGGCTGTAACAAGGTCAACGGTGAGTGCGGTGCCAGCTAGGAGCTGCTTGAGGAGGCCAACCAGGTCACTGCCCGTCCCGGACCAACTCACCACCGCTAATGCATGCACGGCGGCATCCGGATCCGGGCGCACCGTCTCGAAAGCGGCGCTGAGTGCAGCTTCGCGCGCGGCAGCTGCGGCGTCGTCGTTCTTCCCTTCCGTAATCGTGAGCGTGAGGCGCCCGGCCTGCGCCTGCGCGGCGCCACGCAAAATATCCACGGCGCTGTCGAGGTCATCCACCACCGCACCAGCGGCGGTTCCCGCCAGTGCATTTTCCGCCGCACTTTCCCAACCGCGTTCCACGTGGAGGTGGTCACGCAACAACGCTGCACCGTGCTCGATAGCCCACGCGGTGGCATCTTCCGGTTCCAAAGAGAGCGCGAGGGTATCAACAATTGCTTGTAAACGCGCCATCTCCTCGCGAGCACGTGCCTCGTTCGCGCGCGCCTCTTCCACGGCAGTGCGGGCCGCCAGATGAGCCCGGGTATGTTCCTCATGGGCGGAAGCAAGGGTATCGTCCCCGGCGGAGGTTGCAACAAGCTCCTCTTCGAGATCCGTTACCTGCACGCTGGTGGTCTGCACGCGCTGGCGCGCGGCCGCCACATCCTTGTCCACACGCTCAACTTCAGCCGCGAGCGCCTCAAGCCGCGAACGCACGGCGGAAACCTTCCCAGCACGGCGTGCGGCGTTCTCGCGAGCGTCGGCGCGCACTCGGCTCGCCTCGTTATAGGCGCGCTCGGCCACGGCTTCCGCAGTTTCAATTTCCTCCCGCTGGGTGAGGACGGCGCGCAGAGCATCCTGAGCATCGCGAACGCGCCCCTCCAGTTCTTCTTCTTCGGCCCGGGCCCGTACAGCGCGCGCATGGAGCTCCTCCGGGTCGTCTTGGCCGCCCCGTGCCGGCATGGTGCTCAGGGTGCGTTCACGTTCGCGCGCCAGTTCGTCCATGGCGCGAAATCGTTCCTCAAGGGAAGCCAGACGTTCGGAGCTATCCCGAAGAGCTGAGAGCTGCGGATTGAGGCGCGCGTGATGGTCTTCTGCCGCAGCGAGAGCAGCTCGGGCGTGAGTGAGGGCCACTTGGTTTTCTTCACGCAGCTGTGCGGTACGGTGGTCTTCGGCAGCCCCGGCTTCCAGCCTGGCCTGCGCCTGGGCCAGATCATCAGCGAGAAGACGAGCCCGCGCGTCGCGTTCGGTTGCCTGAATGATCTGGGCACGGCGGGCTGCCTCAGCCTGTTTGGCGAGCGGTCCGAGCTGACGGCGCAGCTCCGCAGTGAGGTCCTCCACCCGCGTGAACGAACCCTTCATTGCTTCGAGCTTGCGCAGAGTTTTTTCTTTACGGCGACGGTGCTTGAGCACTCCGGCAGCTTCTTCCACAATATTGCGGCGCTCTTCGGGACTCGAAGTGAGGACTTCATCGAGGCGGCCCTGCCCGATAATGACATGCATTTCCCGCCCCATGCCGGTATCTGAGAGCAGTTCTTGGACGTCAAGGAGGCGTGCCGGCGTACCATTAATGGCATATTCGGAACCGCCGGCACGGAAGAGGGTTCGGGTGATCGTCACTTCCGAATACTCAATGGGAAGCACACCATCAGAATTATCGATAGTGAGGGAGACTTCCGCGCGTCCGAGCGCGGGACGGCGCGACGTGCCAGCGAAAATAACATCCGCCATGGAGCCACCGCGCAAAGTTTTCGCACCCTGTTCGCCCATCACCCAGGCGAGAGCATCCACCACATTGGATTTCCCTGAGCCGTTGGGACCTACCACCGCATTAATCCCGGGTTCAAAGCGCACTGTGGTGGCGGTGGCAAAGGATTTGAATCCTCGCATGGTCAAGGTTTTTAAGTGCACGATTACAGATTATGCCAGACGACGCCACCGGTGGCGCTACGACGGGGCGTTACGACAGTTGCAACCGGTACCCGTGGTCGCGGTGGCACGCCAGCGACACATCGCACCGTTCCGGGACCGCTAGAACATGAAGGGGACGACGACGATCTTGTAGATAAGTGCAATCGCGAAGGTCGTAGCGTAACCGGTCATCACCCGGTTATCGGTGGTACGTGAGGTAGCGTAGGAAAGCACGGCCGGTTGGCCAAGCAGTCCTGCCACCGCTCCAGAAGAACGGGTGGCCGAGGAACCAAGCGCCCATGCGGCAGCCATCATGACTCCGCATCCGACAATGCTCACGGCCGCGGCCAGGAGCAGCGATTTCAAGCCCACCATTGTGAAGACGGTCGAGGCAAAAGCAGAACCGGAGTTGAGGCCCACCGCGGCGAGGAAAAGCATGAGGCCAAACTGGCGCAGGGTCAGATTCGCGGGGCGCGGGAGCTGCCAGGGTACCCGGCCGGTGCGGTGCACCGCTCCGAGGATCAGCCCCACCACAAGCGGACCACCTGCCGCCCCCAGGGAAAATGCCGCACCACCCGGCAGCGGAATTTCCACCAGCCCGAGAGCAAAGCCCAGGGCAAGGCCACCGGCTGCTGCCACCCAGTCGAGTTCGGATGAGCTGGAGACCGAATCACCGAAGTATTCTTCGAGTTCTTCTACCCGCGAGGTAGGTAAGGCGACTTCTACCACGTCGCCCATTTCCAGGTAGGTATCCGGGGTGGCGAGGATCTCGTCATCGGCACGGCGGATAACCGTCACCCGTGCTTCGAAACGGCGATAGAGCGGGAGGGAACCCACCGTGAGCCCAGCAATATCCCGATTGGATACCGTAAAACGGTGCACCGCCAGATAGGGATCAGTCAGCCGCCGATGACGCATCCGGCTACCCAGGCGTTCGATAGCTTCAGAAAGCGCCGCCCGGGAAGCGAAAATACGAACCCTATCCCCCGGTTCCAGAGCACGCTCCATATCGAGGATATGCCAACGGCGATTGCGCCGCATTGCTACGAATCGCACCTGTTGTCCGGCTATATCCCGCATCTGCTGCGCGGAGATCTCCCGATCCACGTACACGGTTGCCTGTTCCAGTTCCACATCATCCGGATCGAGTTGGTCATGACGGGCTTTCCATTCCCGGTTAATAAAAATAGCGACCATGACAATGGCGAGCGTGACCCCGACCGGGTAACCAATGGAGTAGCCCACCGCAGGATTATCCGGGTCGGTCATTTCCTGGGCGAGAGCAAGCGAGGGCGTCGAGGTGAGCGAACCTGCGAAAACACCCACGGCAGTACCGCGCAATAAACCGAGAAGCTCGCCCAGTCCCACCGCGGCCGCCGCACCGGCCGTAATCGCAATAATTGAGGCGAGCATAAGGCCCAGCTGTTTGCGGATCTCCTGGAAGAATGTTTCCCCGGCTTCCAATCCGATCATGTAAACAAAAATACCCAGGCCTAAATCTTGCAGGAGCACGAGGAGTGAGGTGGAGGGCGGAACCACCGCACCGACAAGCAAACCGATGAAAAGCGCTCCCGCTGCCCCGAATTTCAGGGGACCAAAAGGAATCGCCCCGAAGGCAGCGCCAAGCGCCACCACAATGAAAACAACGAGAACGGTATTGCTGGCAAGGATATCGAGCACAGTGCCACCTCGGGGTTGAAGACTGGTAGAACGTTGCCTACTCTACCAATTTGGTACACCGTGCCAGTGCTTTCGGGCCCGGTGCCCGCCCCGTCCTACTCGGTAGGAGCTTCGTCAGGAGCCCCTTTACCCATCATTTGACGCGCCATTCCTGCCAGATAAACCGATCCAACTACTGTCACCACCGGCGTGGCGAGCTCATCGCCCGCTTCGGCCTCGGCCCATCCGGCAGCTTCGTCAATCGCAGCGAGCAGATCGCGTTCCACCCGCACCCTTTCCGCACCGAAGACCGCCCGCGCCAGCTCTGCCAGGTCCTCGGCGTCCATGGCACGTTCACCGGGCATATCGGTGATGACAACAGCATCCAAGACCGGCTCGAACTGCCCGAGGGTTCCTTCCACATCCTTATCTGCCATCATGGCGAGCACCCCAACCCGCCGGCCGGGATAGTACTCTTCCAGCGCGGCGGCTGTATGTGCGGCGCCGTGGGGATTATGGGCCGCGTCCACGAGGACGGTGGGCGAGGTACGCACCACTTCGAGACGCCCGGGCGAAGTAACGGCCATAAGAGCATGTTCGACGACGTCACCCGCAAGCGCGCGCCCCCCGAAGAATGCTTCAACCGCAGTGATCGCCAGCGCCGCGTTCTCTGCCTGATACGAGCCGCGCAGTGCGAGAGGAATATCGTCGTAGCGGGCCGCGGGGGTGCGCACAGTCATAAGCTGACCACCCACCGCAGTCTCCCGCCCGAGGACCTGGATGTCTTTCCCGTAGACGGATACGTGGGCGCGGGCCCGGTGGGCTGCCTGAGCGATAGCCGCACCGGCTTCCTCGGGTTGGGAGGCGCTCACCACGCTGGCCCCGGGTTTAATAATCCCAACTTTTTCACCCGCGATCTGTGCGATGGTGTGCCCGAGCCATCGTTCATGGTCGAGAGCGATGGGGGTGAGAACAGCGACGTCGCCGTCAATCACATTGGTGGCGTCCCACCTTCCCCCCATGCCCACTTCGACCACCGCCACATCGATAGGTGCGGCGGCGAAAGCTACGTAGGCCATGACCACAAACACTTCGAAGAAGCTCATGCGCGGCCCACCCTCCGCTTGGGAGCGCTGGTCCACTAGTTCGACGAACGGCGCGACATCTTCCCATGCCTGAATGAAATCCGCGCGGGAAATATTATGTCCGTCGATAGCGATGCGCTCACGCACCGACACCAGGTGCGGGGAGGTGAAACGCCCGGTACGCAGACCGTGCTCGCGTAGCAGCGCTTCGATCATGCGTGCCGTCGAGGTTTTCCCATTGGTGCCCGTCACGTGCACGCACCGGTAGGAATGGTGCGGATTACCGAGTAAATCCAGGCACATCTGAACGCGCTCAAGGGAGGGCTGCACCTTATGTTCGGGGGCGCGGGTGAGGATATCCCGGTAGATCTCCTCCACCCGAGCTTCTTCTGCGGTGGTATCCGCGAGTTCAACGGTGGGATCAGGTGACTCCTTGACCTCTCGGAGCACCGCTTCGTCCCCGAAAATTCCAGAGTTGAGGACCTCGGAAAGCGCCGCGTCAAGTTCGGCTTCCCGCGCATCTTCACTGTCGTACCCCGCGCCATCGTACCCAGCGTTATTCGTACCCATACCTGCCCCTTTCACGGCACACCAGCATATACCACGGGGCCCACGGTGCGACTGGCGCTGCCAGCCCCGTGGGCCCCGTTCCCGCACACTACCGGTCCGCACGAACCCTCATGTACGGATGTATCTAGGAGGCTGATTCCTCCGCGTTCTCCACCGACGGGATGAGGGTGGAGAGGAGAAGCGCAATAATCACAAGGACCGCACCCACCGCAATTCCGGCCTGATAACCACCCACCAGGTTCTCAGTGCCACCCACGGCGGTGGCCACAGCGGTGAGGATCGCGAAGGAAAGCCCGGCTCCCAGGTTGAAGGCACCGGCATTCATTCCCGGTAGGTAGCCCTGGTTATCAGCCGGGGAGAGCACGATACCCAAGCCGTTGAGCATGATATTGACGGTACCGGCGTAGGTAATACCGATGGCCACGCACAGGAAGAAGATAAGCGACTTCGAGGGTGCCCCCACACCGAACACCGCGATCCCGAGGAAAATAACCGTGGAGAGGAGCCCCGCCTGGAGCACCTTCTTGTAGCCGAAACGCGAAGCGAGCTGCCCGGCGATCGGCCCCATAATAAGACCGGCAAGCGCGTAGGGCGTCAGCGTCACGAAGGAGACCGTTTCGGCCGGGAGCTCCAGACCACCGGCACTGGCTTCCAGCTGCGCCAGGTTCGGGATGAGACCGTTCATGACCGCGAATACCCCGGTCATGGTGAAGAGAGTGGTGGACAGGAGAGCCCAGGTGCGCCGTTGCTTGAGGTAGCGAGTGGCCACCAGCGGGTGTGCGCGCGAGGACTCGATCTTCCAGAAAATCACCGCGGAAACGGCGGCCACCAGGATTTCCACGCCGATGAGCCACCAGCGGGCATCCCCGAGCTTGCCTAACTCATTGAAAGCGAAATAGACGCAGCCAAAAACGATGAGGAGCGCGATAACGCCGGGCCAGTCCATCGGGGTGCGGTCGCCCTGGGATTCACGGGTCCCGAACACCGACGCCAGGAAAGCGACGGCGCACACAACTGCCATGCACACGAAAACGGAGCGGAAGCCCCAGTTCCCGGCGAGCCAGCCGCCCAACAGGGCGTCTACTCCTGCGATACCGCCGTTGACGGAGGTAAGAATAGCCATGTACTTGGCGTAACGGCGCGGTTCGGGCACTTCCTGGTGCAGCATCACAAGGGTGAGAGGCACCATCGGCCCCGCCGTCCCCTGAATCACACGCCCGATACCGAGGATCGTGACATTGGGAGCGAGTGCCGAGACTACGCATCCGATCCCGGTAGCCAGGAGCATGCCCAGCAGAATCTTCTTGCGCCCGATAAGGTCGCCCCAGCGCGGCAGGAAAAGGGAGAAGAGCGCAGCGGAAGCGAAGAAGGCCGTTTGGGTCACGCCAATTTCAACCTCGGTCGCATTGAGTTCCACGCTCATAGTATGCAGAGCTGGGGAAAGCATGGAGGCGTTGAGCTGGAAGGCGAAGACCGCGCAGAGCAGCGCGGCCATCAGCACGATAATATTCGTGCGCGAACCGGATTGCGCCCGGCCGGCACGTGTGGGAACGGACGATGCCATAGTTTTTCTTTCTCACCGGGGAGGACGACGCCGCACCGTGGCGGCACCGCCCTCCGTTCACAAAGGTTGGGTTGGACGGGGATTAGCCCCGTGGTTAGCCCAGGTAGTGGTGTTCACCCACGCGCTCCAGCGCATCGGCGATGAGATCCCAGAAACGCCCGTGATCGAGCCGGGTCGCAGCCCAGGTGTGGCAATCCTCGGGAATGGGTCCGCGGAAATCAGCCACTGTCATCCCCACGGTGAGGGTTCCGGTGAGTTCCACATCAATGGGGACCTGCACCGTTTCCACGATGGTGGGGTCAATAAGATAGGCAACCGCGCACGGATCATGCACCGGCGGGTAGTCGAAGCCCTGCGCGTCCTGGTAGGAAGCACGGAAGAAATCCATGAGTTCGTGGACGAAACGGGCCGGCTGGGTGCCCACCGCATCAATTTTCGCGTAGGCTTCCGGGGTGCAGAGCGCCTGGTGGGTGAGATCCAGGCCCACCATGACCACCTTCCATGGCTCGTTGAAAACGATATGCGCGGCTTCGGGGTCGATCTTAATATTGAATTCGGCCACCGCGGACCAGTTACCAACGTGGTACCCCCCACCCATGAGGACCACCTGCTTGACACGCTCGGCCAGGCGCGGTTCCTTACGTACCGCCAGCGCGATATTGGTGAGCGGGCCGGTGGGAACCAGGGTGACGGTTCCCGGTTCGTGCGCCATCACCGTGTCAATAATGAGGTCGACGGCGTGCCGGGAATCAAGCTCGATAGCCGGGGCTGGCAGTTCGGTGCCGTCCAAGCCTGTATCCCCGTGAATATCGGGGGCGACTTCCACCGGGCGTACCAGCGGTCGGTCGCATCCGGCCGCGAAAGGCACGCCGGTCATTTTCATGACGGTGCCCACGGCGAGGGCATTATTCGTAACCTTCTTCAGGGTTTGGTTGCCGCCCACCGTGGTGACGGCAAGCAGTTCAATCTGCGGATTCGCCCACGCCAGCAGCATCGCAACGGCGTCGTCATGACCGGGATCGCAATCCAAAATGATTTTTTCCGGGGTGTGCTGTGTTGCCATGTTTTTCTCCACATCCTTGGGGAACTCCCACGGAGTTCTACGTGGTTTCATTAAAACATAGAAACAATAGTTTCACCGCGAGCGTTCGCCGACACCCCGCAAATATCAGGCTACTGGCGCCTCCGCTGGCTCATCGGCTTTGGCTCGCACCAGAGTCGGTGGGAATAACCGCCCTTGGATCCCGTCTACCGCTAGCCCGAGAACAAAACCGAGCACCGCCGGCCCGGCCCAGGCGAGCCCTTCTGCACCCAGCGGGAATAGCGCCAAGAATTCCGCGACGGGAGCGAAAATATCCCATTCGGTGACAACCAGCCCGTCCAGGAGAGCGAGAGGTGCCGCAATCCAGGCGGAGGCTCGGTAAGCCCAATGCAGGCGCCCGGGAACCGCCAGATCAACAAGCGTCACGAAAATAAGAACAATCGCGATGGGATAAATAAAGCGATTGATCGGATTAATGAAATTGAGGATTCCTTCCAGTCCCAGCGTGGACATGGCAAAAGCAAACATTCCCTGCCCGATGAGGAGAGGACGGTACGCCAGCCCCGGAAGATAACTGCGATAAAACTGAGTGGCCGCGCCCAGCAGGCCAATCGCCGTCGTCAGGCACGCCAGAATCGTGATGGCACCGAAAATAAGCTGACCGCTGCGTCCGAAGAAACGCTCGGAAACAGCCGCCAGTGCATCCGCACCGTTGGCAAATCCCTCGGTGGCCACCCGGACCCCGATCTGGGACAGCCCCAGGTAGATCGCGGCGAGGATAATCGCGGCGATGAGGGCCACGCCCGCCGCTCCCCCGAAGAGCGCCCCGCGGGAGGTGAAACCTTTGGAGCGCAATGAGGACACGATGACCAACCCAAAGACGAAGGCCGCCAGCGCATCCATGGTCATATACCCGCTGAGCAGTCCACCGGTGAGCGCATTGGGCGCATACGGTGCCTGCGGAAGGGCAACCTGGGGCGGCAGATTGAGCACCACCACCGCAATAAGAATCGCCATGAGAATAACGAGGGCAGGGGTGAGGATTCCTCCCACTCGATCCACCATTTTGCCTGGGTTGAGGGCCACGAGCACAGCCACCACGAAGAACACGGCGGAGAAAACGAGGAGGGCGGGGCGGGCAGCGGCGTCGTCGTGCATCACGGGGCGGACCGCAACCTCGAAACTCACCGCGGCCACCCGCGGTACCGCGTACAAAACTCCGGTGGTGATAAAAATTGCCCACAGAAGCGCGTGACCGGGGATGCGACCGATACGGGTCGCAATATCCTGCGGGGTGCCATCGCGGCTAGAGGTGGCAGCGATGAGCCCAACGGCGGGGAGAATAACCCCGGTGCCGATAAATCCGGCGATAGCCAGCGGCGTATTTGTTCCGGCTTGGATGCCGAGCATCACCGGGAAAATCAGATTCCCCGCCCCGAAGAACATGGCGAAGAGCGCCAAACCGGTTACAGCGAGCGTGAGGACGCGCGAGTTTTTCATCCCTGACCTTCGTGTGAATTGTGAGGAGAGTGCGTGGGCCGCGGCGAAGACCATGGTCGTCCACCGCGGCCCGTGCAAGGCACCCTACTCTAGAGGATCACGGCGCGCCGTTACAGAGCGCGCCGGCCTTTAGTACGCGACTTTCGTCACCTCGATGCCGAGCGGTGCGCCTTCTGCACCCGCAGTCACCTGCGCCTGCACCGCGAGAGTTTCCTCCTGGATGAAGGGCAGATAGCGGGTAACCGCATCAACGCGCTCGGCGGGAACCGTGAGGTTGAGAGCGATCCGGTCGGCCACGTGCAGCTGCGCGTTCTTGCGTTCGTCCTGCACGGCGCGCACGACGTCGCGGGCGTAGCCTTCGGCTTCCAGTTCTTCATCCACCTCGGTATCCAGGGCGATAAAGGAACCGGAATCGAGCGCCGCGGCAACCGAACCCGGGTCGGCTTCCACCGATACGGTGATCTCGAACTGGCCGGGCGCCAGGCGCACCTCCGGCTCGGTGTGAAGCACCGCGTCCGCACCGTCTTCGCTCCAGTTCCCGGCCTTGGCGGCTTGGAAGAGCGCGGAGGTCATCTTGCGTAGCTGGGGATCCAGTTCACGCGGGAGAACCTTGAGGTCACGGCTGACCTTCATCCCCGATTGCGCCACGTCCTTGAGCTCAACATTCTTGACGTTCACTTCCAGAGCGATGAGCTCGGTGAAGGGCTCCAGGTCACGGTCGGTGACGATGGTGAGGGTACGCAGCGGTTGGCGCACCCGCAACTGGTGGGTTTTACGCAGGGAATGCGCAGCGGAGACGACGGCGCGCGCTTCGTCCATCGCTTCGCGCAGCGCATCATCCTTCCAGGAATCGGGTAGTTCGGGCCAGTCTTCCAAGTGGACGGAGCGTCCGCCGGTCAGCCCCTTCCAGATCTCTTCGGTCACGAGCGGCGCGAGGGGCGCCATGACCCGCATGAGCACTTCGAGCGCCGTGTAGAGGGTATCGAAGGCGGCGTGGTCCTCATTCCAGAAGCGATCCCGGGAGGTACGCACGTACCAGTTGGTCAGCACATCTAGGAAACCGCGCACCCGGTCGCAGGCGGCCGGAATATCGTAGTTATCCAGGTCGGTGCGCACCTTATCGGCCAGGTCCTTAATGCTGGCCAGCAGGTAGCGGTCCATCACATCCAAACCGGAGGTGTCGCTTACCGGCTGGGCGCGGTAGCCCTCCCCCTTCGAGCACGTCGAGGCGTAGAGCGCGAAGAAGTAGTAGGCATTCCACAGCGGCAGCAGCACCTGGCGCACCGTATCGCGCAGGGCACGTTCGGTCACGATGAGGTTCCCGCCGCGCACGATCGGTGAATTCATGAGGAAGAAACGCATCGCATCCGCGCCGACCTCGTCGAACATCTCGTAGACATCCGGGTAATTGCGCAGCGATTTCGACATCTTCTGACCGTCATCTCCCAGCACAATGCCGTGGGAAATACAGGTGCGGAAGGCCGGACGGTCAAAGAGCGCGGTGGCGAGCACGTGGAGGGTGTAGAACCAGCCGCGGGTCTGGCCGATGTATTCGACGATAAAGTCCCCCGGGTAGTGGTCCTCAAACCAGTCCTTATTCTCGAAGGGATAGTGGACCTGGGCGTAGGGCATGGAGCCGGATTCGAACCAGCAATCCAACACGTCGGTGATGCGCCGCATGGTGGACTTACCCGTCGGATCGTCCGGGTTAGGGCGGGTCAGCTCGTCAATATAGGGACGGTGGAGATCCACTTCGCCCTTCTCGTTACGCGGCAGGCGCCCGAAATCACGCTCGAGTTCTTCCAGGGAACCGTATACATCTTCGCGCGGATAGTTCGGATCGTCGGAACGCCATACCGGAATGGGGCTGCCCCAGAACCGGTTACGAGAAATGGACCAATCGCGCGCGCCGGCCAGCCAATTACCGAACTGGCCGTGCTTGATATGCGCCGGGGTCCATTCGATCTGCTCGTTAAGCTCCACCATCCGATCTCGGAAGGCACTCACCCGCACAAACCACGAGGACACTGCCTTGTAAATGAGCGGTTTACGGCAGCGCCAGCAATGCGGGTAAGAGTGCAGGTAGGAGCGTTCTTGCACAAGCACGGCGCGCTCGTTTTCCGGGCGGCGTGCCAGCGGTCCGGTTCCCTCGCGCAGATCGCGGGTGATGGGCAGATTGGCATCAAAGACCTGGGTGCCTTCGTAATCGGGCACCTCGGCGGTGAAACGCCCGGCGCCATCCACCGGAACCACGGGGCGGATGCCCACCTCCTGGCAGGCGAACATATCGTCCTCACCGAAAGCGGGGGCAATATGAACCAGCCCGGTACCGTCGTCGGTGGTCACGAAGCTCCCCGCGATCACGTGGTAGGCATGCGGGCCGGGTGCCTCATCGTCCGCACGATTCATGAAGTAATCGAAAATCGGGGCGTAAGCGCGACCCACTAGCCGCGAGCCGGGGAAACGATCCACAACTTCCGGATCTTCACCCAGTTCCTTCTCGTAAGATTCCAGGCGGGCTGCGGAGATAATCACTCGCTCGCCTTCCAGCTTGCCTTCGCGCGGAATGACGGTGAGGTACTCGATGTCCGGACCCACGGCAATGGCCAGATTGGAGGGCAGCGTCCAGGGCGTCGTCGTCCAAATAAGGGCGAGTTCACCCGTTTCCAGACGCAGCCCCACGGTCAAGCTGAGATCCTGCCGGTCCTTGTAGACGTCGTCATCCATCTTCAATTCGTGATTGGACAGCGGGGTTTCGTCATTCCAGCAGTAGGGCAGCACCCGGTAGCCATCGTAAGCCAGACCCTTGTCGTACAGAGTTTTGAAGGCCCACAGCACCGATTCCATATAGGTGGTGTCCAGAGTCTTGTAATCATGGGAAAAATCGACCCAACGTGCCTGGCGGGTCACGTATTCTTCCCATTCCTTGGTGTAGCGCAGCACCGAGGAACGGCAGGCCTCGTTAAATGTGGCGATACCCATATCCTCGATCTCATCGGTGGAATCGATGCCGAGGATACGCTGGGCTTCCAATTCGGCCGGCAGCCCGTGGGTATCCCAGCCAAAGCGGCGCTCGACTCGGCGCCCGCGCATGGTCTGGTAGCGCCCCACCACATCCTTGACGTAACCGGTGAGAAGGTGACCGTAATGGGGTAGGCCGTTGGCGAAGGGCGGACCGTCATAGAAAACGAATTCATTGGAGCCGTGCGGCCCGGATTCACGCTGCGCCACGGAGGACTGGAACGTATTGTCTTTCTTCCAGAAAGCGAGGGTGCCTTCTTCCATCTTCGGGAAGTTCGGGGAGGCGGGCACGCCGCCCTCGCGATGAAGCGGATACATATCCACGCGGTGTCTCCTCGTGTCTCAAACCTAATCGGATTGAGGACGACGCCGGAATTCCGGTACCGCGGTACCACCTCATTTGCTACTCACCGCACGCGTGGTACGGCGGGTAACCGCTTCATTAGGACGCTAACGGGTCCACCCGCTCGGTTCTACTGGGCTGCACGGCACGGGCCGCGCGGCTGTTCTTCCGAGAGCTCGCCGGTGATTGCCGGGTCAAAGCCAACGCCGCTCATTGTAGCCCTTCCTCGCGCGGGGCGCATCTAGCTTCCGGATGGCGGGCGCACCGGTACAGATCGGGGCGACGGCGCAGCTTCAGCCGGTAGCGCACCGGGCTCTGTAGTGATGCGAGCCAGTTCGCGCATCTGCGGGGAGTCTACGTTTTCCAAGTACTGCGAATGCTGGGAGAAGAGACCCCCGCGCCCCGCGAAATGATGCGCGGTGAAATCTGGATCCCGGCGCGGATTGAAACCTAGCGCATCGGTATGTCCACCCGAAACCGCTCCCCCGCCCACGGCATTGACCACGTTAATAATGTCTTTTTTATTGGAGAGGACGTGATTGGAGGCGGCGTTTCCAGCTCCGTGCGGCCCGGTATTCATATCCCAACCTTCGGCCACTACCCCGGGTGTTCCGTATACCACAAGGGTGTCGACGACGCCGGGCCTAGCCCGCTCCGCAGCCGCTGAAGCCGTCACCGAACCGTAGGAGTGCCCCAGCAGGTTAATACGCGGGCGATCCCCGCCCCGAACCTGGGCGATACCTTCCGCGAAACGCGCAAGGTTAGCTCCGCCTTCCCGGGCGCGCGCCGGGGTGTAGAGAGAGGAGTCCAACGCGCTTTGCGGGGCGGCGTAATCAAACCAGGTCACCACCGCGGGACTCCCTGTTTCGCCGCGGGCGGTGACAATTTCCTGCTGCAGAGCAGCTAGGCGGCCTGCCGCCCCCATATGGGAGTCGAGGGATGTGACCACATTGGTGGTCATTCCACCCACTTCAATGGTGACGGACGGGGCTGTATCGACATCGCCTTGGGCAAGGGCCACCTGGATAGTTCGCAATTCCGCGCCGGTTCCGGTGCGGGCCCGGTTCGGCCCGCGATAAACGAGAAGCTGACGGGGCTGCGCGGGGCCCACCCGCGAGGAGGAGCGCGCCGGGCCTGCGCGCCCCGAAGATGGCCGTGCCGGGGACGACGATGAGTGCCGCATCGCATCGTGATGCGAACCGGAGCGAGCCGGAGACGGGGAGAGGTGCTCACGCCAGTTGCGATCCAGGCCGCGCTGGGTGCGGATCGTGGCGTAAGCCGCCAGGTTGGCGGTGATAGTGGCATGGCGCAACTGAGCCGCACCGAGCTGGGCGGTGCGAAGTTCCCTATCGCTTTTCCCTAAGTTGCCCTCGAGATCTGCCTGGGCGCTGGCGATTTCTGCGGATAATTCGGTAAGAATAGGGTCGTAATAGGCGCGGGCCCTTTCTTCATCCTGGCGGGCCACGGCAATATTGGCGCGATCCCGCACCGCGTAGGGTATTCCGTCAAGATTACCGAGATCCTGCGGATAGTGAACAAGCATGTAGGAACGCTCGGCATCGCCCAGGGATGCCCACCACGCGTGCACATACGCCGCGCTTTTCCCGACCGGTACCCGCCCTACCGAACGATAGTGGTTGGTGCGAGCCTCCGGGGCGATCTGCCCGGCGGCCAGCTGGGTGAAAACCTTATCTAGATAGCTGAGTGTATTATCGGCCGACCTGTGGGCTACCTCTACCTCCGTCCTAATCTGGATCGCTATCTGACGGCGTTCCCACTCCGCTACCCCGGTGGTATCCGCGCCAGCGAGCGGGTCAATCACCTCACCGCCGGGCGTGATTTCCATGCCGGCAGCGTTGGCGCGGGAGAGCGCTTCACTCACGGCTGTTTGGGTACGGGTGATTTTATGCTGAGCTTCCCCCAAAGCCTGGATCAGGTGGTCAATACGGTCGGTGTGCGCGGCGGCACGTGCTGCCAGGGCCCGCACATCGGAGAGGAAGGCGCGCGCCCCGTAGCCTTCCCACGTGCCTGCAAGGGAGCGTGTGGCTAGCTGCCGTAGTTGCCAGCTGGCTTCTTCGCAGCGCCGGCGCGCGGAGGCTACTTCGCTGAGCACCGCCGTGAGTAAGGCACCGTTCCAGCGGCGCAGCTGAGCCCACGACACCGCTAGGTATCTCATTGTTTCACCCCCGCAATATCCGTAGCCGCAACGTTTTCTACGCCCTTGACACCAGTAAAATCCGCTGCGGCCTCGCCATCTGCCTCCTGATAGATACGCCAAGCTAGGGCGAGCGAATCGGCAAGCTCATCAGCTCGGGCCGCGATGCTACAGGTGCTCCTGTTGACCGCGGTGCATCCTGCGCTCACGGTTGCCGGCGGTGGGGTGCCGCCCAAGGCCGCACTCACTGCTCCCGGCACGTTATCGACCTGTACCGGAGCCAGTGCGGCGCTCACATCCGCGAGCGCCGCGCGCAGTTCCGCTGTGACAGATTCCGTGATGAGAACCCCGTCCACCGCTGCCTCCCCGTGTTGTTTCCGTTATCTTTGCGCTGGCACCGCTTGCTGAGCGCTCGAGTTCCTGTGTGTTAGCGCCGCTTGCTGAGCGCTTGAGCCGATGGTGCCAGGCATGGAAACATCCGTCCAGAGCCCATCCACAGGCAAGCTTTGACCCGTGCATTTATCCACAGGGAGGTCCGCGGTAGGGTGAAGTGTGCGTTTTTTAGTGACTTATTTTGAGCCTTTTGGTGCCGATACCGAAAACGCGAGCCGAGAGGCGGCCCTGCGATCTATCCCGCATCTTCACGATATGGTTCTTCCTTGCGAGGTGGAAGTCACGACGGTAATGCTGCCGGTGGTTTTCGCGCGCGCTGGGAAAGTGTTGGCTGAGGCAGTGGAGCGTATTCATCCCGATGCGGTCATATCCATCGGGGAGGCCGGTGGCCGCAGCGCCATCACCCCGGAGCTCCAAGCCTTTAATGAAAACCTCGCTCGGATTCCTGATAATGCAGGAGCCCAACCCCACGGCGAACCCATTATTCCCGGCGGTCCAGATATCGCCGTGAGCCCCGTGCGGGTGGCAGATATTACCCGCGCTATTAACGAGTCCGGTATTGCTGCGGAAACGAGCCAAGATCCGGGACGCTACCTCTGCAATAACGTTGCTTACCGGGTGGCCCGGCTTGCGGTTCCCGGCATCTTCATTCACGTGCCGGCCCTGCGCACCGTTGGGACGGCCACGGTGGGTGCGGAAACCGATGCGCCGCCCGCGCCGCAGCCGGCGCCACTAAGCGACACGGGGCGTGCCTCATTGCCCGAAACGGTGTGCAGCGCACCGTTAGGCGAAAGCGCCGCCCCGGTGCTCCCCCGGTGCGCCCGTACCTTCGATGATCTCAGCCTCGGGATTGCCGCGGCGATTGCTGAACTTGCCCGGCAGGTCGCCGAGGGGCGGTAATTTCCCCCACGATGCCCGCACATACTGGCACGGTGCTGGTACTACGCCGGCACCGTGCCAGCGCCCCGGTGCCCCCTACTCGCCGTCCAGCCCCGAGGAAGGCAACTCCACCACGTCGCTCCCGGCGCGGGCCACCGTCCAAGAATTCGCCTGGGCAACGGGGCGGATAACCACCGAATCAATATTGACGTGGGCGGGGCGGGAGAGCATCCACACCACCGTCTCAGCAATATCCTCGGCGAGGAGTGGCTCGGCAACCCCGGCATAAACGTTCTGGGCTGCGGCATCCGAGCCGAGCCGGTTCTTAGAAAACTCCTCCGTCATCACCATGCCAGGGCGCAGTTCCATGAGCCGGACCGGTTCTCCCACCAGTTCCAAACGCAGGGTGTCTTTTATCATGCGTTCGGCGTGCTTGGCCGCCGTGTATCCGGCCCCACCCACGTAGGTTTCCTGCGCCGCCGTGGAGGTCACAAAGAGGATACTCCCGCCATTCTCGCGCATATGTGGAAGCAGCGCCCGGGTAAGGCGCAAGGTACCGAGCACGTTCACGCGGTACATCCACTCCCAATCCTCGATTTTCGCGTCCGCCACGCGATCCTGCCCGCGTGCTCCACCGGCGTTATTGACCAGGGCGTCCACTCCGCCGGCTTCCGCCACGGTGGCGGCGAGCCGTGCGACGTCGGCCTCTTTGGTCACGTCCGCTACCACGTAGCTGCACCCGGTTTGCTCGGCGAGCTGGCGGAGCCGATCTTCGCGCCGCGCGGTGGCGATCACCTCCCATCCGGCCGCGCGCAAGGCACGGACGCTCGCCGCCCCAATTCCGCTGGATGCTCCGGTCACGAGTACTCGATGTGACATGTCAAACCCTCCGTTCTGCCGGGTGAGAGCCACGCCGGCCATAAAACACCTTTCTTCAGCCTAAAATAAAACGCGGAGAGCATACCCGGTGTTCGCTCAGCGCCGCTGCGGGAGCACCGGGCCTAGCTGGTAGAAAGGAAGTGCTCGTGATCGGCTTTATCGGAACCGGACATATGGGAGGAGCCCTGGCGCGCGGGGTGCTTGCCGCGGGTGCGGACCCGGCGTCCGTCGTCGTTTCTGCAAAAGATGCGCAGGCGGCGTGCGACTTCGCGAAGGAAACGGGGGCGCGCCCGGCCACCTCAAATACCGAGCTGGTCACGGCCGTGGGGGACGGAATCGTCGTCGTCGCGGTGAAACCGTACGCGGTTGCGGGCGTTCTGGAAGAAATTAGCGACGCCGCACGTGCCGCCGGCACCGTTATCGTCTCTATCGCGGCGGGCCTTGAACTTGCCACTCTCGCCCGCCATCTCGCCCCGGGGCAACCGCTCGTGCGCGCCATGCCGAATGTGGCCGCCAGTGTGCGCGCCTCCATGACGGCGCTGTGCTTCTCCAGCTCCGTCACCCCCGCTCAACAGGACGCGGTGCGGGAAGTTTTCGCCGCAGTGGGTGCCCATATCACCCTGGAAGAAAAGCATTTTTCCGTCTTTTCCGCGCTCGCCGGCTGCTCCCCGGCGTTCACCTTTACCTATATTGATGCCCTCAAACGCGCCGCCGTTGCTGATGGGCTCCCGGCCGCGCAGGCGGTGCGTATCGCCGCACAGGCGGTGGAAGGTGCGGCGCGCCTGGTGCTCGCAAGTGAACTATCTCCCGCCGACCTGGCCGATACGGTGCAGTCCCCGGGCGGCACCACCGTGGCCGGTGTGGTGGAATTGGAACGTGCCGGTTTCGGGGCGGCCGTCGTGCGCGGCGTGCAGGCCAGTATTGATAAAGATAGGAATCTCAGTTAAATGAACGGACTATCGATCCTCAGCTTCGCTGGGATTTTCCTGGTGGTGCTGATTCTGTGGGGAATTTCCATGCTGCGCGAGGCACGGTCACTACGTTTTATGCGCACCCACGAATGGACCGCGGAAGAAAAAGAACGCATTTTGGCGGCCGCGGCGGAGGGAACCGCCACCGCCATGCGCGCCGCGAAGAAAATCCACCCCATCTTGACCGCGCGCCACGCTCGCCTCGTGGTGCACGATCTGGAAAGCGAAGCCGCTGAGGCTCGCCGGCGCGCCAAGCACGCCAAACCCGGGACCCGCGCGTCCCGCTCTATCCGCGATACTGACGCAAAGGAGAGGTAGCTCGCCTTTTAACTCCACGTTTTCCAACGGTTCACATTGACTCGATAGATACATATATGGTGAAGCGTCCGCGCTGCGATGCGCCGAGCCATATTTTGACTTCACTACCTGATGGGAACAGATATGAAGCGTTTTGCGGGCGTCGCCCTGCTCGTTGCCGGACTCGCGCTGTCCGGATGCTCAACCAACCCGCCCTCCGGTGAGGCTTCCTCCCCCGCCAGTGGCCCGGCCCCGGTTCAGAATGCGAACCCGGATGCCTCGGTGCACGTTGGTTTTATTTTGGAACCCACCGGGCTGGATCCAACCTCGGTCTCCGGCGCAGCTCTCGATCAACTTGTTATCGATAATGTTTACGAAGGCCTCACCCGCCGCGCTGAAAATGGTGATATTTTGCCAGCTCTGGCCACTTCCTGGGATATTTCCGAAGATGGGCTCAGCTACACTTTCCATCTGCGCGAGGGCGTGAAATTCCACGACGGTTCTGATTTTGATGCCGCGGATGTGGTTGCCACCCTGGAAGCTTCAGCTGCCGAAGGTTCGAAGAATCCCGATCATAAGCTCATGCGCACTTTTAAATCCGCGCAGGCTTCCGACCCGCATACCGTCGTCGTCACCCTATCCGAACCGAATATGAATTTCTTGGACAGCATGTCCACGGATGCCGCCATGATGGTGCCCTCTGATAACACGGTCGATTTGAATAAGGAATCGAATGGCACCGGGCCCTTCACCATCGGTGAATGGAAGACCGGCTCCACCATCACCCTCGAACGCAATGACAATTACTGGGGCGATCCGGCCGGCACCAAGGAAGTGGTCTACCACTATTACGCGGATCAGACCGCCGCTGCGAACGCGCTTGCCTCGGGACAAATTGATATTCTCACCACCCAAAACACCGATACGGTGGAGCGTTTCGCGGCCGACCCGGCAATTATTACCTCGCAGGGCACGGAAACTTCATGGATGACGCTCGGCTTCAATCACAGCAATCCTGCGCTGGCAAATAAGGATGTGCGCACCGCTATCCGCAAGGGCATCGATAAGGATGGTCTCATTACCGCGCTGGGTGGAAATATGGTGCGGGTCGGCTCCATGGTCTCCCCCGAGATGGCCTGGTGGAGCGATTCCCTCAACGATATTGATTCCTATGATCCGCAAGCCGCCCGTGAACTGCTCAAGAAGGCCGGTGCTGAAAATCTTTCTCTCAACCTGCGGGTAGCCAATAATTACGATTCCGCTATTTCCGAATATATAGCGGCCCAGCTCAAGGAAATCGGCATTAATGTGACGATTGACCGGATGGAGTTTTCCAGCTGGCTCGATGAGGTCTACCGCGGGGGCAATTACGATATGACGATGGTGCTCCACGTGGATCCGTGGACGCTCACCTACTACTCCAATCCCAGCTACTACTGGCATTACGACAGCGCGGATGCTCAACGCCTCAATAAGGAGGCGATGACCGCCAGCTCGCTGGAGGAACGTGATAAGAAGCTCGGTGAGCTCGCCACCTTCGTGTCCGAAGATGCGGCCTCGGATTGGCTCTACAGCCCCAAGGCCATTATTTTCTCCCGGGAAGGGGTCTCCGGATTCCCGACCAACCGGACCGGTTCTCGCTTCTACGCCGCTGATATTCAGGTTGCGCGTTAATGGCTGAACCACTCGCGCTCGCGCAGGTGCCGGGGGCTAGTGCAGCTCCCGGCACCGTGGACCGCGAAACGGTGCTCCGTACCACGACGTCGCGTACCGCCCGCATCGTGCTCTCCGCGCTGGGGTGGGCGGTGGCGGCGTTGCTCCTCGCCTCCTTCGTGATTTTCTTCGCGCTTCACACCCTGCCCGGCGATCCGGCCGTTATCATGGGTGGCCTCGACGCCACCGACGCGCAAATTGAAGCAATCCGGGCCGAGCACGGCTGGGATCGTCCCCTCATCGTCCAGTATTTGAGCTGGCTCAGCGCCGCCCTCACCGGCGATTTCGGCACCTCTCCCTTTTCTTCCCTCTCGGTGACCCACGAGCTCGTGACGAAACTCCAGGTCACCGTGCCGCTTGCGCTGATGTCTTTGAGTTTGGCAGTTATTTTTGCTCTGGTGATCGGGGTATATGCCGCGGCTCGCTCCACCACTCTGGCCGGGCGCCTGGTCTCCTGGCTTTCCCAGTTGGGCATCGCCATCCCCACCTTCATCTTGGGAATGCTTCTCGTCATGTACCTGGCAACCCCGCTTCATCTTCCCTCCACCGGATTCCCGCGCGAGGGATGGGGCGATCCGGGAGCGGCGCTCCGTAGTCTCATCCTGCCCGCCATTACCTTGGCGATCCCGCAAACGGCGGGACTGGTGCGCTACGTGCGTTCCGCCGTATTGGAACAGCTTGGCCAAGATTATGTGCGCACCGCCCGTGCCCAGGGGATGAGCCGCCGACGCGCCCTGCTCACCCAGGCGCTGCGGAATGCCTGGCTCCCCCTCCTGGCTGTTATCGCCCTCGATGCAGCGGCCCTCCTCATGGGCACCGTGGTGGTCGAGCAGGTCTTTGCGCTTCCCGGTATCGGGCACCACCTGGTCGCGAGTGTATCTACCCGCGATATTGTTACCGTCCAAGGCTTCCTCATGGTGCTCTCCGGAGCGGTTATTCTCCTGATGATGCTCTCGAATGTGGCCTCCCGGCTCCTTGACCCGAGAGTGAGGTTGCGATGAGTATTCCTTCTCCAGCCCTGCGGGCCCTCTCCGCTACTTCTCCGTGGCGGGCCCGCTTGCGGGCCCTGCTGCGCAATCCTGCCGGCCTTATCGGCACCGCGGTGGTGCTGGCGGTACTGGCCACCTTTGTTCTTTCTTTCATCTGGGTGCCCTACGATCCGGAAAGCGTGGATTCGCGTGCCTCCTGGGCCCGCCCGAGCGGGGCGCACTGGTTTGGCGCCGATCAGCTGGGGCGCGATATTTTCTCCCTCATGGTGCTGGGTTCGCGGGTCACGGTGCTCACCAGCGTCGGAGGAGCTGTGGTGGCTCTGGTGGTCGGGCTGCTCCTCGCCTCGATTATTGTTTATGCCCCGCGGTGGCTCGGTTCCCTGACGGAGCGTCTCACCGATGTGTGGGTGGCTTTCCCCACCCTCATCATCGCCCTCATTCTCGTTACCGCATTTTCCGGTTCTACCCTCACGTCCACCGTTGCCATCGGGTTGGGCTCCGCTCCGGCGGTTACCCGCACCGTGCTGCCTGAATTGCGCCGTGCTACCGCCTCCGATCACGTGCTCCTGGCCGTGGCGGCCGGGGCGCGCTCCTGGTGGATTCTCTCGCGGCATATTTTCCCGGCGATCACTCCCACGCTTATTGTGCGCGTCACCCAAATCATGGGAACAGCCACGCTCGCGGAAGCCGGCCTGTCCTACCTGGGGCTGGGCACCCCTCCCCCCACTCCGTCCTGGGGGCGCATGCTCTCCACCTACCAGAGCTTCATGTATTCCCACCCGACCGTTATTCTTATCCCGGCCACCGCGATTGTCCTGACGATTATCGGATTCAACCTGTTGGGGGACGGACTGCGTGATGTGCTAGATCCGCGCGGAAGGGAAACGCGATGAGTCTTCTTGAGGTACGTAATCTCACCGTGGCTTTCGGTTCCACCGAGGTGGTGCGCGGAGTTTCCTTCACGGTGGAGGCCGGCGAACGGGTCTGCCTCATCGGTGAATCCGGGTCCGGAAAATCGATGACGGCAATGGCAATCCAAGGGCTGCTCCCCCGCGGGGCGCACGTGACCGGTTCGATTCGTTTTGAGGGGCGCGAATTGGTGGGCGCCTCCGATGCGCAGTTCCAGAAAATTCGGGGGCGCCGCATCGGCTGTATTTTCCAAGAACCGCATACGGCGCTCAACCCGGTGGTGCGTATTAAGCACCAATTGGTGGCGGCCTCGCGTATTCACGCGGGATTAAAAAAATCGGCGACGACGCAGCGGGCCAGCGAGCTGGCCCGCATGGTGGAGCTCCCTAGCCCGGAAAGCATTATTAACCGCTTTCCCCATGAGCTTTCCGGGGGCCAACGCCAGCGCGTGGTTATTGCCATGGCGATGAGTTTGGCACCCGCCCTCCTCATTGCGGACGAGCCGACAACCGCACTGGATGCCACGGTGCAGTCCCATATTTTGCAGCTCATGGATGATGCCGCCCGCGAACATAGCACCGCGGTTCTCATGATTACCCACGATATGGCGGTGGCCTACCACACCTCCGAACGCATCCTCGTACTGCGCCGCGGCGAACTGGTAGAAGAAGGGAGCGCCGCGGATATTTTGCTCCGTCCCGCGCATCCTTATACCCACGATCTTGTAGCAGCGGCCCGCGCCACCAGCTTGCAACGTCCCACGGTGCACGGAGGTGACCAGTCATGACAAGCACATCGGAAAAAACTTGGGATCCACGTGAGGCCGCCCTGCGGATGACTTCTCGGGCGCCGCTGGAAAAAGACTGGCCTGTCGAACGCGGGGAGGTCCTATTTAGCTGCCAGAATGTCACCAAATCCTACGGAAGCACCGTGGCTCTGGCACCCACGTCGTTCGAAGTGCGAGCGGGGCGGTCGCTGGGGATTATCGGCGAATCCGGCTCGGGGAAAACCACCTTGAGCCGCATGATGCTCGGCTTACTCGAGCCGAGCGGCGGCTCAATCACCTACCGGGGCCAGGAGGTGCGCTACGGAAAGTTGGGTGTTACCCGCCTGCGCCACGAAGTCCAATTAGTGCTGCAAGATCCTTTTGCTTCCCTCAACCCGCGGATGACGGTGGGCCAGATTATTGAAGAACCGCTGCGCCTGCTGCGCGTGCCGGGCAAGCACCGGGAGATGGTGCGTGATGCGCTGGCCGCCGTGGATCTCAACCCGGAATGGGGCTCACGCTATCCGCACGAGCTTTCTGGAGGGCAGCGCCAGCGGGTCGCTATTGCGCGCGCCGTGGGTTGCCAACCCAAGGTTCTTATTGCCGATGAACCGGTTTCCGCCCTCGATGTTTCGGTACGAGCCACCGTCCTGGAGCTTCTCCACGACCTGCGTGCCCGCCTGAACCTCACCCTCATTGTGATCTCTCATGATTTGGGCATTGTCCAGAATCTGTGTGAGGACACCCTGGTGCTGCGCGGGGGCACCGTCGTCGAATATGCTCCCACGGCGCAGGTTCTGGAGCATCCGCGTCACCCGGCCACCCGTGAACTTATCGCGGCAGTTCCGCTGCTACCTGAGCCACCGCAGCCCGAGACTGCCGCCCCGTCTATCACGCCATCCGAGGGAGACGATGACCTATGAGCTTGCGAATCCTGCACCTCTCCGATACCCATGTGCGGGCCGAGCGTGCCCGCCACTACGGAAAAATTGACACTTCCGGGCTATTAGAAGCGGCTGTTGCGGCCGCCGGCGAGCTCGCGCCCTGCCAGGCCATCGTGGTCTCCGGAGACATTTCCGATGACGGCACCCCCGCTTCCTACGATTTCGCTGCGCGAACCCTTGCACCACTGGCGGAACGGTGGGATGCGCCAGTGGTCTGGGCCTGCGGGAATCACGACCGGCGCCCCGCCATGCGCGAGGCCCTCGACCTGCCCGGCGCACCCATGGACCCTATCTTTTCCGTCACCGATATCACCGTGGCAGAAACACGTTGGCGTTTCGTTGCGGCTGACAGCTCCGTTCCCGGGCGCGGTTTCGGTTACCTCGGTGAACAAATCCACCGCATCGAGGACGCCATCACGAATGCTGATAGCACACCGGGGGTGGAGGGCGTGCCCTGCCCCGGTATCGACACCGCGCCCATCCACTCCGTTCTTGTCCTCCACCACCCGCCGTTGGCTGCCCCGACGGTGCTCCACGGGGCGCTGCGTCTCATGGATGCCCCGCGCCTGGCGCAGGGCCTGCAATCCTGGGAAGTGGCGCCCGCCGTGGTGCTGGCAGGGCATTACCACCTGGCCGGACGCGGGCGCGCAGGAGGGGTTCCCGTGGTGGTCGGCCCGGCCCTCGCCAACGAAACAACGCTCGGAAGGGGCCCCGAATGGGAAAGCGCACGAGCCCGCTCGGCTTTTTCGGTGGTGCAGATCAGCGAGGCCAGTATCCACCAGGACATCACCTACCTGGACGACGTCGCGGCCGCACTGCCCAGCGACATAGAGCCGGGCGAGGAGATCTTTGCCTATAGCCCGGAGGAGGTTGTAGCTATCGGCCGGCGAGCCGGGCGGCCCGGGTGGAGCCCGAGCGATCCGCTCGCCTGGGACGGGCCCGGCTCCTACCTGCTAGAAAATACGCTTTACGCCAGTTCGAAAGGACAGTGATGACTTCCCCACGCTTGCCCCTCGGCCTGCATAATCTTCGTTCCCTGGGAGGAACTCCAGTGGCCGGCGGGCATATCCGCGAGCGCGCCCTGCTACGTTCCTCAGCGGCTTTCCGCCACGATGAGAGCCTGGGAGATTTTTTGAGAGCGCAGGGCATCACCGGCGTGATTGATTTGCGCGACGACGCCGAACGCGCCGGCACCACCAATTGGGCAGACTACGGGGTGAGCGTTGCCTCCGTGCCTATTTTCAATAATCAGCTTGCCCACCTGGAATGGTCCGAACTTGCCGATTTGTATATGCAGATGGCCCGCAATTTCGGTGGGCAATTAGCGCAGGCGGTCACCGCGGTGGCAGAGCTATCCGCGGAAGGCGGGGTGCTTATCCACTGCACCGCCGGTAAAGACCGCACCGGGGTGGTCACCGGGCTGATCCTCTCCATCCTCGGAGCAAGCCGCGAAACAATCCTGGCGGATTACCTCACCTCCGCCACGGCGCTGGGCGAAAGCTACCAGGAGGACCTTGCCTTCGTCATGGGGCGCGAATATATCCCGGGGGCGGCCGCGCACCGCGCCGTCTACGTGACCGAAGAAGCCTTGAGCGCCGCCACGGTGCGCATTGAGGCGGCCGGCGGGGCGCGCGAATACCTCCTCGGGCACGGGATCGACCCGGCTGTTTTTAATCTGCTGCACGCCCACCTGGTGGAACCGGATACCGGCCTCTAACGGGGCGGTGCGCCATTCTGATAACGGGGCGGTGCGCCATTCTGACGGCCTCGGATACCAGCTACGGCGCCCGAAGCACCGCGCGCCGTAGCTGCGCCGTCGCCCCTCTCACGTACGGCGCAGTTTCCCGCAGCGCACGGGGCGTGAAACAATAGCCCCATGACTAGTTTTAACCAAGAGTCCAAACTCCTCGATCACACGGAGGTACCGGATCGTGCCACTCTCGACGGTCTTGAAACTACCTGGGGCGAACGGTGGGAGGCGGAAGGCACCTACGCCTTTGACCGCACCGCTACCCGTTCCGAAGTCTTTTCTGTAGATACCCCGCCGCCCACGGTCTCCGGCTCGCTGCATATCGGCCACGTTTTTTCCTATACGCACACCGATACCGTGGCCCGCTACCAGCGTATGCGCGGCAAATCAGTGTTCTATCCCATGGGCTGGGATGATAACGGCCTCCCCACCGAACGGCGCGTCCAGAACTACTACGGGGTGCGCGGGGATGCCTCTCTGCCCTACGACCCGAATTTTGTGCCGCCGCACCAGGGAGGCGCAAAATCCATTAAGTACGCGGACCAGGTGCCCATTTCACGGCGTAATTTCATTGAGCTGTGCTGGAAACTCTCCGAAGAGGACGAAAAGCAATTCGAGGCATTGTGGCGCCACCTGGGGCTATCCGTGGATTGGAAGCAGAATTACCAAACCATCGGAGCAAAAGCCCAGAAGGTAGCCCAAACCGCGTTCTTGCGTAATCTTGCGCGCGGGGAAGCCTACCAGGCGCAGGCCCCGGGCCTGTGGGATATTACGTTCCAGACCGCGGTGGCGCAGGCTGAACTTGAGGCCCGCGATTATCCGGGCGCCTATCATGCCCTTGCTTTCCACGGGGAGGGCGAGGATGTGGTGATCGAAACCACCCGCCCGGAACTGCTGCCCGCCTGCGTGGCACTCATCGCCCATCCTGATGATGAGCGCTACCAGCACCTCTTCGGCACCACCGTGCGCGTGCCCGTGTTCGAGATGGAGGTGCCCGTTCTCGCCCACCCGAAGGCGGAGATGGATAAGGGTGCCGGTATCGCCATGTGCTGTACCTTCGGCGACGTCACGGACGTGGAGTGGTGGCGCGAATTGCAGCTGCCGCTACGCAGCGTGCTCGGTAAGGATGGCCGGCTCGTGCGCGATATCCCCGAGTGGATTACTTCGGAGGCCGGGCACGCCATGTACGCGGAGATGGCTGGGAAAACCACGTTCTCGGCGCGCAAGGCTCTGGTGGAGAAACTCAAGGAAACCGGGGAAATGATCGGCGAGGAAAAGCCGACCATGCGTAAAACAAACTTCTTCGAAAAGGGCGATAAGCCTCTCGAAATTGTGACCTCGCGCCAGTGGTACATCCGCAACGGCGGGCGCTCCCACGTGGAGAAAAACGGCAAGGAGCTGCGCGATAACCTCATTGAGGCCGGCAATCAGCTGGCCTTCCACCCCGATTTCATGCACGTGCGCTACGACAACTGGGTCAAGGGCCTCAACTCTGACTGGCTTGTTTCGCGCCAGCGTTTCTTCGGGGTGCCGATTCCGGTGTGGTACGAGATTTCGGAGAACGGTGAAGTGAAGTACGACGCCGTCATCACCCCGGATGAGGCGAGCCTGCCCGTAGATCCTTCCAGCGATGTGCCGGCCGGGTACACCGAAGATCAACGCGGTAAGCCGGGCGGTTTCGCCGGGGAAACCGATATCTTGGATACCTGGGCAACCTCCTCCCTCTCCCCGCAAATCGCGGGCGGGTGGCTCACCGATGAGGATCTTTTCGAGCGCGTGTACCCCATGGATGTGCGCCCGCAAGGTCAGGATATTATCCGCACCTGGCTCTTCTCCACGGTGGTGCGCGCACACCTCGAATTCGGGGAACTGCCGTGGAAGCACGCGGCGATCTCGGGGTGGATTCTCGATCCGGATCATAAGAAGATGTCCAAATCCAAGGGCAATGTGGTCACCCCCATGGATCTGCTCGTCAAGCACGGTGCGGATGCGGTGCGCTACTGGGCGGCCTCCGCGCGCCTGGGCGTGGACGCTGCCTTTGACGAAAAGCAGATGAAGGTGGGGCGCCGTCTGGCGATGAAGGTGCTCAATGCCTCGAAGTTCGCGCTCGGTATGGGCGGGGCGGGTGCTCCGGTGTGTCTGGATGCTTCCCGCGTAACCGAACCGATTGACCGTGCCCTACTGGCAGATCTGGCGCACGTGGTGGAGGAAGCGACCGCCGCTTTTGATGCCTTTGATCACACTCGTGCTCTCGAAGTGGCAGAAACGGCTTTCTGGACCTTCTGTGATGATTACCTGGAGCTGGTCAAGGACCGTGCCTACTCGGATAGCCCCGAGGCGCAGAGCGCCCGGGTGACGCTGGCGCTTGCGGTGGATACCTTCCTGCGCTTGCTGGCGCCCTTTATCCCCTACGCCACCGCTGAGGTGTGGAGCTGGTACCGTACCGGCTCGGTGCACCGGGCGGCGTGGCCGGAGGCGGCGCCTTTGCGCGAGGCGGCTGGTTCCGGGAATGCGGAACTGCTCGAGATCGCCGGCCAGGCCCTCACGGTGCTGCGCGGCGTGAAATCCGCAGCGAAGGTGTCGCAGCGCACCAGCTTCGCTCGGGTCGAGCTACGTGGGAATACCTCCCTGCTGGAGGAGGTGCGCGCTGATCTGGTGCGCGCCGCCCACGTGCGCGGGGAGCTCCGCTTCACCCCGGATACGGAGGCCAGTGACCAGATCACCATTGGTGATTACGAACTGGATGAGCCGGAGCCGAAGCGGAAGTAGTACCGTAAGCGCCACGGCGCATCACGCGTAGCGCTACGTACAACTGAGCGAATTCGGGTGGCGGGTCTGCGAGAGCGGGCCCGCCACCCCCGTATTCGCGCTAGAACGCGCCACCAGGTAGCCTTCACCACCACACCGTGTCTTGCGCCCCCACAGGTAGGTCCCGATGATGAGAAGATTCTCATCATTGTTTCCTAGCCCCGTCATCTCGCTCCGGTGTACTAAAGGCATGACAACTCGTGTGAAACTTCTTGCCGTGCTTCTCGGGCTGGCGCTCCTCGGTTTCTTGGGGATGCAGCTTGCTCACGCCGTGAGCGGGAGCGGTACCCAGTCTGTGGGCCCCGCAGTTACCGTCACGGCGCCTTCCTCCACTTCCGCTACCACCACCGGTGCTGGCAGCGCCGCTTCGGTTGCTTCGCCCGCACCGACGCGCCCTCCGCTCAACAACGCACAGCGTGCTACCCTGCGCAGTCTTTTGATTGATGTGGCCGAAAATGCGCACCAATTCGCCAGTGGCGCTTCAGATAGTACGACGACGGCGCCCGCGGGCACCGTACCAGCCCCCGCGAACGTTGCTCCGGCACCGGCTCCTTCTCCGGAACCGGCTGCGCTGGCTCCCGCCCCGCAGCGGGTAGCTCCCGCCCCGCAGCGGGTAGCTCCCGCGCCCGCACGCCCCGTCCCGCCCCAGTACTCCGATGATGATTGGGGCAGCGACGATGACGATGCCGACGATGATTGGGATGATAACGACGACGATGACGATTGGGATGATGGCGACGACTAAATCATCTGAATACCTCGGTGCTACCGCCTGAGCTAGCAGCCCGATCCTTCTCTGAGAAGGCCCCGCTGCTCTAGCTCAGGCGGTAGCCCATTCCACGCACCGTTTCGATGCGGTCCCGCCCGATTTTCCCACGCAGGTAGCGCACGTACACATCCACCACATTGGAACCGGGATCGAAATCGTAGCCCCAGACCCGGGAGAGGAGTTGTTCGCGGGAAAGCACCTGCCCCGGGTGGCGCATAAAGGTTTCCAGCAGGGTAAATTCGCGGGCGGAGAGCTCCACCTGTTTCCCGCCTACGTGGGCGTGGTGGGAGAGTAAATCCAGGATGATGCCGCCGTGGGAAAGCTGGGTGGCGGAGCTAGCTGGCGCCGGGGTGGCTGCGGCGTCGCGCAAACGCAAACGGATACGCGCGAGGAGCTCTTCAAAAGAAAAAGGCTTCGCCATGTAATCATCGGCCCCGCCCTCGAGCCCGGCTACGCGGTCCGTCACGGAGGTGCGGGCGGTGAGGAGAATAACCGGGGTGTCCAGGCCCTGCCCGCGCAGGCGCTCGAGCACCGCGAATCCATCGATATCGGGCAGGCCAATATCCAAAATAATCAGGTCAAAAGGAGTGTGAACAGCCAGATCAACGGCCTGCCCACCGTTTGACGCGGTGGTGGAAGTGTAGCCGGCTGCTTTCAGGCCTTTCGCAATAAAGCGGGCAATGCGCTCTTCGTCCTCGACGATGAGGATGGTGCTCATCTTGCTCCCTTCTCCGGTTGTGAGGCTATCACGATTCCAGGTAAACGCTGGGCAAACTCAAGGTGAATACGGAACCTTCCCCCAACCGCGAGCGCACCGTGACTTCCCCACCGTGAGCCCGCGCGATGGAGCTAACAATCGCGAGCCCGAGCCCGGAGCCTTCCGAACGCCCAGTATTACGCCCACGCGCAAAACGCTCCATAATACGTTCGGTATCCTCCGGGGCGATCCCGCAGCCGGCATCTTCCACCGTGAAACTCACCCGCCCCGCTACCACGCTTGAAGAAATCTCCACCGGGGTGCCTTCGTCGGAGTATTTGACCGCATTCGCCGCCAATTGCAGCACCGCCTGGGTGATACGCTCCGGGTCCAGATACGCCTGCCCACTGGCCACGGCGCCCAGGTTCCAGGCACGCGGGCCCAACCCGGTGGCTTTATCGAAAATCCGCTCCGTGAGCGCGGCTAGGTCAATCTCGCGGGGCGCCACAAAATCGGATCGTTCGGCTTTCGCGAGGGTGAGTAAATCCCCGACCAGTGAATTCATGCGGTCGAGTTCTTCGAGGGCCAGGGCGCGGGTATCCGCGGCATCACTCGGGTCGTTGGCATCCATGAGCTCCAGGTGCCCGCGCACAATCGTGATGGGGGTACGTAGCTCGTGCCCGACGTCGTCTAAAAGTTGGCGCTGATCGGCGTCCATGGTTTCCAGGGAATCGAGCATGGTGTTCATCGCTGTTGATAGCCGCGCCAGGTCGTCGCGCCCTTCCACCGGGACCCGTCGGGACAAATCAGCATTGGCGGTAATATTTTCGGCCGTGGCGCGCAGCTGCTCCACGGGGCGCAGCAGTTGCCCCACCAGCCGCCACGCGATGGCGACGACGCCGATGACCGCCACCAGGTAGACCACCGCCAGCACCGTCATGAGATTCCAGATACGGGCGCTGATGACGTCAAGAAGGTACACGTGCACGAGGGCGCCGGGCTGCGAGCCGGAAAACTGTACCGGGACCACGATATAGCGGTATTCGCGCTGGGCCCCCGCGTAGGTCCCCATCGTGATCTCTCCGCTGCGGGTGAGTGGGAGGAGGTGGCGCACCAGTCCGGTGTCTTCCTCGGGGCGCACCGGGCTGGTATCGCCCCCTACCCAGGCGACTCGCCCGTCCACAATCCCCATTTCCCCTTCGGCTTCGGAGAGCACGGTGCGCGAGAGGTAGGTTTCGATGAGCTGGGATGGCCCAGCGAAGGGCTGCCCGGTTTCCGGATCGACTCCGTTCTCGGCCAGTACCCGAAACTCATCCGCCACTCGCACCAAGGTGGCGTCCACCTGGGCACGCCACATGCGGCTCTCGGTGAGGACGACGGCTACGCCGGTTGCCGCCAGCACGACCGCGACGAGCGCGACCATGGTGGCGGCAATTCGAAAACGAATCGTAATAGGACGTGATGTCACATTGTTTCCCGTTCGACGGCGGCGGTCGGGAGCGGCACGGTGTGCACGCCCGTTCGTTCCAGCTTATTCCATTCACTGGCTTTTCCGCGTATTTCTAGCCAGATAGCGCGCACCGTGGCGGCGCTCATCATCCAGGAGAAGGGGAGCCACAAAGGCAAGGCGGGTAGGAGGCGCAGGTCGCGCCAGGCGCGATCAAGGATAAGGGAGAGCACCGTTACCACGAGGGCGACCACCAGTCCTGCCCCCACCAGTACATTCATCCAGTGCGGTGCCGCGCCACTGAGTGCTGCCACCGCCCACACCGCGAGGGTGACGACCTGGAACACCGGGGCAACAAGGAGTGAGAAAAGATTGATAGGCAGGTAGGCATCAATGGGGCGCCGCCACGGGGAGGTGAGGCGGGAGCGGTGGATGCGAGCGGTCTGGATGAGGCCGCGTTGCCAGCGCACCCGCTGTTTCCACAAGGCCGGCAGGGTGGCGGGAACTTCAGCCAGCACGAGGGCATGGGGCGCAAATTCCACGTCCCAACCAGCAAAGTGAATCCGCCAGGTAAGCTCCAGATCCTCCCCCAGGGTATCTTCCCGGAAGCCACCTACCCGGCGCACCGCATCAGCACGGAAAGCCCCGGAATTTCCCGCCACGATGGGGAGCATCCCCAGCAAGGCGAGCGCACGGCGCGTCATCCCTGTCCCGACGTGAGTCATAAGGGCGAGCAGCGCGGTGAGCGGACCGGTAATATTGACCGGCTGGTCGTTCCCGCACACAGCACCCACCCCGGGGTGGCGGAATCCGGCCAGGAGCTCCGGAATGGTGGTGGAAGTGAAAAGCCCGTCGGCATCCACAAAAATGAGGATCTCCCCGGTGGCATGGGCAATACCGAGATTGAGGGCGCTGCCTTTCCCACCATTGGTCTTGCTCAGGAAGGTGACGCGTGGATCGCTGGTGAAAGGTGCCGCAACGGCGGCAGTGGCGTCCGTGGAGCCATCGTCGACGACGATTACTTCCAGCCGGCGCCAGCCAGTGGCAAGGATGGAGCGCAGGCAGGCACCGAGTACCACTTCCTCGTTATAGGCCGGGATAATAATCGACACTTTCGTGTGGGCACCGTAGAGCGGACGGGGCTGCTGGCGCATCTCCCCCAGGATCGCAGCCGGGTACATCATCCAGGTCACCGCGGTGAGGATGAGGGTAGGAACGGCAAGAATGAGGAGCAGGGTGGTCATGCGGTCACCTCGACGGTGCTGCACGGTGCCAAAGTAGCCTGCGCGGGTGCGTAAGCGTCCAGGAGCGCTTCCAGCAATTCGGGTGCGTGAGCGCTATGCGCGCCAAAACGGGCATTGA
The DNA here is from genome assembly GCF_028864145.1 of Actinotignum schaalii. GTDB lineage: Bacteria > Actinomycetota > Actinomycetes > Actinomycetales > Actinomycetaceae > Actinotignum > Actinotignum schaalii_B. The sequence goes on along the minus strand of NZ_JARBHJ010000005.1, from coordinate 12,617 downwards.
TTTCGATGAGGGCGGGGCGGCCTTGGGTATCGCGGCGGATATCAACGTCGGCCGCTCCGTTCAGGCCCACCGCCCGAGCCGCAGCGAGCGCCAGCTCGGCAACGTCCGGGGCCTCCACGCGCCGAACCCCGGTCGCGTTTCCGTGCTGACCGGAAGCCAAGCTAGTTTTTTCTAGTACGACGACGGTGGGGCAACGCCGCGCGTTATCTCCCGCGCCGTTCGCGGCCCCGTTCCGTCGCCGGCTTCCCGGGGCAGGCAGATACAGCTGCGCGCAGTATTCGGTTCCGGGGAGGAAGGCGGAAACTATCTCGGTCTCGCGCAGTGGCACGGTGGGCGGGAATGATGTTTCCAGGCGTACCCCGCGCCCGCCGCGTGCCACCCGCGGGCGTACCACGTAGGGGAAACCGAGCCAGTATGCGCCTTCTTCGGTGAGGGCAGGGCCCTCCAGGCTGCGAGGCACGGCCAGGCCACTACTCTCCGCTACCCGATGGGTGAGCCATTTATCGGCAGCAATCGCCACCGCTGCGGTGGGGGCTACCGCAATGCGAGCGCGGTGAAGCAGCGCGGTACGGAGCGGGGCGAGAACGGAGAGTTCTTCATCCACCGTGGGGATAAGGAGATCAATCGAGTGTTCCTCACAGATAGCGGCCAGAGCACTCACAAAATCCGGGGCGGTGGCGGGCGGGCACCGGAGGATCGTCGCGCCATCGGCGCGGGGACGGGGCGCCATATCGACACCAAGCACCGAAATTCCCCTGGCTCTCAGCTGGGTGAGGAGGGAGGATCCAGCCGGGCCACTGGCGCCGGTGACAAGCATGCGCGGGCGGGAGCTGAGAGGTGAATGATTCATCATAATGGTCCTTCGATAGAAGATGGAGGGGACGGGGCAACGGGGCGGGGTGGTGCGACGGTGCTAGTGGTGCGTGCGGTATAGCAGACCACGCACGGGGCAACGGTGCCCACGGCGCGCGCAGGCGCACGGAGCGACGGCGCTCGCGGTGCGGGCAGTGCAACGGCGCAGGCACGGTGCAGGCAGGCACCCCGGGCTGAGAGCACGCCACGATGATCTAAAGCACGCCCCGGAAAGCGGGAATGCGTACCGCTTCAAAAGCTTCCGCGGCCTCCATTTTGGCTTGTTCGCCCCGGAAATTAGCTTTGGCGGTGAGGACGTCACCGGCCATATACGGCTTGTCCATCTGGTCGGCGTGGATGGCTACCCCGGCGCTTTTCACCCCGGTGTAATCGGTGATATCCACGAAGACCTGCGGGGAAAAGTTCGCGGTGGCGGAGGGTGATTCGTAGCAGAGAATCGCCGGGTGGCGCCGTCCGGCCCGCATGGTGGCGCGGTGCACGGCGGTGTGGTCCTGGTGCTGGTCGTGGGCTGAATGGGTGAAAATAATATCCGGGTTGAGGACGCGGATTTTTTCTTCAATAGCGGCGGTGAGAGTATTTTCGTGTTCGGCGAGGCAGGTATCGGGTAGGCCGAGGGTGCGCAATGAGGTCACCCCGAGGAACGTACCGGCGCGCTGGGCTTCCCCGGCCCGCTCCCCGGCATTACCTCCCACCGCACCGTCCGCCACCACGATGGCATGAATCTCATGCCCCGCATCGGCCAAGCGCGCCAGAGTACCCCCACATGCCAATTCCAGATCATCAGGATGCGCCCCGACGGCGAGAATACGGCGCGTGGGCGCCGCCGCCCCCACCGGAATCCAGCCACTTACCAAGAGAAGGAGCTGGGTGGCCAGCGCCGCAACGGAGCCCAGGCTCACCCACCGCTCCAGGTTCGCGGGCGCATTCCCGCCCAGCAGGGCGATATTAGCCGGAACGAGAAGGAAAGCGCTTCCCAGCGTGAAAAGCTGGAGAGGCCGGAAGGCACGGATGCGTCGTCGTACTGAAGTTTCAAGAAGGACAACGGACAGTGCCGCCACAAGTAGCAGCACGGCAAGCAGAGCATTCAAGGAGATCGTCATGGCTCCAGTGTTCCGCCCCGTGTTAATATCGCGGTGAGGAGGTAATGAGAACTCTCTCATCGTGCCTCCACCCCCGTTTCCCGCGCGTGCCGTACACTTTACTTACTCACGCGTAACCTTGAGGAGAATCATGGCCGAAATCGAGCGGACTGAAGTTTTCACTCCCGGAAAGATTCATATCACCGATGAAATGACGATTCCGTGGGTTTTCCGTAATATCGCACGCGAACAGCCCGAGCGCACCGTGGTGGCGCGCAAAGCCTCGCTGGGGCAATGGGTGCCGGTGGCATGGAGGACTTTCGAATCCGAATATCGCGCGCTGGCACGCGGTTTTATCGCGATGGGCGTCCAGCCCGGGGATCGTATCGCTCTCATGTGTCACACCCGCTATGAATTCTGCGTGGTTGATTTCGCGCTGTGGTCCATTGGTGCGATGGCCGTCACCGTGTACGAAACTGATTCCACGGAGCAGGCTCGCTGGATTGTAGAAGATGCACACTGCCGTTTTGCCGTCGTCGAAAACCAGCAGATGGCCGCCGTTATGGCGCCTTTCCGTTCCGATTTTGATTTCTTTAGCGATATTTTCGTTATTTCTGATGATGACCTGGCCCGGATTTCCGCGCGCGGCACCATGGATCTCGATGCTGAGATTGACCGCCGTATCGATGCGATGCATGCCGACGACGAAGCTACCGTCATCTACACCTCTGGCTCGACCGGTCGGCCTAAGGGCGTGGTTCTCAGCCACCGCAACCTGCTGCACGTGGTTATTAACGGGCCGCTGGATGATAACCTCGCCCCGATCCTCTCCGGCGAGAAGCGCACCCTGCTCTTCCTCCCCATGGCCCATGTTTTCGCGCGCTTTATTAACCTGGTGGCTTTCTACGCGGGCAATACCATCGGGCACTGCCCTGATACTCATAACCTCGTCGAAGATATGAAGTCTTTCAAGCCGCATTACATTTTGGCAGTGCCGCGTGTTTTCGAAAAGATTTACAACGCGGCGGATGCCCAGGCCACCGGCGTGAAACAGAAGATTTTCCGCTACTACGCCAAGGTGGCTATCGCCTATTCGCGGGCCCTCGATAGCGCAGCCGGGCCTTCGCTAGCGCTGCGAGCCCAGCATGAAGTAGGCGAACGCCTCGTCTACTCCAAGATTAAGGACATTACCGGCGGGAACCTGGAGAATGTGATTTCGGGTGGCGCGCCGCTGGGTGCGCGACTCGGGCATTTCTTCCGCGGCATCGGGATTAATATTTTCGAAGGCTACGGCGCAACGGAAACATCCGCACCGACCACGGTGAACCGCTTCAACCACCAGCGAATCGGCTCGGTGGGACCGGCCTATCCCGGATGCCACGTGGCGATTGATACCGACGGCGAGGTGCTTGTCAAGGGCGATCACGTTTTCCACAAGTACCTGAATAATCCGGAAGAAACCGCCAAAGCTTTCACTGAGGACGGCTGGTATCGCACCGGTGACCTCGGCAAGATCGAAGATGGCTTCGTGTGGATTACCGGGCGGAAGAAGGAACTTATTGTGACCGCCGGGGGGAAGAACGTCTCTCCCGCAATCCTGGAAGACCGACTGCGTGGACACCCGCTTATTTCGCAGGTGGTTGTAGTGGGTGATCAGCGGCCTTTCGTGGGTGCGCTTATCACCTTGGACGCGGAGATGCTGCCTATCTGGCTGAAGAATAAGAATCTGCCGGCCATGTCCGTTTCGGAGGCCGTGCACGATCCGCAGATTATCGCCGCGGTGGATCGCGCCATTAAGCGCACCAACGAAGCGGTTTCCCGCGCAGAATCCATCCGTAAATTCGTTATTCTGCCTATCGACTTCACCCCGGAGAACGGCTACCTCACCGCCTCCCTCAAGGTGAAGCGCACCGCGGTGCTCCGCGATTTCGCCACCGTGATCGGGCGCGATATTTACGGGGATAAGGGCGATAAGAACCGCGATTAGGTCATAGTTCGGCTGGGAGCGGGGCGTGGGCTACCTTAGTCCGCGCCCCGACTCGTTTTTCCTTGTGCGGGGCGAAGCTAGTGCGCGCCTTCATCGCCAGCTTCACGCTCAGCGCGCTGAGCCTGAACAACACGGCGAGCCTGCGCAGCACGAGAAGCGCGGGAAATACGCTGGTGATCCTCGACGGCCCGCGAGGTGATGACATTATGCACCCGCACCGCGAAGTCGGGATCTAGCCCCGCCCCGCGCGCCAGCTCGGCAATTCGAGCGTGCTGGACACCTTCGCGCGCCATATCGCGAGCGGGAAGCCGGTAGCGGTCCTTGAGGCTCCCCACGGCATCGGTCACCTGCTTGCGTTGCCCCAGCAGCTCAATAAGCTGGGCATCCAAAACGTCGAGGCGCGCCCGCAAAGCCCCGAGTTCCGCGGCGCAGCGTTCTGCATCCGGATGGCGCCGCATCCCTTCGCCGCCCACTAAGCGCTCTTCCGTTGCGCAGCGGAAACAATCTCCACAGGTGCACCGTCCGTGACCGCCGCGCGGGTCACAATCACTTCCCGGACATCCTTGCGGGAAGGCACATCAAACATGGCCGGGCCGAGTACCCGTTCCATAATGGAGCGCAGCCCGCGGGCCCCGGTGCCCCGTTCCATAGCTTCACGTGCCATGGCACGCAGCGCCTCGTCCTGTAAGGTCAGGTGCACCCCGTCCAGCTCGAACATTCGGGTGTACTGCTTGACGAGGGCATTGCGCGGCTCGGTGAGGATCTGCACCAGGTCGTCTTCGCCCAGCGCTTCCACCGTGGCAATAACGGGCAGGCGCCCCACCAGCTCCGGGATGAGGCCGTATTTGTGGAGGTCCTCCGGGGTGACCTGCGAGAGCATATCCGAATGGGCGTCGGCGTCGTGCAATTGTGCCCCGAAACCGATACCGTGGCGCCCTACGCGGGTAGATATAACATCTTCCAAACCCGCAAACGCACCGGCGCAAATAAAAAGAATATTCGAGGTATTGATCTGGAGATAGTCCTGCTGGGGGTGCTTGCGCCCGCCCTGCGGCGGCACCGCCGCGACCGTCCCCTCCACAATTTTGAGGAGTGCCTGCTGCACGCCCTCCCCCGACACGTCGCGGGTAATGGAAGGATTTTCAGATTTGCGCGTGATTTTATCGATTTCATCGATGTAAATAATGCCGGATTCGGCCTTTTTCACATCATCACCGGCAGCCTGCACGAGCCGCAATAAAATATTCTCGACATCTTCGCCCACGTACCCGGCTTCGGTGAGAGAGGTGGCATCCGCGATCGCGAAGGGCACATCAAGCATCCGCGCCAGCGACTGGGCAAGATACGTTTTCCCAGTTCCGGTGGGTCCAAGCAGCAAAATATTGGACTTGCCGAGCTCAACGGTATCCTCACCATCGGCGGGGCGCGGCGCAGCTTTGGCGCGCAAACGCTTGTAGTGGTTATACACGGCAACGGCGAGCGTGCGCTTCGCGGCATCCTGCCCCACCACATACTCATTCAAAAACGCGTAAATATCAGCGGGAACGGGAAGCTCATTCGGGGAAAAACCATCGTTTTCCTTCCCGAATTCCTCGGCGATAATCTCATTGCATAGCTCAATGCATTCATTGCAGATATATACACCCGAGCCGGTGATGAGTTTCTTTACCTGGCGTTGGGTTTTCTGGCAGAACGAACACTTGAGAGCTTCTGCTGCATCGACGGTCGCCATGTTCCTCCTTGCCTCGCGGCCGCGCCGTACGCGCGTCTTCCCTATTTCACCGCATCTTCGCCCAAAGGTCACGTTCCCACGCGGGGCGCCAGGTCAGTGAGATGTACGACGACGCAGCTCCCGCGCCGTGCCCCGCCGCCCCATGCACGTGGGCGGGCAGGAGCACCTGGCCCCTACCCGCCCATGATACGCGCTACTGCCCAGAGCTACAGCCTGGAGCACAAGAGCGCGAATTTTATTAACCGTTGGTTACGGTATCCGCATTTTTACGCGATTCGAGCACGTTGTCCACCAGGCCGTATTCCTTGGCCTGCTGGGCGGTGAGGATCTTATCGCGCTGGATATCTGCCCGTACCTGATCGGGAGATTTCCCGCTGTGGTGCGCCAAGGTGTTGACCAACCATTCCGTCATGCGATCAAGCTCATCGGCCACGATAGAAATATCGGTGGCTTGGCCTTGCATGCCCTCCATGGCGGGCTGGTGGATGAGCACCCGAGCATTGGGAAGCGCCAGGCGCCGGCCCGGAGAGCCGGCAGCCAGCAGCACCGCCGCCGCGGAGGCCGCCTGCCCCAGGCACACGGTCTGAATCTGCGGCTTGATGTACTGCATGGTGTCGTAAATAGCGGTGAGCGCGGTGAAGGAACCACCCGGGGAGTTGATGTACATGGTCACCGGGGAGTTCGGGTCCATCGATTCGAGGACGAGCAACTGGGCCATCACATCATCGGCCGAAGCGTCATCCACCTGCACCCCGAGGAAAATAATGCGATCCTCGAAAAGCTTCGTGTAGGGGTTGGAGCGCTTGTACCCGTAAGGGGTGCGTTCTTCGAAATCGGGAAGGACGTAGCGGTTGGAAGGCATCGGGCCCGCGCTACCGTAGCCGAAACCGGCGCTGGGAGCGTTGCCAGCACCGTAGCCGGCAGCCATCATGGCGGGCAGGTTACCCGCGGCTCGGAAATTCATCGTCATGAGAGCTCCTCCCCCGCGTGGCTGGCTTCGAGTGCGCCGTCGTTATTATCGCTATTCGGCTTCTTGAGCATGACCTGCGAATTGGAAATAATGTGATCCACGAAGCCGTATTCCAATGCTTCCTGCGCGGTGAACCAGTGATCCCGTTCGGAATCCTCCAGGATCTGTTCCAGTGATTTGCCGGTGTGCTTAGCGTTAAGTCCGGCAAGTTCTTCCTTCATCTGCAAGATGAGATTGGCGTTGATACGAATATCAGCGGCTACCCCGCCGGCGCCGCCCGAAGGCTGGTGCATAAGAACGCGGGTATGCGGGGTGATATAACGCTTACCCTTGGTACCAGCTGAGAGTAAGAATTGGCCCATCGAGGCCGCCATACCCATAGCCACCGTCACAACATCCGGTTGCACATACTGCATGGTGTCAAAAATGGCCATACCCGCGGTGACCGAGCCACCCGGAGAATTAATGTATAGGTAAATATCGCTCTCCGGATCCTCCGCGGCAAGGAGCATCATCTGGGCGCAAATCTGATTCGCATTATCATCGCGAACCTCCGAGCCGAGCCAAATGATGCGTTCCTTGAGGAGGCGCTGGTAAACAGCATCGCCGAATGCTGAAGGCTGGTTATTATCCCGGCCTTCCATGCGAGGTGATGTGGTCACGGTTTTCCTTCCTCGGAACCCCCACGCGGAGATTCCATACTCGTATGCGACTTTAACGCCCGCGGGCCACCGCGATCATCCTGGCTCGAGACTTTTTCGCTGATGGCGCATGGTTGGCGCCGCCACGGCGCCGCCACTGAGAAAAAGAGCGGGAGGGCATCGAGGTGATTCTCGCTGCCCTCCCGCTGGGGAGCTGGCTAGCTACTAGCCGCTGGTAGCGGACTGCTAGCGGTTGACGGCCGGGCGGTCAGCACCCGCACCGTTCCAGTCACCGGCGAGGAAGATATCGCCGGCGCGGCCGAAGCCGAAGCTGGCCACCGCGGCGCCTTCACCCACGTTCTCACGCAAGTGCCACACGTTGCCGCGGACCACGCCAATGCCATCCACACCGTCTCCATTCCAGTCGCCGGCGAGGAAGACGTCACCGGGCCGGCCGTAGGAGGAGGTGAACTTGGCCTGGGTGTCAGCGAAGGAACCCTGAGCGAAGACAGTGTTCCCACGCCGCACCGCGAGTTCATCGCGCCCGTTGCCATCCCAGTCACCGGCCACGATCTGGTCACCGTGGCGCCCGAAGGCGACCGCGGCCGTGTGGTTGCCACCCGCCAGGTCATCGCGCACGTACACCGTGTTACCGCGCCGCACCCCGATGGTGTCCTTACCATCCCCGTTCCAGTCGCCGATAACGATCTCGTCATCCGCGCGGCCGAAGGAGAACTGCATCTGGGCATTACCGGTGGCGGCATTGGTCAGCAGGAAGGTGTTACCGCGGCGCACCCCGGGGGTGTCCACGCCGTCGCCGTCCCAATCGCCCACGAAGATGGTTTCACCGGCACGGCCGTAGCTGGTCACGCGGTCGGCATTACCACCCGCCAGGGCGGTGGAGCTGAAGAGCAGGTTACCCTGCGGCGCCGCCGGCTTGCTCGGTTCTTCACTGGGCTTATCGCCCGGTTCCGTAGGCTCCGTGCCCCGCGTGCTCGGCTCCGTCGGCTCAACGCTCGGCTCGGTACCCGGTTCTTCGCCACCGGGTTGCTCGCCGCCCGGGGTTTCCCCGGCGCGCGCGGTCAGCCACTTGCTCGAATCAAGCGGTTCGCCCACGAGGCGGACTTCACCAACGCAGCCCTGGAAACCGGATTCACGCACACCGGCGTAGGAGCCCGCGCCAAGGACCCACGGCAGGCCCTGGGTGCCCACGCCCACGGTACCCGGCGAATTACGCAGCACCGGCACCCCATCCACGTACATGGTGGTCATCTTGGTTTCCGGATCGTTGACCACCGCGAGGTGGAGCCACTGATCGCGCGCCACAATTTCACCCGACCACGCCGAAGATTCAGCCGGGGTGGGCTTCTGAGAATCCACGAAGGAGAACTGGATTTCAGCCAAATTGGACATTGCCCACGCGAAGGGCGGTTCTTCACCCTCGGTGTTGTTGTAGCCAGCGATGTTCTGGCGCTGACCATCGCGGGAGAGCCAGGCCATCCAGGCGTTGTTCTTGTTATCGAACTTCGGGGAGATCTTGATGAAGGTCTCGAAGGTGAAACCGTTCTCGAAGGTCTCATTATTGACGGCGGCATCAGCGGCGGTCACGAAGTTATTCCACCGTGCGTTATCACGCCCACCATTGGCGAAGCACACCGCGCCGGCATTGGCCGAGAGCGGGTGGTGGTCACGGGTCCATACGACGTCGCCTTCTTCGGCTCCCTTGGAACCGGGCTGGTCCAGCGGGGCCCGGGTGAAGTTATCCCCACCCACGGCATCCACGATGGCTTCACCCACGGCAACCGGGGTGCCCTCGGCCTTATCCACCGGCATCTTCCAGTGGGCCACGGTGCTGTCCACCTTCGGGTAGTCCTCCGAACCGGTCGGGGCGGTGGGGGTAACCTGGGTCGGCGCATCGTAGCTGGCAAGCCACTCGCGCAGCTGCGGCGTCGTCAAAGAAGCCTTCGTATCAGCAATAACGAGGTTCGGGAAACGTTCCGCGAAGTTGAAGTCGAGCTCAAAGGTTTGGCCCGGGCCGGTGAGAATGGCCTGGTCGTCGGGAACAAGGGTGTCCTTAGCCTTGGTCATGACCCAGGGCGAGAAGGACGTCTGGTAAATCTTATTACCCGGCAGGTCGAATTCCACCATGCCCATGTAGCCGTTTCCACCCATGTAGGCCATCTGGTAGTCCATGAGGACCTGGTAAACGGGATGGCCGGCGTCGTTCGTGCGCGTCCAGGTGGTCGCGCCGTGATGGTGGCCGTTGAAGGTGAGGAACACCTGGTCGTGATGACGGATGACCTTGTTCCATACCTTTTCACCGAACTCGGTGGCCAGCGGCGTCACGCCGTCGCCCTCCACGTTAATGAGCTGGTGGGAATTGACGATCGTGGGGGTATTCGGGTGCTTATCGAGCACATCGGAAGCCCACTGCAAGGCATCATCCTGAGCCTGCCAGGACAGGTTCATCACCAGGAAATCTTGACCGTTCACCTTGAGAATGTGGTATTCGTGCGCCCCGGACGGATCACGTTCCACGAAGGTGGAATTCTTGGCGGCACGCTCACCGCTGAACCATTCCTTATAGGTGCCGTAGCCGACCGGGTCGGTATCCGAGGCGTCGGCCCCGACGTCGTGATTACCGGCAAGAATCGAGTACGGGTGTCCCGCGTCTTCCAGAATCTTCATCGCCTTATCGGCGATTTCCCACTGCTGGGGACGGTTGTACTGATCGACGATATCGCCCAGGTGCATGGACATCTTAATGCCGTATTTCTCAGCGTTCTGCGCGATCCAGGAGGTCTGGGCGGAGAAGGGTTCGCTTCCGTACATGGCACCGAATTGGTTACCGGTTTCCGCGGTGGCGTAGCGCGAGTAGAACTGGGTATCAGGAATGACGCCGAGGGAGAAGTTCGAGAGCGGGGTCTTCTCTTCCGCCTCGCCGGTGCCGTCCTGCGGGGTGCCAGCCAGCGGATTACCTTCCGCATCCAGGTACACGGTGAACTGCCCGGAGAGCAGCTCGCGGCGTTCCACCTTTTCCACCTCGTAAGTGTCATCGAGGACCGGGAAGAGTGAGATGGGGGTCATCACCATTTCCGCGGCCGGTTTCGCTCCGGAATCGAGGGCCGGACCGGCGTAGGGCTGAATCTTGATATCCAGGTGTCCGTAGTGCTTTCCACCGGAGATGAGCTTCTTCACGCCCGCCTCGTTGGTCTTCCACATTTCCGGTTCGTTGGCCTGCGCCATCCACACGGAGTGGGAGTTGAAACGCAGCGGTTCGAAGGCACCGCCCTCCCCCGTCTTGACCATTTTTTCGCCGCGCAGGCCGTCGGAAGCTACGCCAACGTCCCAGTGGTAGACGCCCACGCCGTCGCCCGCTTCGTCCACGTAGGAGGCCTGGAACATTTCGTCATGGCCGGAGAATACGGAGGCGACATTGTACTTTTCGAAAAGCGGCTGGAGGTGGCGCATGGGCACACCCGGCTGGCTGTCGTGGAACTTGTGCCCCATCGGGGTGCCGTGCACGCCGTTGGAGTAGGCCACGTGGTGGTACTGCACGATGATGATCTGGCCCTTGGCGCGAGCATCAGCCAGCTGTTCCTCGAGCCAGCGGTACTGATCCGAACCGGGCATAAAGCTGGGCTGGTCCACCGAATCCGGGGCCGCATCCGGGCCCCACCAGCCGGCCGCCACCGACTTGGGGAAGTCCCGGGCGTATTCCTCGTACGGGAAAACGCCCTGGGTATCAGTCCCGAGCTGAGCGGCGGTAATGCCTTCGTCATTGCCTTCGATCTTGGCTTCTTCGGGCATCTTATCCGGTGTCTGATCGGTGCCGTTAGTCGAATCGAGGCTGATAATGGTTACCGGTCCCATATCGGTGCGGTGGTAGGCATCGCGAGCATTCGCATTATCCGAGCCGTTGGTATCAAAAACCTGGTTGTAGGCGGCGCGCGCCCTCGCTACCGCGGTGCGATCATCCGGGCTGCCGTAGCCGTACACTTCGTGGTTGCCCAGCGAGGTGATAACCGGAATCGAATCGAGGAGCTGGCCTTTATCACCGGCGAAGTAGCGGAACCATTCATCCCAGTGGCTTTGCGAGGAAGCACGTTCGGCGATATCGCCGGGCAGCAGCACCAGGTCCGGTTTAGCGGCGGCAATGGCGGCGTTATTGATTTCCTGCGCCTTATCCTCGGTGAGCATGTAATTGACGGCGTACTTGCCGTTACGGGTGGCGCCACCGAATTTCTTATCCCAGGCCGAGTCCTTCCCCGGGCGTTCTTCGGAGCCCTCGGCCAGGTTGAGGGTCTGTTCCCATTCGCGGTAGGTCACGCGCCCGATGGGATCAGTTTCGGTATCAGAGAAGGCAATGAGATGAAGCGGTTCCGTAATCCCGGCTTTTCCGTCCGGGAGGGTACGGAGCGTGGCGGAATGCGCGTAGCCGTCCACCGTGACCGTGTAGGTGTAGGTGGAGCTGGGCTGGAGCTCTTCCACGCGCTGGCTGTACTTGTAGGGATGATCGGCGCGAATCCAGGCGCCCTGAGGTACCGATAGCGCCTTCCCGCGGCTGAGGGTACCCTGCTTGAGTTCGTAGTCCTGGTAATCATTGACCGGGTTCTGCACGCCGGCCACCGTATAGGTACGCCCTTCGGCGGGCAGGCCCGGGCCGGTGATGGTGAGAACGGCATTATGGCCCAGTTCCGTAAACCAGTTAATCGTCATCTCGTGGGCACCGGGGCGCTGCAGATAGGGCAGCACCCGGAAACCGGGACGCGGATCCATGGGCTGAGTCACTCCGTCAACGACGACGGGATTCTCATTCGTAGAGGCGAGAGCCGGAGAATCGACTCCCGGGAGTACTGGGTCGGCTACGGCTGGCACGGTAAATGCCACCCCGACCGGCACTAGCGTAGCGGCAGCTAGAGCCGCTACTGCTCGACGCACGTGTCGCATGAATATCCTTCGCTTTGAGCTAGTCGGGGCGCGGATTGGCCCGACTCGGAAACACGCGTTTCCATTGCTCAAACTATTGAATTCGCCTTAATGAGCCGTAAACATCCTCTTAATTTAAGGAGCCCCGATTGAATATCACATTGCGACGTTACTACGGTGCGGCTGTGCGGCGGGGCATGGCGGCACGGTGCGGCGCACCGTATGCGCCGTGGTGGTACGACGACGGCGCAGCTGCGCTGCGCGAATACGCGTGTGGGGGGGGGGGGGGGGGCGCCCCCCCCCCCCCCCCCCCCCCCCCCCCCCCCCCCCCCCCCCCCCCCCCCCCCCCCCCCCCCCCCCCCCCCCCCCCCCCCCCCCCCCCCCCCCCCCCCCCCCCCCCCCCCCC
>NZ_JARBHJ010000059.1 GCF_028864145.1 Actinotignum schaalii | reverse complement strand
GCATTTCCCATTCTTCTTCTACCGTGAGCCCTCGGCCCCTGACCTACAGATTAAGGACACGGACCTGGATGAAAACCAGGTGCGCGAGGCTAAACTCTTGTGGGTATCCGGAACCGGCCTGTGCGAAGAACCCTCTTACTCCACCCACATGAGCGCGCTTGACATGCGTGGACGTAAAGACCACACCGTTTTCGATATGGACTGGCGTCCAATGTTTTGGGAATCAGTCGATCTAGCACGCCAGCGGTATGCGAAAGTCCTCGACTATGCGACAGTCGCGGTGGGCAACGTGGAAGAATGCGAAATCGCGGTCGGGGAAACCGATCCACACCGGGCCGCAACAGCACTACTGGAACGCGGAGTACAAATCGCTGTAGTCAAGCAAGGCAGCAAGGGCACCCTCGCGAAATCCCGCAGGGAAGAATTCTTCATCCCCGCGATGAATACCACCGTGGTCAACGGCGCTGGTGCCGGGGATGCTTTTGGTGGGTCCCTCGTCCACGGACTCCTACAGGGCTGGAGCCTTGAGAAAACGATCCGGTATGCCAACACCGCCGGTGCGATCGTCACCTCGCGTATCGAATGCTCTACAGCTATGCCCACCCAAAACGAAATTGAGAGAGTACTGGCCGCGAACCACACTGACGTGCTACTCGAGACACCAGAATCAGTAGAAAGCAACCAGTAACCATGGATATTGCCAGGCTTATTGCAGGACGGCGTTGCCCGGGCACTGCTCACGAAGCCTTGCTCAAACGCGAGCAACCCGCCACCTTGCTACCCAACGGAAAATTCCTCATCATGGCCGCGGATCACCCAGCCAGAGGCGCATTAGCCGCCGGCCCTAATCCGCGTGCTATGGAAGACCGTTTCGATCTACTCCAGCGCCTGTGCGACGCGCTCGCCGTGCCCGGAGTATCCGGCCTATTAGGAACAGCCGACATCATTGAAGATCTCGCGCTGCTCGGAGTCTTGGACGGCAAATGGGTATACGGATCGATGAATCGTGCAGGACTTGCCGGCGCGGCCTGGGAACTCGATGACCGTATCACAGGATATACAGCCAGAGGAGTAGCCAAAGCAGGCCTGCAAGGCGGGAAAATCCTTCTCCGAATCGCCTACAACGAAACAGAAACCGTAAACACCCTCGAGATGGCTGGGAAAGTAGTCACCGACCTTTCCCGACGCAAACGCATCGCTATGGTCGAACCCTTCATATCGCGCCGCGAAGATAAACAGATTGTCAATGATGTGTCCACCGACGCCGTTACCCGCTCTATAGCAATAGCTTCAGGTTTGGGGAGCAACAGTGCCTACACGGTACTTAAACTCCCCGACACTCCCGACCTGGAACGCTTCGCAAGGGCGACTACCCTACCCATCGTTATCCTCGGCGGAGAAGTCAGCAATGATGCTGCCAAAACCCTCCACAGGTGGGCTCTCCTCTTGGAGATCCCCAACGTGATCGGCCTGGTCATTGGCCGGTCATTGCTCTATCCACAATCGGGCGACGTTCAAGGCGCCGTGGCCAACGCCGCCCAGCTCCTCTCCTAAAGAGGCTCATATATTGAAGGAGCACTCATGACTCTGACAACAGGAGGTCTCCTCGGTGTCGCTCTAGCAGCGATCGCCGTTTTACTCTTCCTTATTATCGTATTCAAAGTCAACGCTACAGTCGCGCTGATTCTAGTATCAGCCCTGACTGCTATTGCTACCGGAGTACCGGTAAACGAGCTATTCGATATGCTCTTAACCGGTTTCTCAGGCACCGTTGGCAAACTCGCTCTCATCATCGGGTTCGGAGCAATTATTGGACGCATGCTCGAACAATCCGGGGGTGCTGAAGTACTCGCCCAAACCCTGCTGCGCTGGTTCGGAGAAAAACGAGCACCTTTAGCACTCTCAGTAGCTTCACTCTTGTTCGGCTTCCCAATTTTCTTCGACGCCGGACTCATCGTCATGTTCCCGATCATCTTCTCCGTGGCTCGGCGTCTGGGCGGACCAGTCTTGCTGTATGCCCTGCCAGCAGCTGGCGCGTTCCAGGTCATGCACGGACTCATGCCACCTCATCCCGGTCCGGTGGCTGCGGCGACCACGATGAACATTAATATCGGGACCGTGCTCCTAGTTGGTTTAATCGTCGCGATTCCCACCTGGTACCTAGCGGGTTACCGCTTCGCGTTGTGGCTCTCGAAGAGGTTCGACGTTCCAATCCCCAACGTTTTAGGATCCAAAGAGTCCGGGCGTGAACTCCCCGGTAAAGAACCCGGCTTCGCTACCGTTCTCTTTATTCTCATGCTCCCGATCCTGTTGATTACCGGTAACACGGTCACTAGTACTTTGCAATCAGCTGGGATCATTCCGGAACAGGCCCCGTGGGCAAGCGCCCTGAAATTCTTCGGTGAAACAGCTGTAGCCCTGTTCGTTACCGCTCTGGTCGCCTCAATCATTTTGGGTTATGTACGTAAAGTACCCTGGAAGAATATCGACAAAATCAACGACGCTGGGTTCAAATCAGTTGCAGCAATCGTCATGGTAGCTGGTGCTGGCGGTATGTTCGGGTCCGTATTACGCGAAACTGGTATTGGTACCGCGCTTGCTAACACGCTCGCCGATCTTGGTATTCCCCTACTCCTGGCTGCATACCTTATCTCTCTGGCGCTACGAGTTGCTCAAGGATCAGCAACCGTGGCCATCCAAACCACCGCTGCCTTGCTAGCGGCTACTGTATCAGGAGCCGGTTTGAACGATATCCAAACCGCGCTCGTTGTAGTAGCGATGGGAGCAGGCTCGTTCTTCGCTTCTCATGTCAACGACTCCGGGTTCTGGCTAGTAGGCGGCTTCCTCCAAGTAGATACGAAAACCAACTTGAAGATGTGGACCACCTTCACCTCGGTCATATCCCTCGTATCTTTCGTCTTCTGCACCCTGGTCTACCTCATCGTCTAGAAAAATCTGGACCGTAAAACTACGTGTGCGCACCCGAAGGCTCGACTCGTATCGCCTTCGGGTGCGTACATTTTAAAGACTTCAGCAACTCCCCTAAATAAAATTGCTCCCGCGTGTGTCCAAACTCAAGAAATCTGCACAACTAACATAATATGAATCAACAAGCACCAGTGTACATGTGATTAATCCAAGAAGTCGCGGTGACTGCGACGTAGCATGCGAGCCCGGTTTCAGAAGAGATCTATAGGACAAAAGTGGGTCTTATATCCGGGGGTTGCCCTGTAATAACAAGGAAGAGTCGGTCTTATTGAGGTCGAGCACCTCAATAAGCTTGCTTCCTTGACACCTGCGGTGGAATGTGCAGGGAGTGAAGAAACTCAATCCCCACGCCCGACGCTGCCCTATCTGCTCACGCCCCACCAAGAAGAAAGGCTTCACAAAACAAGGCCGTCGACGTTGGTATTGCAAGGAATGCCACTACAGTTTCACCGCGATAGACGACCGACAAAAACACGCCCAAGAATTCACTAAATTCCTCACCTACATCACCACCACCACGCCTAAGAATCTCGATCAGGCAAGCACACGTACCTGGGACCGGGCCCATGCCTGGTGTTGGCACACCCGCCCCGCCTGGCAACTCACCGGCCAAGTCCACGACCAGGTCTTCATCGACGGGACGTATATCGCCTACAACTGGTGCGTATTGATCGCTTCCACGCATGAGGGCATGATCGCCTACCAGCTATGTGACCGGGAATCCAAAGCCGCCTACCTGGCTCTCTTACACCGCTTACCAGCCCCTATCGTTGTTACTACCGACGGGGCGCCAGGCGCTTTGGCTGCGATAAGGCAGGAATGGCCTACCGCCCGGGTTCAGCGCTGCCTGGTACACGTACAACGTAATATCCGCCAAGTCACCACCACCCGCCCGCAAACCAAGCCTCATAAAGCCTTATACAAGCTCGCTCTCGACCTAACCAAAGTAACCACGCCCGCAGCTGCTATCGCCTGGCAAAACTCCCTCCACGCTTTCCACGAGCTTTACGATGACTGGCTGGCAGAGAAGACCTATCGGGAGAAAACCCCTCTTGAGAATATTCTTTCTTTCGCGCGGAAAAACAAGAAATGGTGGTACACCCATCACCCCACTCGCCGTATCGTGGGTGCTTTAGACAGGTATGTCAAACAAGGCGTGCTCTTCACGTTCCTTGATTCCAGCCTGGAAGTGTCTACCAGGCTGGAATCGACAACGAACCGGTTGGAAGGAGGAGTGAATGCGCCGTTGAAAGAATTCCTGCACTCCCACCGTGGCTGGTCTGAGTCTCACCTGCTCACCGCCCTGGATTACTGGCTTTATTCCAGGTCGGTGAACACGCAGCCGATGTCTGATTTCGCTTCTAACACGATCCAACCAAGGAAGGAACCGGTTAGCACGCCTAGTGATAAGCCCGTCGAGATTGATACCCATATCGATACCGAACACCCCTGGGAAGACGGTCTAACCATCCGTAAAGGCCAAATCGGACACTAACGACACGCCGCCATTAGCAACTAATTTGGAGGTGCGGACGGTTTCCTAGATATTTTTAAGGAGATCGTTCAATGAGTAAGCGTACGTATACGAGAGAGCAGATCCGTAAAGCCCTCACCACCTACCAACGCACGCAATCGGTAACTGCCACGGTCCGTAAACTTGGCTACCCCGGACGGGACACGCTCTACAAATGGGTCAGGAATAACAACGAGCAACCAGACCGGAGAAAACCGAAGAAACACGCCCCTAACCAGAAAATACCGGCGGACGTGAAAGTGGCTGCCTGCAAGCGGTTCCGCAGTGGGGAAAACGCCTACGTTATCGCCCAGGATCTCGGGATCGTGAACTGCACAAACATCTATGCTTGGGTAAAAAGTGGGATGCGGAAGGCAGTCTAGGATTCATGAATGAGAAAGAACGCGACCAGATAAAAGCGAAAACCCGCCACCAGTTGGAAGCCCAGCTACCCCAAGACCCGCAAGAATTACGTGCTCTAGCAGCCGAACTCATCGTGCGTGAGCGTGTCTTAAAAGCCCAGCTCGAGCTAGCAAAAAAAGGAAAAGCCCGCAAAAGCGGGCATAGTGAAGCGGTAGAGAAAACACGGGTAGCTAACCAGCTACGCTCTACCACGCCCCTAACCATGGTCCTCAAGGAACTCAAGCTGGCGGCTAGTTCTTACTACTACACCGCTCAACACTTAGATGGGCCTGACAAGCATGCTCGCTTGCGTGGGTTAATCGCCCAGATCGCGCGCGAGGGCTTGTATACGTATGGGTATCGGCGTATCCGTTTAGCACTGAAAAAGCTCGGGTATGTGGTCTCGGAGAAAGTCGTGCAGCGTTTGATGAGGGAAGAGGAAATCCCGGTCAGGTATGCTAAAGCACGCCGGAAGTACTCCAGTTACGGCGGGGAGATCAGCCCCGCGCCGGAAAACCTGGTCAAACGTGACTTCCACGCCGATGAGCCAGGACGGCTATGGCTCACCGATATCAGCGAGTTCCACGCAGCTAACGGCAAGGTTTATCTTTCCCCGATTATTGATTGTTATGACGGGAAAGTCGTGGCCTATGCGAGGGGTTTACACCCAACCTCGGCTTTGGTTGATTCTTCCCTTGAAAACGCCCTGGCTACTCTCACCGCAGCGTCTAAACGAGTTGCAAGCCGGCCAGCCGGAGCACCGGCTCGTGATTCATTCGGATCGGGGAGTTCACTATCGGGCGGGTTCCTGGATAGGGATTACGCGGTGTTATGGTTTGACGCGGTCGATGTCGAAGAAGGGGTGTAGTCCGGATAACTCGGCTTGTGAAGGGTTTTTCGGGCGGATGAAAACCGAGATTTATTACGGGAAGAAGTGGGCTACAACTGATGAGTTATGCGAGGCGATAGACGAGTATATGCTCTTTTATAACCAGAAGCGTATTACCTTGAAGTTCGATGGTTTAACTATCGCGGAGCACCGTCAAACGGTTTTAAGCAATAATGTCCAATAGGGTAAATAGACAGAAATGGTTGCTAATACCCGGACTTTCCCTTGCTATACCAACAGAAAGTCCGGGTTATTGAGCTTTTCGACCTCAATAACCTTGCATGCTTGACAA
>NZ_JARBHJ010000058.1 GCF_028864145.1 Actinotignum schaalii | reverse complement strand
AGCATCAGCAGTAGAGCCATTAGCAGTATCAGGAACATCAGTCATAGTCATAGTTAATCCTCAATTTCTTACTCAAATCAAGCATTTACACAAACTATTTGACACCCTCGATTTTCGCTGCTAAATCAGACGGTCACAAAGGGAGGTCTCCCGCTAAAAAGCTTGTCGGGAGATATTCGCGTTGATCGTTTCCTGATTGTCCGCTTCGATTACGAAGTTTTCCTCAATTCGAAGACCGGGCTTCTAGCTGTCAATGAGTCAACCTTCTCAGTGATTCATGGAAAGGTTGGAAAAGAGCCCCTGGTGCGGTGGGATTATATTCGCTCACCACGCTCGAATATCCCCTGCGCACATGTCCAAGTACATTCCCATCGCGATGAATGGACTCACGCCTTGCTCCTGGGCGGTAAGCATTCTCGACGCTCACGCCGGCGCCGCAGGAACGAGGCCCGCACTCCCCGGATTGCTGATGTGCACTTCCCAGTAGGTGGGCGCAGGTTCCGCCCCTGCTTGGAAGAAGTTCTTCTTTTCGTTATTGACGAGTTCGGGGTGGCATGCACGCCGCAAGCACGCGAAGCACTCCAGCGCGGCATCCGGGAATGGGAAGAGATTCAGGTGCGCTCCGTGGTGCGCAACAACCGCGCCATCGCACTCCAAGCAATCGCAGAGTGAACCACCCGCGTTTGACCTGAGTCGTGCAACTTTTTGGATTTTAGGTTTTTCTTCGACGTTTGCCCTGTTCAGGGGGTTGTGGTTGGTGGTTTTGGGTCACTAATCGGTTGCGTTGTTTTAGCTTGACCGGGGTCGTGCCGCATTTTCTGCGTAAAATTGGGCACCTCCTCGGGTGCCACGCCTGGGGCCAATAGACAAAATAGTTACTAATGGTGGTGCGGCGTTGGAATGTATCCGGATGCGGACCCGCACGAACTGGGTCAGCAAACGAAGCGCGCGGCAGAGCACCGTGTTTACACCCGATTTCGTGTCTGTAACACGCACTATGGCACCTACACGGTCCAGAATGCGCACTTGACACCTCTCTGCCCACCTCGTGGATGTGGCGCGTGGCAGCGGCTCGGGGCTGTTTTTCGGCCGTGGCTTACACCTGCCCCAACGGCACCGGCGTGCTTTGAGCGGCGATGGTGCCGGACGCCCGGCACGCACTAGCGCTTGAGTCGCGCAATTCGTATTGCGCTAGTCGTGCAGATTTAACATGCGCGTGGACAACCGGGTCACTAAAGTTGCACGACTCAGGTTTGACGAGCCTGTCTAAAAGTTTGTGTGGAGCAAAGACGCTGAACACAAAAGCAATAGCCCCGGGGGTGTATCGATGTTTCGCGACATTGACCTTCCCGGAGCTCCCTGTGATGGAGTTTACCCGAAAGCCCTTGGCTTGCGGGCCCCGCCCCAGCCGGCCCCTAAGAATCGGATTCCGTTGCCGGCGTGGGATCAGTAGCAGGAGCAGCAGCCGGCTTGAGCCGCACGATGATACCGCGGTGGTCGCTGGCGTTACCCGGGTCGATGATCTCCCCGGCCACCCCGCGGTAGGCCCCCGAGCTCATGACCCGATCAATAGGCGAGGCCAGCAGCGCGGGCACCGTGGTGGGCCAGGTCCCCACCGCGCCGATTCCGGCGTCAGCCCCCAGATCTCGGCAGGTCGAGCTAGGGCTGAGAGCAGCCTGGTGGTCCGCCGTCGAATTAAAATCCCCTGCAACAACCGCATCCGGCACGGCCGCACACACCTGGTACAACGCCCGCGCCTCCGCGCGCCACAGATCCATATACGCAGGTACCGGGGCCGTGGGGTGCCCGGCCACGAACATCGGAGCATCCGGGCGCGCCCCGTCGCGCGGCGCGGCCGCCACCGCGCGTGCCAGATCATCGCCGTAGCTTTCGCTCAAATCCACCGCTTCGTACTCCCCGCGCGCGGCTGAAACGAGCAGCACCGAAGAGCGCCAATCGGCGTTATAGCGAGAAACACCGCCGTCAAAAAGCTGGTAGTCAACCCCGCGCGCGGCCAATTTCTCCTGGATCTCCGCACCGGCATCGCCCGAGGTTTCAATCAGCGAAACCGCATCTGCCCCCACCCGCACGATGGTATCGGCCAATTGATCCCAGTCCACGCGCCCGCCCTCGGTGTTGTACTGCACAACGGTGAGCTCGCCGGCCGCGGGCGCGCCGAGGGTCTCCCGCTCCAGCCCGCGCCCGCTCAAGGTTCCGGCATGCGCGAGGGCCACGAGTAACAGCACGACGGCGCAGCTCACCGCCACGCGCCCACCCCCGAAACACCGACGGACCGCACCGAGCAGCCCCACCGCGAGCGCGGCGATCAGCATCCCGAGCGCCAGCGCCCCGCGGCTGGACATGATCTGAGCCCCGGGCACCACGGTGGCAAGCCGGGCGGCCGGACCGAACCAGGCCGGTTGCACCGTGAAAACCGCGAAGACGGCAAGGAGCAACCCGAGAAGAGAATTGAGAACGCGCACCGCGCCTACCTTTCCGGCTGGCTTTTTAGGCCCCGCACAGGGCCTGCTGGATAAGGGTAGCGAAGTGCTGCTGCCCGGTGGGTGTGAGATGGATGCCATCGTCACGCAGGAATTCTTCGTGGCCTTCGGTAGCCGCCCACCAATCAATAATGCCCACATTCGGGTGGGAAGCGGCGTAGGCCTTGAGCAGCTCGTTATTCGGGTTTTGGGCCGGCAGCGGACTGCGGTTCGTCACGAAATAAACGGGAAGACCCTGAGCAGCGTCCACCAGTTTTTGGATATCCGCTTCCCCGCCAATAGCTCCGTTCGAGCCGAGCGCATAGATAAGCACCCGCGGCTTCTCCCCGAGGGCTTGGCGCTGGGCGAACACCTCCGCGCCGGCGGTGAATTGCCGGCTGACCTTACCGTCCACCACCGAATTGGGAAGGACCTCCTTGAGGGTCTCGGTGGCACCCAAAGTCACCGAATCACCGATCATCACAGCGTTAGCCCCGCAAACACCGGTGGCCGGGTCCTTACTCCACGCGGAAGCATCCAGATTGCCCGGTACTTTCGTGGCGATGGGCTGGAGAGCGCCCGGGCTGGGACGTGGAGTAGGAGTGGGCGTCGCCGGGGCGGGCGCTGCGCCGGGCACCGCGCCGGTGGTGGCCGGAGCGGAGCTGGCCGGCGGTGCAGGAGCAGCCAGTTCCGGGCGCAAGGCCACCGCGCGGGAATCCGCGAGGCGCTGCCAGGAAATCGGCGCAAAAGCTAGCAGAGTCACGAGCAGGAGAGACACCGCGCTCAGCACCGCGAAGGCCGTGTCACTCAGCTGGTTCTTACCCGCGAAGCTAGGCCAGTTACGCCAGTTACGCCAATTACGCGAGTTACGCGCGCCGGTGCACCACGTGCGCATATCGCTACGCCACGTGCGCAGGCTAGTCCACCAGCTACGCAAACCCGCGCGCCAGCCGGCCCGCGCCAGGCGCGCGCTCGGATGCTCCACACACCGATAAAACAGCTCCGCTACCAGGCCCACCACCAGCAACTGCCCGATCTTGGCCGCCCCGGAAATCTCCGCGGTGCGGGTAGCCGGATTCATGAAAAGCAACAGCGGATAGTGAACCAGGTAGAGGGAAAAGGACCGCGAACCCAAATAAGCAAAAGGGGCACTGGCCAATACCCGGCTCAGGCCCAACCGCGGGTTGTGCACGGTGAGGACAATGAGGGCGGTCAGAAGCGCCGTCGTCGTTAAACCACCCGCGTACGTGAGGGCCGATTCACCATCCGCCCAAACAGCCAGCGCCAGCAACGCCAGGAGAGCGGCGCCGGTGCCGACCCGCAACGCGAAAGCAGAGGTGGCGGAATGAGCGGGAGGCTGCGGCGTCGTACTATCCGCGCGCGACCACAGGGAGGCAATATACGGGGAAACGAGAGCCGCGAGCGCGCCAATAAGGAGTTCAGCGGCGCGAGTATCCAGGCCGTAGTAGGCGCGGGTGGAATCCGGACCCGCGAAGAAAAGCACGGCCATGAGCAGCGCGGAGGCGAGGGCCAGGCCCGCCACGATCCGCACCGTCGAGTAACGCACCCGGCGCAGGGCCAGCAGGATGAACGGCCAGAGCAAGTAGAACTGGGCGAGGACCCCCAGGTACCACAGGTGAGTGAGGGGGGACGGCAGGCCGGAGGCCGCGAAATACGGGACCTCGCGGAAAATATAGACCCAGTTACTCGCGAAAAGCGCGGCCGGGAGTGCGTCGGCCTGCACTTTCGGGAGCAGGCTGGGCGCAAAAATGTAGCTGAAGAGCGCAGCCCCCGCGATGGTGACGAGAACCGGAGGCCACAGGCGCAGGAGGCGGCGGCGCAGGTAACGCAAGTAGGAGAAGCGGCGTTCGCGGCTCAGCTCGCGCAGCACGCTGCGGGTGATGAGGAAACCGGACAGCACGAAAAACACCGTGACGCCGATGAATCCGCCGGTCAGCACCGCCGGACGCATGTGATAGAGCACCACCGCGATGATCGCGAGCGCGCGGATGCCGTCGAGGGCGCGGATGCGGGTGGTGGTGCGTGAGGATTGCGGCATAGGCACATTCTAGGACTGCGCGAATACGGGGAGGCGAGACACGGGGCTGCGGAGCGTCCATGAGATGAGGACCACCGGGGAGCGGCCGGGGCGGCTGTAGAATAGGCGGCGCGAGTGCCGGCGCGGCCGGGCACTCACCCATTCAGCACGAAAGGACTGCCTGTGATAACAGTCGAAGCCCTGACGAAACGCTACGGTGCGACCACCGCGGTCGATAACCTGAGTTTCCAGCTCCAGCCTGGGAAAATCACCGGGTTCCTCGGCCCGAACGGGTCGGGTAAATCCACCACGATGCGCTGCATTATGGGGCTAGATCGCCCCACCTCCGGGCGTGCCCTCATCGCCGGGCAGCCCTATGAACAGCTCACCTCCCCGCTCACCACGGTGGGCGCACTACTGGACGGCAAAGCCTTCCACGGTTCGCGCAGCGCGCGTGGCCACCTGCAGATTCTGGCGGCCACCCACGGGATTCCCGCCCGGCGCGTGGACGAAGTTATCGAGTTGACGGGGATCGGGAGCGTGGCCAAGCGCAAGCTCAAGGGCTTCTCGCTGGGAATGGGCCAGCGGCTCGGGATTGCCGCGGCACTGCTGGGTGATCCGGAAGTGCTGCTCTTCGACGAACCCGTCAACGGGCTGGACCCGGACGGGGTGCGCTGGGTGCGTCTGCTCATGCGCACGCTCGCGCAGCAGGGCCGCACCATTCTGGTGTCCTCGCACCTCATGAGCGAAATGCAGCAAACCGCCGATGACCTGCTGGTCATCGGGCGCGGGCGCATGATTGCTTTCGGGCCCATCGAGAGTTTCACCGAAGCCGCGGCGAATACCACGGTGCTGGTGGCCTCCCCCAACCGGGCCGGCTTGGAGGGTGCGCTGCGGGCAGCCGGGCTGGACTTCCAGGATGCTAGCGAGGTTGCGGGGCTCGCGGCGGGCGCGCCGGAGGCGCACGCCACGCCGGTTGGGCACGCCACGCCGGTCGCCCCGGTCGCCCGTTTCGCGATCCCGGGTGGTTCACGCGCGGCCATCGGCAAAATCGCCTTCGAGGCGGGGGTGCAGCTGGACGAACTGGCTACCGTCCACCGCTCGCTGGAAGATATTTTCATGGACCTGACCGGCCACGACGTCGAATACGGCGCGGGCCGCCCCACCACGAACCTCCCGGGAGGCCACCGATGAGTACCGCTTATGTTCCCCCGCGCATCAGCCAATTCGCGGCTCCGAACTACCGCGTCGCGCTGGGCCGCTCGCTGCGCTCCGAACTGCGCAAGATCCTCACGCTGCCTTCGCTGCGCTGGACGCTCATCATCGGGACGCTCTTCTCCCTGGCGATCACCGCGCTTACCGCCTGGGGTTCCAGCGAGCTCGAACTCAATGCGTACGCCACCGCCATGGGGGCGGAGCATTCCCTCGCCGCATACGTCCTCATCAGCGCGAGCAGCATTTTCCAGATCATCATGGTGGCTTTCGGCGCCGTCACGGTGTGCTCGGAATACGCCGCGAATACCATGCGCTCCACTGTGAGCGCCGACCCGCGCCGCTGGCGCAACGTGGCCGCCCGCACCCTCGCGCTCAGCCTGGTCGCCCTGGTCACCACGCTGGTGCTCCTAGTATTGGGCGCCGTGGTGGGCACCTTCTTCGGCCTCACCATCGGCTTCAGCGGCGATGCCTGGTGGCTCTTCCTTAACTTCATCATCGCCATGGTCACCTCCGCGTGGATGGCCCTGGGAATCGGATATCTGCTGCGCAGCTCTGCCGGCACCATTGTGCTCATCCTCGCGGTGATGATGCTCTCCCCGGTGCTCGCGCTTATCCCTTCCGAGTTCGTGCGCAGCTTCGTGATCCCCTACCTGCCGCCGATGCTCCTCACCGCGGCGCTCAGCCCGCCCGGCCTCAACGCCGGCGCCGACGTCACCTCGTTCACGGTTTCCAGCCCGGCCCTCGGCCTGGGGCTGTGGTGCGCCCTGGCGGTGGTGCTGCTTGCCCTGGGCGGGTGGCGCTTCTCGCGCTCTGACGTGTAGTCACGCCTGAGCCGCGGCGCTTTTAAACACGACGACGCAGGTGGGGGGGCGGGCCCTTACCGCGCGCCCCCCCCTTTAATGGGCCCCCCGCGCACCCCGCGGACAAAACACCCGCTA
>NZ_JARBHJ010000057.1 GCF_028864145.1 Actinotignum schaalii | reverse complement strand
GGGTTTGGTCGAGGGCGGGGCGCCCCGCCCCCCCCCCCCCCCCCCCCCCCCCCCCCCCCCCCGCCCCCCCCCCCCCCCCCCCCCCCCCCCCCCCCCCCCCCCCCCCCCGCCGTCGTCGTACCTTTAAATGCCAGCCACGCTACTGAGAGCCGTTTCACGCCGAAAAAATTTCCCTCCGGTCCGGGAGAGGAATATGCTATTGGCAATTTGAGCCAAAATCAGGAAGGCTCAGGAAAATTCGGAGGCACACGCACTTATGTCCGTGACGGAAACGACAACCACGACCGCCACTTACCCGATTGATCACCCTATCGATGGGAATCTCACCGTTCCCGCCAGTTCCGGCGTTTCCGGTGTTCCTGATTCCGCAGGAGTTAACAACCGGCCGGACGAGGATTTCTCATTCGGAGTTGTTCCCACTTCAAGCCGACGTTCCTTTTGGGCCGTCGGCTTTGTTATGCTCGGCTTCACTTTCTTCTCCGCGTCCATGTCGGTCGGAGCGAAGCTCGGCATCGGCCTAGACCTGGGCGGCTTCGTGGCCGCCGTCTCCATCGGCGGCGCCATCCTCGCCACCTTCACCGGGGCGCTGGCCTACGTGGGCGCGAAAACCGGGATGGGCGTGGACGAACTCGCCCGCCATTCCTTCGGCCGCTTCGGCTCCTTCCTTCCCTCCTTCCTCATCGCCTTCACCCAGATGGGCTGGTTCGGCGTGGGGGTGGCCATGTTCGCCATCCCCACCGCGGAAATCCTCAATATTAGCCCCTGGCCGATCGTGCTGATCGCCGGTGGCCTTATGACCGCCTCCGCCTACTACGGCATCAAGGCCATCGAGATCGTCTCCTTCATCTCCGTGCCGCTCATCGCCGGGCTGGGCACCTACTCGATGGTGACCGCCACGGTGGACGGCGGCGGCCTCACCCGCATCTTCGCCAACACCAGCGGCATGCCGGTGATGGTGGGAGTTGGCCTGGTGGTCGGATCCTTCATCTCGGGCGGCTCGGCCACCCCGAACTTCACCCGCTTCGCCGGCTCCGCGAAATCCGCGGTTATCACCACCGTTATCGCCTTCCTCCTCGGCAACACCCTCATGTTCTCCTTCGGCGCGGTGGGCGGTGCCTTCACCGGCAAGGACGATATTTTCTACGTGATGATCGCTCAGGGTCTGGCTATCCCGGCCCTTATCGTGCTGGGCGCCAATATTTGGACCACGAATAACAACGCCCTCTACACCACCGGCCTGGGCTTCGCGAATATGACGAAGCGCCCCAAGAAGCCGCTGGTTATTATCGCCGGTATCCTCGGCACCCTGTGCGCGCTATGGCTCTACGACAACTTCGTGGGCTGGCTGAGTTTCCTCAACGCCACCCTGCCCCCGATCGGCACCGTGCTGGTGGCCGACTACTTCGCCAACCGCCGCGCCTACCACGCCATTGTGGAGGCGGTGGAAACCGGGCGGATCTCCGCGGCGGACACCTCGAATACCTCAGCGACCCGCGCGGTAGCCTGGCCCGCGGTTATCGCGGTGGCTGCCGGGGCCCTGGTGGGCTGGACCATCCCGGTGGGGATTGCCTCGCTCAACGCTATCGTTGCCGCGCTGGCCGTGTATTTCGCTGGCCGCGGCGTCGTCGCAACAATGAAGTAACCATCCGCGCGCGGCACTGCGCTGCACCACGCTGCAACGCAGTCGCCTTTACCGCGCCGCACGCGCAACACCCGCACGAACTCGAAAGGAGCACCCGTGAGCACCCAGATTTTCCGGAATCTGCGCATCGAAAACGCTGACCACCTCTCCGATATCACCGTGACCGACGGCGTCATCACCGCGATCACACCCGCGGTTTCGGCCACCGCCCCCGTTTCCGGTACGACGGCGCAGCCGGGCCACGCGCCAGCCGCAACCGTCCGTGACTTCGGCGGGCGCCTGGCCCTGCCTCCCATCGTGGAATCACACGTCCACCTGGACACCACGATGACCGAAGGCGATCCGCACCCCAACGAATCGGGCACCCTCTTCGAGGGCATCGAGATATGGTCCCAGCGCAAGGCGAAGCTCACGGTGGAGGACGTCAAGGAGCGCGCCATGCGGGCGATCCGCCAGCAGGTGCGTTTCGGAATCCAGTACATCCGCTCTCACGTGGATATCAACGACCCGAATCTCACCGCGCTGCGCGCCCTGCTCGAACTGCGCGAGGAATTGCGCGACCACGTCACCCTGCAGCTGGTGGCGTTCCCGCAGGAGGGCATCGAATCCTATCCGCACGGGCGTGAGCTGCTGCGCACCGCCGCCGAGCTGGGCGTGGACGCCATCGGCGCCATCCCGCATTACGAATTCACCCGCGAATACTCGGTGAGCTCGCTGAATTACGCGGTGGGACTCGCGCAGGAATTCAACCTCCTCATGGACGTGCACTGTGATGAGATCGACGACGGCGCTTCGCGCGGCCTGGAAACCCTGGCGACTCGGGCCTATGAGGCGGGTATCGGGGAGAAAGTGACGGCCTCGCATACCACGGCGATGCATTCGTATAACAATGCCTATTTCATTCGGCTGCTGCGGCTGCTCAAGATGAGCGGAATCAATTTCGTCTCCAATCCGATGGTCAATACCCACTTGCAGGGGCGCACGGATACGTACCCGAAGCGCCGCGGGGTGACCCGGGTCAAGGAGCTGACGGAAGCCGGAATCAACGTCTCCTTCGGGCAGGACGATATCGTCGATCCGTGGAATCCGCTGGGCACGGGCTCGCTGCGCGATGTCACCCTCATCGGGCTGTACGTGACCCAGATGATGGGGGCCTCACAGATCGACAATTCGTATCACTTCATCACCCATAACGGCGCGCGCACCCTCCACCTGCCCGATTACGGCATCAAGGTGGGTAATCCCGCGAACTTCATCGTGCTGGGGGCGCAGTCCTGGCGCGAGGCCCTGGCTTTCCACGCCCCGGTGCTGGCGTCCTACCGGCGCGGTGAGCTGCTTTTCGAGTCCACTGAGCCGGAGCGCGCCTGGCATTTCTAAGCGGTTAGTTGTGCGCCGCGCGCTGTGCGCGGCGCCGCGCGGCACCGGCGCGCTTTTCTCCCGGACCCTCGGCCGAGTGACAGGCCGGGGGTTCGGTGAATTTAAGCCGGTGCCAGGCCCGCATCAGGCGGAGCCGGGCTGGCCCAGAAACAAAGTCCGCGGGAGAGCACCGTTTCAGAGCGAATTCGTGTTCCTTACGCGCACTTGACAGGAGTCAATGTCCAGGACGCGCACTTTGAGGAGGAGAGACTCGGTCAGCTAACAAAATGTACGTAGGTGACAGTTTTTCCGCGATTTAATGTCCGTGGCGTACACTCTGCGGCCCTAACAGTCCAAAATGCACCTTTTACAGCCTTGACGCCTGAGAACGACCCACTCTGCCTACCTTGGGCCGGCGGGAGGCGGGGGTGTTTTTCCGAGATGTACTTCGCATGTACGACATCTGCACTACAGCTCGGAAAACACCTACCACCCCTCCTCCCCTTGCACCACCTATTTTACATGTGTAAATTAGGCGGCATGAGAGAGGTACACACAGACGCTCCCAACGGCAGTGCGAACGGAATGCCGAACGGAAATCAGCACGATCCCCTCGGCCCAGTGGCAAACCAGCACGATCCCCTCGGCCCAGTGGCAAACCAGCACGATCCCCTCGGCCCCGCCGCAGACGATCCGCGCGCCCGGCGCTCCTTCGATGCACTGGTACGGGCCGCCGCCGCGCTCATTGATAGCGGCGCGGCGATTGATGATCTCACCGTCTCCTGGATTACGCGGGAAGCCGGGGTTACCCGCCCCACCTTCTACCAGCATTTTTCCGGGATTAGCCAGCTGGTGCGCGCCGTCGTCCTTACCCGGCTCCACGCAATTTTCGACGCCACCCCGGTGCCAACCTCGGAAGAACCTTCGCTCGACGTACAGCGGCAGGTACTCCTCCCCATGCTCACCACATTGCTTAAGCACCGCCACCTCATTGTCGCGACCCTCACCAGCTCCGCGGCTCTCGGGAGCGCAGCCCCGATTATCGCGGCGATTCGTGATCGCCTACTCAGCGCCCCGGCCATTCGCGCCCGCGGGCGCGTTATGTTCGGCACGCCCGCAGGGGAGAACGGCACCTATCCCCCGCCCTCGAAAGCGGAGATGGACTTTGCCTCCATGGTGGCTGCCGGCCTGCTCTGGCGCGTGCTCCACTGGATGAGCGAAGAACCTGCCGACCCCGCCGACCTTCCCCGCCTCGCCACCGAAGTGGGCAGTTTTACCCGCGCCGCCTACGGAGAACACTCATGAGCGAATCACGAAATACCGCCGCGCAGCCAGATGCGACGGCGCCGCATGCCGCCACCGACGTCGCGCCAACCCCGCAGCCGATCACGCAGCAGGTTCCTTCCCGCGGCTGGCGGGAGCGCATCCGCCCGGCGATTGTCATATTCGGGCTCGCCATTATTCCGATGATCTACGCACTGATTCTCACCGGCGCCTACGATGATCCCCTCGGCAACCTCAATGAGATCCCGGCCGCGATTGTGAACGAGGATCGCGGCACACAGCTGGATGGATCCGAGGTGAACCTGGGCGCTAGCATCACCGCCAAGCTCCTGGAAACCGAGGAACGCCAGAACTTCCAGTGGCAGGAATACTCGGCAGCGGAGGCCGAGCAGAAACTAGCCAGCGGTGATATCTACGCGGTGCTCAGCATTCCGGCGTCGTTTTCCAGCGATGCCACCTCGGTAGCGCGCGGCCCGGGGATTGCCACCCGAGCCCGGCTCTCTTTCGTCACCGACGATGCCCGCAACTATATCGTCGGCAATGTGGGACGCGTCATCGCCTCCACCGCCACGGCGGCGGTTTCGGAGAAAGTGTCGGCCAAATATCTTGATGGCATTTACCTCTCCTTCGGGACGCTGAGCGAGCAGCTGAGCGCCGCAGCGGGTGGGGCCGGCGAGCTGGGCACCGGGTTGCACGATGCGGCCGGCGGTGCTTCCCGGCTCGCGGAAGGCGCCGGCGAAGTGGCCGAGGGCGCCGAGAGTCTCGCCGCGGGAACGGGAACTTTGGCTTCCGGTGCGGGGCGTATGAACGACGGCGCAGCTCAACTCGCCGCCGGAGCGAGCGATGC
This sequence comes from Actinotignum schaalii, assembly GCF_028864145.1. Classification (GTDB taxonomy): domain Bacteria; phylum Actinomycetota; class Actinomycetes; order Actinomycetales; family Actinomycetaceae; genus Actinotignum; species Actinotignum schaalii_B. The sequence goes on along the minus strand of NZ_JARBHJ010000057.1, from coordinate 1,875 downwards.
CGCCGGCGGGGCCAGTGCCCTGACTGAGGGAGTTTCCCGCATAGCCGGCGGGGCCGGTGCCGCGAGCCTTGCGGCCGACCAGCTCCGGGATGGCGCGGAGCGCAGCGCCACGGGCCTCGACACCTTGGCGGCGGCCAGCCAGGATCTGGCTGCGGGCAGTCAGAAAGTAGCGGAGGGGAATGCCGCACTGGTGGAGGGCACTAACCGGGCTCTTGCCGGAGCGCAGCGGCTGAGCACCGGATCGGAGAAACTCAGCAGCGGGATCAGCACCCTCAATGACGGCCTGAGCACCCTCATCGCGATGTACGATGTGCTGCCTCCGGAGGTAATCAAGGCGAAGCTGGCCGAGGCCCAGGCAGGCACCGCGCAGCTTCTTGAGGGATCCACTCAGCTCCAGGGCGGGATCGCCACCCTCGTAGGTGAGGAAAGCGGAACGGCGAGCGGATCTGGCGTGGGTAGCGAAACCGACGCGAACGGCGTGCCTGGCGTAGGCACCGAAACCGGCGGATTGACCGCGCTCGCCAACGGGGCACAGGCCGCGAGCGCCGGGGCGGCACAGCTCAAAGACGGTGCCACCCAGTTGGCCGCGGGTGCGCAGCGCGCTGCCGCGGGAGGCCAGCAAGCCCTCGCCGCCACCGCGGAATTCGCCAGCCAACTCGACGCCCTCGCCTCCGGAAGCACCCGCGCCGCTACCGGAGCCACCCGTCTCGCGGAAGGGACCGCGCGTCTTGCTACCGGAAGTAACGAACTGGCAGCCCACGCCCCCGAACTAGCCGCGGGGGCACGTGCCGCCCACAGCGGGGCCACCCAGCTGAGCAACGGTGCCACCGCCCTCGCAACCAATCAGGAAACCCTACGCGATGGCCTGCGCACCCTGCGCGAAGGCGCCGCCACTCTAGAAGTGAAACTCTCTGAAGGCGCGGAAAAAATCCCGGTCTACACCCCGGGCGAATCCGAAACGATGCAACGGGTAGGTGCCGCCCCGGTGGAGTTGAGCACCACTCGCGCCCATCCCGTCAGGGATTTTGGTGCGGCAGTCGCCTGTTACTTCATCGCGCTGGCGATGTGGGTGGGCGCTATCGGCCTCTACCTCATGACGCCGCCTCTCTCGCGCCGTCTCGCGACGGCGCGAGTATCCGGGCTGCGGCTCGGGCTCGGTTCGGTTGCTACCGGAGCACTCATGGGAATTGTGCAGGCGGGCCTACTGGTAGGAATACTCCACTTCTTCGGGAATGTGGATCTCATCAACCCGGGCGCGACCTTCACTATCTGCATCACCTCCTCGATTGTGTATATCGCGATCAACCAGGCACTCATTGCGCTTTTCGGCGCCCCGGGGCGCTTCATCGCGCTTCTCATGATCGTGATCCAGCTGGGGGCGGCTGGCGGAATTTACCCGGTGGAAACCGCCCCGGGCTTCTTCCAGGCCGTCCACCCGCTACTGCCCGTCACCCACACGGTCAACGCCCTGCGGGCCGCGATTGCCGGTGGCCCGATTGATATCGGCACCTATGCAGGTGCTCTCGGGTTGTGGTTTGCCGCCTCGGTGCTGGCCACCGTCTTCGCCGCCGTCATCAAAAACTGGCGCGATGACCACACCGACACGCCCCGGCCCTGCGAGGCGAAAGCCGGTAGCGGCGGCGTCGTACCAAAAAATGAGGAGGTGCCCGCCGCGGCGCGGTAAAGGACAGGAGCACGCGCCGGGCCCGCAGCCGCACAGTAATTTCTGAGTCCTATTTACCGCGAGGTAAGGGAAGCCTAATACCTGACTTGGCTCATTTTGGCGTGATGTGATTCATATTGACGTTGTGGCCTGGGGTTTTATCTCGTGGTAACGCGAAATTCCTGACTAAAGGACGGGAAGGTGGGGGCGGT
>NZ_JARBHJ010000056.1 GCF_028864145.1 Actinotignum schaalii | reverse complement strand
ATACCCATATCAACATGGAGCGCCCGTGGGAAGACGGTCTAAACATCCGTAAAGGCCGGATCGGGAGCTAACGACACGCCGTCATTAGCAACTATTTTTGTCTATTAACCCCAAGTATGCAAAAACGTGGTGGGGCCGGCCCGAGAGAGCCAGCCCCACCACGTACTACGTTGCCGCACAATCGCGGCGCTACTAGTTACCGCAAAAACGGCGCTGCCTAGGTTGCCTAGGTGGTGTTACTTTTCCACCACGGCGAGCACGTCACGCGCGGAGAGGATGATGAATTCATCCCCGCCGTACTTGACTTCGGTGCCACCGTAGCGGGAGTACACCACAACGTCCCCCACCTTGACATCCATGGGAACGCGGTTGCCCTTGTCATCAATACGGCCCGGGCCCACCGCCAGAACGGTGCCCTCCTGGGGCTTTTCCGAAGCGGTATCGGGAACGATCAGACCGGAAGCGGTGGTCGTTTCTGCTTCAGCTTGACGGATAACAACGCGATCCTCAAGCGGCTTAATGGAGACCGACATGCGGCTCCTCCTTACTTCTCAACTCGTGCACTACAAACGCGCTCAGAACCGGGACCCGCCGTCGCGGGGGCCGGGCCCGCACTAAGCACAAGCCGTAGCATGAACTACGTCCGCTATTAAAGGTAAGCCGCACTTAGCACTCAGTCAAGGTGAGTGCTAAGGATTTGCGAAAAGCGAAGTTTCTCGCACGGCGCGCGCTCAACCGTAGGACTCCGGACATTCACACCTACCGCGCCGCGCACGCGCTTCCGCCGTTCCGCGCGCTCAGTTCACCTCATCGGGATGGGAGCTCACCCGCCCGGCTTCCCCGGCATCCAGCCCGGCAATCGCCTGCATTTCCGCGGCGCTGAGCTCGAAATCGAAGACGTCGATATTCTCCTCCATGCGCGCCCGGTGCGTGGTTTTCGGGAAAACAATATGCCCACTTTGCAGATGCCAGCGCAACGTGACCTGCGCGGCGGTTTTCCCGTGCGCGCGGGCCGCGGCCGCAATCGGCTCCAGTTCATCAAGCCCGTACTTGGACTGCCCCAGCGGCCCCCACGCCTCAATCTTGATATCGCGCGCGGCACAATACTGGGAAACTTCGCGTTGCTGGAAACGCGGGTGCAGCTCAACTTGGTTCACGGCCGGTACGACGCCGCCATCAGCCACGATGCGATTGAGATGCGCAGGTTGGAAATTGGATACGCCCACCGAACGGACCAACCCGGCTTCCCGGAAGCTCACCAGATCCTTCCACGCTTCCCCGTACAGCCCCTGCTGCGGTGCCGGCCAGTGGATGAGGTAGAGATCCACGTAATCAAGCCCGAGTTTCTCCAGGGATTGCGCCAGTGCGGCCGGCGCATCGGCCTGCCGGTCATTCCACAATTTCGTGGTGATAAAAAGCTCCTCGCGCGGGATACCGGAGGCCGCAATCGCGCGCCCCACCTCAGCTTCATTACCGTAAATGGCTGCGGTGTCAATATGCCGATAGCCGGTGGCCAGCGCCTCGCTCACCACGCGCTGCGCCTCCTGCGGCTCCACCAGGAAAACGCCGAAGCCGAGCTGCGGGATGGTGTGTCCGTCGTTCAATGTCAATGTCGGAATATTAGCCATATCACATAGTCTGCCAGGTAGGGGCAGCTCGCGCCAGGAACTCCCCCGGACGCGTTAGGCCCCGCCCGCCCGGGCACGCTAGGCTTGGAAGCGTGGAACAGCTCGACGTCGCCCACTGGCTCACCTCCCCCGCCGGGCAAGCCCTCCTCGCCACCATGCCGGCCCATAACGTGGCCGATGCTTTCAAACTTTCCACTGAGCTGCGCGAACGCGGGCTCACCCCCGAGCAAAGCTCCGCTGTTCTCACCCAGACCCGGCTGCGTGATGCCGCCCGCGCCAAATTCGGGGAGCGCGCCACCCGTATGTTCTTCACCGACGCCGGCCTCCAGCAATCCACCCGTGCCAGCGTAGCTCGCCAGCACGCCTCGGTTTTCGCCCGCGCCAACGTGCGCGAGGTGCTCGATTTCGGCTGCGGGATCGGGGCGGATTCCCAGGCTTTCACCGACGCCGGCCTGACCGCCCTGGGAGTGGAGCGTGACCCGGTTACCGCTCATTTCGCGCAGGCTAATGCCGGTTGCGCCGTCGTACCAACAGACGGATACGCCCTGCTCGGTAGCTATGAGAGCCGCGAGGGGCTGTGGCTGGATCCGGCGCGGCGCGATGCGCGGGGCAAGCGGATTTCGCACCCCGAGGACTGGCAGCCGGCCCTCAGCGATGCTATTGCGCTGGCGCGCGAGTTCCGGGTGACCGGGATTAAGCTCGGGCCCGGGATTCGGTGGGCGGATTTGCCCGCCGATGCCTTCGTCGATTGGGTGAGCGTGGACGGGGACCTCGTGGAGGCGGTGGCGTGGTTTGGGACGCGCGATCCGGGGCGCGGCGCCACGATCCTCACCGAAAAGCCCGGGCGCGCGGATGGCGACGGCGCCGCCACTTCCGCCACCGGGAACTTGGTCGGCTACTACCGCACCTGGCGCGGGGATCCGAGCCAGTCGGCCGCTCCCCTGCCGGCCCGGCCCCTGGATGCGTACCTGTACGAACCGGATCCGGCGCTTATGCGCGCGGGCGGCCTCGACCAGGTGTGTAGCGATTTTGATTTGGCTCCGATTTCGCCCGGGCTCGCGTATTTAAGCGGCGACGCCGTCGCCTCTCCGCTCCTCGCCCGTTTCAAAATACTGGACGTGCTCCCGCTGCACGCTAAAACCGTGGCTGCCGAGCTGCGCAAACGCGGCGTCGTGCGGGCTGAAATCAAAAAACGCGGAACCGATATTGACCCGGCGCTCTTCCGCAAACAACTCAAGCTGCACAAGAACGCCGGGGACAGCGCGGCCACCGTGATCCTCACCCGGATTCTCGGCGAGCATCGCGCTATCGTCGCCGAACGCGAAGGGTGGTAGAAGCTTAGAAAGCTACCAGATCGAGGGGCATATTCGTGTCCACCGTTATATCGAGGGGCGACGGCGCCCGCCCGCTGACCGCCACGCTGTACCCGAGGGCAGCAATCATGGCGCCATTATCGGTGCAGTAGCGCAGCGCTGGGATGCGCACGTTGATCCCGCGTTCGGCTCCGCGCTGGGCGGCCAGTTCCCGCAGCCGGGAATTCGCGGAGAATCCCCCGCCCACCACCAGGGTGTCACAGCCTTTATCTTCGCAGGCCCGCAGGGCTTTATCCGTGAGGGTATCGGTAATAGCTTCAGTGAAACCGGCGGCAATATCGGGAACATTGACTTCTTCGCCGCGTTCCTCCAGGCCCTCAATATAGCGAGCCACCGCGGTTTTTAGCCCGGAGAAGGAGAAATCGTAGCGGTGGCGTGCCTTATTCTTTCCACCTTCCAGGCCGCGCGGGAAACGAATCGCATCCCGGTTGCCGGTCCTTGAGAGGCGGTCAATATGCGGGCCGCCCGGGTAGGGCAGGCCGAGGAGGCGCCCCACTTTATCGAAAGCTTCACCAGCGGCATCATCCAGGGTGCCACCCAGCTCCGTCACATCCCCGGCAATATCACGCACGTGCAGAATCGAGGAATGCCCACCGGAAACCACCAGGCCAATGAAGCTCTCCGGGAAGGGCCCGCTGGCCAGCTGATCCACCGCCAGGTGGCCAATAATATGATTAACGCCGTAGAGCGGAATGCCCAGCGCCAAGGCCAGGGATTTCGCGGCGGAAACTCCAACGGTCAGCGAACCAATGAGCCCCGGGCCGGCGGTTACCGCAATCGCATCCAGATCGCCCAGACCCACGCCGGCCTTCTCCAGGGCCGCCTTCAAGGTGGGAACCATTTGCTGGAGGTGAGCACGCGAGGCAATCTCCGGGATAATGCCGCCGTAGCGGGCGTATTCATCCATAGAAGTGGCGGTCACATCCGCCAGCAGCTCGCCGTCGCGTACGATCCCGATCCCCGTTTCATCACACGAGGTTTCGATTCCCAAAACTGTTGTACTCACGCCCGCCAATCTTACTCCTTTAATGCTCATTCCTCGCCGGCGCCTGCCTGCTCACCAACTCCAGTTTCCGCATCGCTGCGCAGCGCGCAACGCATAATCGTGGCATCCGCCCCGTGATAGTAACCCGGGCGCCGCCCCACCGCGGTAAAGCCACGCGAGGCGTAGAGTCCGGTGGCAATCGGGTCGTCCGAGCGGACCTCCAGGAACATGGTTTCCCCACCCGCATCGCACGCCAGAGTCATGAGGTCATCCAGGAGCGCTCCGCCCAGGCCCTGCCCGCGCACCGCCTGCGCCACCGCGAGGGTGAGGATTTCGGCTTCCACCCCCAGGCTCACCCCGCCGGCCGCCAGGATAGGAGGATGCATATCATCGAGCGCGTTAATAGAGGCAGCAGTATCGCCTGGTACGTCGGTGAGTGTGTAGAGCAAGTAGGCTTCGCTACTGGCCCGCAGCGCCTGTTCCCAGGCTCCGCGCGGCCAGGCCTCCCGCGGCCCAAATTGCGCGGCGTCGAAACGTGCCAGGTCACGCGCCCAGGAAGGATCGGCCACCACACGCCGCACCGGCACATCGCGCCAGTGCCGCGGTATTTCACTCGCCATCGCGCGCCTAGCTGCCGAGGTAACCGCTGCCCGCCGGCTGGGCCACACCCTGCGCGATATCAGGGCGGCGCAAATACTGCGGCTCGGTATCGAGCGCCTCACCCGCCGCGAGCTTCGCACCCGCACGCGCCACCATGAGCTCCGGTTCACATTCCACCACGCGCGCCCCGCTCAGTTCCGGATACATATCTCCATGGGATACGACGACGCTGGTATGTTCCCCACGCAATGCAGGTACCTCGGCCGGGCGAATAATCCGGGGGCCGTCCGTCACGGTGAGTTCGCCGCGCGCCGCGCTCTGGGCAGCCGGTGCTGCTTCTGCGCTCAGCACATACAGTTCCTTACGCCGGGCATCGATGACCGCGAGCGCGCGGGTGGCTCCCTCGCGCAGCGCGCCCAGGGCCCGCACTTCCAGGGAGGAAACGCCGTAGAGCGGCACATCCCAGGCAAAAGCAAGGGTGCGGGCTGTCACCAGGCCGGCGCGCAGCCCGGTAAAAGCCCCGGGGCCGGTCCCCGCCACGATGGCATCGGCGCGTTCTACCCCGGCTGCTTCCAGGACTGCCTTGACCATCGGGGTGAGGGTTTCGGCGTGGTGGCGCGAATCCGGGGATACTTCGCGGGCCAGAGTGGCGATCTGCCCGGCGGCGCCGTCGTTCCCCAAATGTTCCACGCGGACCAGGCCCACCACGGACAGGTCGCTGGTATCAATCGTCAAAATATTCATGAAGCATTCTCCTGGTGATACGAGGCGAGCAGGTCTGCGGCGAGCTGGCGCGAACGCGGGCCGGAAGCGCGCAGGCTGAGGGTGCGCGGCGAATCGACGTACAGGTCGAGCACATCGCTGCCGGCCGCGGCGCCCACGGGCCGTTCAATATCGATATCGAGGCGGTCATTGGTGAGGACCTCGGTTTTGCCCTCGCCCCATTCCACCACGGTGGCGGATTCTTCCAGGGAGGAATCCAGGTCCAGGGCGTCCAGTTCTTCCAGGGAGGTGAGGCGGTAGGCATCCACGTGGACGAGGTCGGGGCCGCCCACCCGCGAGCGGTGCACATTGGCGATCACGAACGTCGGGGAGGTCACGCGCCCGCCCACGTTCATACCTTCCGCAATTCCGCGGGTCATTGTGGTTTTTCCGGCGCCCAGCGGCCCGTTGAGCATGATGAGGTCGCCGCCGCGCAGGAGTTTTCCGAGGGCGCAGCCAACGGCGTGCATCGCCTCGGCGTCCTCAATAAGGATCTTCTCAGTCACCGTGCTATTCTACGTCGCTTCGAGGCCGCGGGCGTAGGTCGCGTGGGTGCCTACTTCACGTACAGGCGCGGGACCCGGGCCGCCACTCGAGTGATAATCTCATAAGAAATCGTGCCGCTGGCCAGCGCCCATTGCGCGGCGCTCACCTCCCCGCGGGCCGGGTCACCAAAAAGCACCACCGGGGTGCCGGCAGGCAACGGCCCGTCCAGGCGCACCACAAACTGGTCCATGCACACCCGCCCGGTGATGGGCGAGCGCTGGGCGGCCGCACCCTCCCCGACGGTGACATAGCCCTTATTGGACAGTGCCCGCGGAACCCCATCGGCATATCCCAGCGGTACGACGCCGAGCACGGCCCCGCCATCCACAACGACCGTGTGCCCGTAAGAAACGCCGGCGCGGTGGGAAAGCTGGCGGGTGGTGAGGAGTTCGGATTCCAGGCGCATGGCGGGGCGTAAGCCCAGGTCAGAGGCGAGGGTGCGTCGCGGTTCGGGGCTGAGCCCGTACAGAATAATGCCGGGGCGCACCATATCGTAGCGGGCCTGCGGGTGCCAGAGCACCCCGCTGGAGGCGGAAAGGTGGGCCAAGCGCGGGGTGAGGCCGGCACGTGCGGCGAGGCTGCGGGCTTCGTCGAAAGCGGCGATCTGGCTGGTGGTGGCTTCGCTATCCGGGTCATCCGCGCAGGCCAGGTGGCTCCAGATGCCGACGACTTCGAGGTGCCCGGCGTGTTGGTGTTCGGCGAGCAGTTGTGCGGCCGCGGGGATATCTTCCAAGTTGAAGCCCTCGCGGGTCATCCCGCTATCCACACTCAGGTGAACCCGGGCGGTGTGGCCGGTAGCTTGCGCGGCCCGCGCCACCGCCTCAATCATCCAGGTATCCCCCACCGAGAGTTCAATTCCGGCTTTCAGCGCGGGGCCGAGGTCACTATCGGGCGTGTAAATCCAGGAGAAAACCGGGGGCAGGGCCGGGTGGCCTGCCAGCGCCTCGCCTTCAACTGGCCGCTCCCCCCATTCCCGGACCAGCGCGAGTGCTTCGGCAAGTTGGGCAACCCCGAGGTAGTCCGCTCCCGCGCCCGCGCATGGGCGGGCGGCGGGCACCAACCCCATGCCCTAGGGATAACCCATGATAAACGCCCCGATTTTTTGGGCCGGGAGTTTGGCCCGGTCCCGGGTGTGGGTCAG
>NZ_JARBHJ010000055.1 GCF_028864145.1 Actinotignum schaalii | reverse complement strand
TTTGTCAAGCATGCAAGGTTATTGAGGTCGAAAAGCTCAATAACCCGGACTTTCTGTTGGTATAGCAAGGGAAAGTCCGGGTATTAGCAACCATTTCTGTCTATTTACCCGTATTCGTCGTACATCTCCATATTTTTTACCGGCGCGCTATAGCCAAGATACGATGGTTCTTCACCTGCCTTTGCGGTGCTTGCCGGGGTACGCCATATCCCAAAGTTTGGATCGGTGAAATCGGTGGAAATAACTCCGCCGCTGTCCGGCGTTTCTAGCCAACCGGAGGAATCGCGCGTAACCTCAATAACGGGAATGTCTTGTTCCACGCTTCTTACGGGAATCGTAGTTGTTACGCGAAGATCAGAATTCTCCGCAACCTCCCAGGCACGATCCGGGACACTGGTGAGAGTGAATTTCACATTTTCCAGTACGGAGGGTACGAAAATGGAGGTGCCTCGTGTTGTTTGAATATGGTCAGAGGATAGAACTAGGGGAGTGGTCTGTACTGTATAGGTCACATGGGCGACGTCACCCACTTTCTCCACACAGGTATCGCCGCCCTGGCAGTTAACCGCGCCGCCAGTCAGGGAATTAATACCACGGCCCCACTGCATATCGGAGCCACTAACAGTGGTGGGTAGAAGCAAACCTATCCCGGCGAGCGCAACAGCAAGAGCGGCGCTCCCGAACGCTGCTATTGATTTCTTCATGTCTTATCCATTCGTAGTGTTGGTAAAAATACGAGGTGTGGCGGAGCCCCTTATTCTGAACTCTTGTGGATACCCAACACTGGACTATCCCGAAGCTGAATTTGGGCTACGCCAAAGGCGTAGATAAATTCGTTGAGATTGCTCAATATATTAGGAATTATAACCTGAATCGTATCGGGCTGAGGGAAACGGCTGGGGAAATGAGAGGCACATAGTGTGCTCACTGGTGTTTTCTGGTAGGGACATGGTTTATTCTGAATGGTCAGGTGCATTTAATGTGATTGATTTTCGTGCGGTGGTTCTTGGCGTGCAGTTCTGAAAAAATGCGATTTATTTTTAAGGCACACCCAGCAACACCATATGGGGTTAAGTGCTCTCATGTGGCAGAAGAAGCATGCTCTGTGGTTGGTTCCGTTGTCGTATCGTATCGTTAGTGGTGGGTAGTGCGTGGTATTGGCAGCCGCGTCTGATCGATCATTTGACTGAGACGCGGTAGCCGCAGCGGCTCCTGGTTATGGAGGTTTCTATGTCCCTTCCAGTTGGTGCATTTACTGCTGCGGCGCCCGGGATCCAGCGCCGTTTGCGGAAAATAAGTAAATATCCGCGCGAGCCGCGGGTATTTTCCCAAGCTAAAATTTGGTTTGCTTTTGGGTGGCCGGGTTTAATTGTTATGGCTATAACGGTTATTGCGTTAGCAACCGCTGATGAGGCGAGTCGTCCTGATGATGCCACTATCGGAATTATTTGTTGCTCCGGTTTGATGGTTTTTTGTTCTTGGTTTCTGTGGATGGGGTACAAGCGGCGTTTTGGTGTAGATAATCAAAAAGTGTGGTCCAGCTTTGCGCCGGTCTTTTATCGGGAGATTTATTTCTCGGAGATAACACGGGTGACTTTCGCGGGTGTATCTTTCGGAGTCTTTACTTGTAATAAGAGACCTCTTGCTTTGGGTATCAACCGTTTTGATTACACCCTGGCATGCCTGCGGATTTTGGAGGAGATGCGGGTAAGGTGCTTCACGGTTGGGAAAATTGAACCGAAAGATCCGCGGTGGCCGGAGGCGTGGCAGGAAATGCGTAATCGGTTGGCCGCCGAAGCGTACCGGAACCACCAAAATTACTATGATTCCCACCCTGCTGAATTGCAGGAACTCAACGCATTAGCGGTCGGGCGATTTGTTACTCCCAACCCGGTTCCGCAGCTGCCTACTCAAAAGGGATACTGAGAAAGCCCGGCTTTAGCCCCGAAACCTGCGCCAGGCCGCGAGCGCTAATCCGGCCCCGCCCAACAGCGCCGCGAGTGCCAGTCCTGCGGCAGAGTCCGCTCCGGTGTATTGTAGCGGCGTTGGGCGCGGCGTGGGCATGTTCGCCGTCCGAGTTGGGGTGGTGCTGGGCTGGGTTGGCACATTTGTCGGTGGCGTAGGCGCAGGCGTGCTCACCGAAGGCGGTGTGCTGGGAAAAATCGGAGTGCTCGGAACTATAGGAGTGCCGATAGTAGCCGGAACGGTAGGGGTAGAAACCGGCGGCGCGGGCGTGGACGGCGTCGGGCGGGGAACGCTTCGGTCGCTGGGTTCCGGTGCTGGTGTAGTGGACGGCTCCGGTTCCGGCGATTCAGAAGGCTCCGGCTGTTCGCATAGCGTGATCACCGCGGCAGCCTGATCGCAGCCGTCCTCACCAATACCGCTGAGGTCATACGTGACCGCGGGATTGGCGTAGAGGGCATAGGTGTAGGCATACCAATCGCCTGCCCCTAATGAGCCTTCAATATCTGTCCCGATAAGATCGCTGCGCCCGGTTTCCTTCGTGACCACGCATTGCGGAGAGCCGGTCAGACCGGCATCCGTCACCCTTTCGCGTGCCGCGGCATTCACCGCCGGATCGCTGAGCGAATAGACGGGCAGATCACCCATGCGGCCCCACTCAAATTCTTGTAGACTCTGGCAGCCTTCGATATACGAACCGGGCCCGCCGCCTTCCTGCGAGCATTTCCATAGTTTATTCGTGGCCCGCACGGGAAGTACGGTTACCTCCGATTGCACCGCCACATCACCTTCCACCCGGAGCGTGTAGACGCCCGGGCCTCGCAGTCCGAAAGAATATTCGTCGTACAGAGCCATATTCCCGACCACGCCGTCGTAGGCCTGGTACGACGGCGGATCTGTGGACACGGCTCTATCGGCCTTCATATGCCACACACCCAGATTCATATCCTCGAAATCCGGCCCGATATGGGGATACCAGGGGAAAGTTTCGGGATCCCGGCCGGGATTGAGCTCGGGATCAACGGTAACTGCCCCTTGCTCGCCTCGGCGTACATTCCAGATGGGCAGCTCCTGATCCACGGGCTTGATGGGGACCGTCCAGCGACTTTCCCAATCGAAATCAGGCTGCGCCTGGAGGGTCTCGAGAGTGGCGTGGTCCGGAACACCGGTGACCGTGATGTGTACGTTCTCCAGTACCGTAGGAACAAAAACAGCCACGCCCTGCGCGCTCTGGACATGATCAGAAGATCCCAGGAGACGGGCTACCTGAAGCGTGTAACTCACATGGGCGACGTCGCCCACCTTCTCCACGCAGGTATTCCCGCCATGGCAATTTACTCCGCCACCGGTAAGATTCACGACGTTTCCGGCAACGGTGAGGCGCGGGTCAGGCCCACCCGCTGTCGCGGTGGTGGGAAGGAAAATGCCGGCGCCGGCCAGCGCGGCGGCAAGGGCAAGACGCCCGAAAGTGGCTGCGTGAGTGGCCATGGATACCCCCGTGGAAAATAATTCCCGATGCGGCGTCAACTGTGAAACCACATGAGAAACGGCGTGATATGCGGGTGGGAATCCCGCACTTAGTTTCATACTACGCCTTAGTAAATTAATATGTTCGGGTTCCTAGGGCAGGCGCCAATCCACCGGACTGGCACCCTGCTCGGCCAGAAGTGCATTGGCCCGCGAGAAAGGCTTGGAGCCGAAGAAACCGCGGGAGGCGGAAAGCGGCGAGGGGTGCGGACTGGCGATGACCGGGGTGTTTCCCAGCAGCGGGCGCAGCTCCTGGGCATTGCGGCCCCACAAAATTGCTACGAGCGGTTTCCCGCGCGCCGCGAGAGTGCGTATCGCGTGATCGGTGACCTTCTCCCAGCCGCGCCCCCGGTGGGAATTAGCGTTATTGGGGGTCACGGTCAGCACTCTGTTGAGCAGCATCACACCCTGTTCGCACCACGGCGTGAGGTCACCGCTGCTGGGAAGCGGGGCACCAACGTCGTCGTGCAATTCCCGAAAAATATTGACGAGCGAGCGCGGCGGGGCAACATTCGGCGCCACGCTAAAGGAGAGTCCCACCGCATTACCGGGGGTGGGGTAGGGGTCCTGCCCCACAATGAGCACTTTGACGGCATCCAGGGGATACGTGAAAGCGCGCAGCACATTCTTGCCCGCGGGAAGATAGCCGCGCCCGGCCGCGTTCTCCTCGCGTAAGAACGTTCCCATCTCGTGAATGATAGGTTCAACAGGGGCAAGAGCCCGGGCCCAATCGGGGCTGATGATTTCGGAAAGAGGCTGCATAGTGTCAGAGTACCGGAGTGAGGAACCTCCTTTTGCGGGCGCGCCTTCGAGCGAGGGTAGCGGAGAAGCTACCTGGGAGGATTTCCTGCGCGGTGCCGGGCCTGCCTTGCACGACGACGAGCTGCGCGTCCTCACCACGGAGATGCGGTGGCGGGCCGTGTACCGCACGAAAACTGAGGCAATTCGGGCCTTGGGCATGACTCCCACCCGCTACTACCTTATTCTGTCCGGCATCCTCAATAACCCGCGTGCTGAAGTGGAGTATCCGGATGTGGTGCGGGCTATTACCCGTTTGCGGGATCTGCGCGATAAGGAACGCGGCGGCCGCGGCGAGTGACGCGCTGCGTGACGAGCGCGGGGTAGCGCGTAATTCATGGCGGCTGCGTGCCGCGTCACCGCTGATTGTGCAGCTGAAAACAGCTAGGCTAACGGTGTGGCAGGAAAGTACCCAGTAGACGAATTTGATATCGCGGCGCGTCAGCGCACAACCCGCGGGGCGCACCGTAAGCGCGAATCCTCGGCAAAGTGGTGGATCGCGCTTATCGCTATCCTCATTCTTGCCCCGGCTCTCGGGTACGGCATTGTCAAAATGAACCAGATTTCAGTAGCGCCACCCTCCCAGAAACCGGGCGTGAGCGCACCGGCCCAGTCCGCAACGCCAGCGCCCGAAGCGGGCACTGAAGGATCGGGCGCGGAAGGCAGCCCTGCTCCCGCTTCGGAGGCACCGGCGCCCGCGGAAGAAGCTTCACCATCAGCTTCCCCGACTCCGGCCGCTGAGGTGGATCACAACCGTTCCACCCTCATCCTCAACGCCTCCGGGATTTCCGGGTATGCCGCCGCCCACCAGCGCCAACTCACCGAAGCTGGCTTCACTACCACCTCGATCGGTAACTACCAGCACGCGGCGCCGGCGCACTCCCAGATTTTCTATCCGGCGGCCGCTGATCTACCCACCGTGGAAGCCATTGGTGCCGAATTGGGAATCACCGATTTCGTTGAAAACGCCAGCGCGAGCGGAGATAGCATCGTCGTCGTGCTGGCGGGAGATACCCGCGGCTAAAGAACCGCACGTCAAGATTCCCGGCTTCGCCAGTCGCTAAAACTTGAGCGCTTCCCACTCAAGTTTTCGGGACGCTCATCCGGAGCTAGGTGCGCGGAATTGCGGGCATATCGCGTTTTTCTGGCGGGTGGCTGCTGCGTCGTCGTACCTGAACCACAGCTTGCACTCACGCCTAGAGAGTGCCAGAATCTCTGTTAGCACTCCGAGTATGTGAGTGATAAGTCCACCTGGTTGGTGAGGCTGACCGTGAGCGAAGAAAGGCTTCGCGCGGGAAGTCGTCCGTCGCGGGCACCGGCCACAGTGATTCTGGAGGAATATCGCATGGCAAAGACCATTGCTTTTGATGAGGAAGCACGCCGCTCCATGGAGCGCGGCCTCAATCTCCTCGCGGACACCGTCAAGGTGACGCTGGGACCCAAGGGCCGTAACGTCGTTCTCGATAAGAAGTGGGGCGCCCCCACCATCACGAATGACGGCGTGTCCATCGCCAAGGAAATTGAGCTGGAAGATCCCTACGAGCGTATCGGTGCTGAGCTCGTCAAGGAAGTCGCCAAGAAGACTGACGATATCGCCGGTGACGGCACCACCACCGCAACTGTTCTCGCTCAGGCCCTCGTGCAGGAAGGCCTGCGCAATGTGGCCGCCGGCGCCAACCCCATCGCGCTGAAGAAGGGCATCGATACCGCGGTCAAGGCCGTGACCGAACGCCTCCTCGCGGACGCGAAGGAAGTTGATACCCGCGAAGAGATCGCCTCCACCGCCGCCATTTCGGCCGGTGACCAGGAAATTGGTGAGGTCATCGCCGAAGCCATGGATAAGGCCGGCAAGGAAGGCGTCATCACCGTGGAAGAGTCCTCCGGCTTGGAGCTGGAGCTTGAGCTCACCGAAGGTATGTCCTTCGACAAGGGCTACCTCTCCCCCTACTTCGTGACCGACGCCGAGCGCCAGGAAGCCGTTCTGGAAGATCCCTTCATCCTCTTCGTGGATTCGAAGATCTCCAACCAGAAGGAACTCCTCCCGGTTCTCGAAAAGGTTATGCAGGCAGATCGCCCGCTCCTCATCATCGCTGAGGATGTGGAATCCGAAGCGCTGGCCACCCTCGTGGTCAACAAGATCCGCGGCACCTTCCGCTCCGTGGCCGTCAAGGCCCCGGGCTTCGGTGATCGCCGCAAGGAAATGCTCCAGGATATGGCCATCCTCACCGGCGGCCAGGTCATTTCCGAGTCCGTTGGTCTCAAGCTGGAGAACACCGATCTCACGCTCCTCGGCCGTGCCCGCAAGGTGGTTGTTACCAAGGAAAACACCACCATCGTGGACGGCGCTGGCGACCAGGAGCAGATCGACGGTCGCGTTTCCCAGATCCGCACCCAGATCGAGAACTCCACCTCCGAATACGACACCGAGAAGCTCCAGGAGCGCCTGGCCAAGCTTGCCGGTGGCGTAGCGATTATCAAGGCCGGTGCGGCTACCGAGGTAGAACTCAAGGAACGCAAGCACCGCATCGAGGACGCCGTGCGCAACGCCAAGGCGGCCGTGGAAGAAGGCACCGTCGCCGGTGGTGGCGTGGCCCTTATCCAGGCCGGTAAGGAAGCTTTCGCCGACCTCAAGCTCGAGGGTGACGAAGCGACCGGCGCGGCCATCGTGCGCTACGCTATCGAAGCTCCGCTCAAGCAGATCGCCAGCAATGCCGGCCTCGAGGGCGGCGTGGTGGCCGAGAAGGTGCGCAACCTCCCCAAGGGCGAGGGCCTCAACGCGGCCACCGGCGAATATGTCAACCTCATGGAGGCGGGCGTGATGGATCCGGTCAAGGTGACCCGCTCGGCGCTGCAGAACGCGGCTTCCATTGCCGGCCTGTTCCTCACCACCGAAGCCGTGGTGGCGGACAAGCCCGAACCGCCGGCTCCGGCCGCGCAGGGTGACGGCGGCATGGGCGGCATGTACTAAACCTAAACCGCAAAGCTAAGGTGTCAACCTTGGGGTGGGGGGGGGTTCGCAACGATGGGGGGGCCCCCCTGGTTTTTAATGTATCCAAAAAAATACCCGCCCCCCCGTTCGACGGTCGGGCGGGGGCAAACCCACACGCCCCACCCGACTGGACCGCCCGGGGTT
>NZ_JARBHJ010000054.1 GCF_028864145.1 Actinotignum schaalii | reverse complement strand
AACGGACACATGACGCGGGACATACCCGGACATATCACGTGGGACATCCCGCCCGAAAACACGAAAAATCCCGCGTCACAGGCGGACCTATGACGCGGGACATCACATTGTCGGGCTAGCGGGATTTGAACCCACGACCCCTTGACCCCCAGTCAAGTGCGCTACCAAACTGCGCCATAGCCCGAAGCGATAAGAAAACTTAGCGCTATCCCCGTTTCGATAACCTGATTTCTACATCGGGTTATCGCCACGTGGACCACATGAGATTACCTCATGAGCACAGAAAAATACAAATCCCAGAAGGTGACGTAGCCCGCTCTTTGCGCGGAGCTGCGATGCGCTCAGTTCCGCGCAATCACTGCGGAGCGATGCCTCCGAATCGCCTCAAGGGCGGATGGCCTCACTAGAGTTATCACCCCGAATCGTTATAGGATTGTTACCGATAAAGACGCGCCCGGGGGAGCATTCCAGGGCAGTGAAGGAGAAGTCATATGGCTGAACAATTTGACCCGAGGTCGGCCGCACCCGCACCTACGGAAACTTCTCGCTTCACCGCTATTGGTGCGCAGCCTGATCAACCGGTGGCTGAACGGCATCTCAGCCCGCAAGAATGCACAGCTATTGATGCCCTCCCCGCCGGCTCCGCGCTCCTCATTGCACTCTCCGGCCCTAATTCCGGGGCTCGATTCCTTCTTGATGGGGAAGTAACAAATGCAGGGCGTTCCCCGCGTGCCGATATTTTCCTTGACGATGTCACCGTTTCCCGTAAGCACGTTCAGTTCTTCCGCCGTGGTGATACTTTCCATGTGCGGGATTCCGGTTCTCTCAACGGCACCTACGTCAATCGGGAACGGGTGGATGATGCCGCGCTCCGCACCGGTGATGAGATCCAAATCGGAAAATTCCGGTTAACTTTCTACGCTTCGCGAGCCGGTGCGTGATACACCGGTGATTTCTCGCGCTTCTACGGCCACGCCCGATTCTTCCTACCCGTCCACTTCCGCAACCCACCGTGTGCGGGCAGATGGTAGTCCGAGCACCTGGCCCCATGATCTCAGCCACGAACCAACTCTGCGCATTGGGGAGGTTCGCCGTGCCCTCACCGATGAATTCCCCATGCTCTCGGTCTCGAAAATCCGGCACTACGAATCCATTGATCTCATTTCTCCCTATCGCACCGCCACTAATCAGCGGCTCTTTTCTACCTCGGATACCGAGCGTTTGCGCTTCATCCTGAGGGAACAACGCGACCGCTTTCTACCTCTCGATCAAATCCGGGAGGAGCTGCGGCAGCTCGATGAGGGAATCATTGAGGCCCCGGGGCGCCCCGGGGGAATGCGCGCCGTCGCCGCACCGGAAGTGCGCCGCCCAAAACCGGGCGAACGTATTACCCAAGCCGAACTAGCAGATATGACCGGAGCGGCTCTGGGTACTATTGAGGAACTCGTAACCGCCGGCATCCTTGCTACCGATGCGCGGGGGCGCCTTTCCGCACAATCAGCGGATATTGTGCGCTACTGCGTGATGCTCCTGGAAGCCGGCTACGATCTGCGTCAGATTCGCAGCGTCAAGAATTCCGCGCACGCCCAGGCAGTGATGATTACCACCCAGCTGGCCACAGAACTCGCAAAGAAAACACCCGTCGCCTCCGAACGCGCTCTCAACCAAGCCGCCGAGGACGGTACCACTGTCGCGCGGCTTTACGGCGCTCTTCTCACAGAAAATATCGAAGTGGAACTGCGCTAAATTACGTTCCGCCGCGGTACTCAAGGAGCGCGTTTTTGACCTCCGCTCACTGCACTCAGGCCAGCCCACACCCCGGTAAGCAGCCTTTTTGCGCAAAAGTGAGTCACGTCAGGCAGACAGCACCGCCCACTCAGGAGTAGTGTGGCAGTACAACTTCATATCGATTGAACCGAACCCAGGTCATGCTGGGCACCTCAACTAGCAGGAGACAATTAATGTCAGGTTCTGTGGAAACCCAAGGTATCGACCTTGTTTCGCCCCACGAAAGGTACGGTCGCCCCCGCGATCTTTTCTTCCTGTGGGCGGGCACAACCACTAATATTTTTACCGTGTCCTACGGCGCCATGCTGGTGCTACTCTATGGACTTTCATTCACGCAAGCGCTCGCCGTTATTGTGATCGGCAACGTTATCGCATATCCGCTTCTCGCGCTGACCTCCATTCAAGGGCCGCTAACCGGCACCACCACGATGACCATTTCGCGAGCATCGCTCGGTACTCGCGGTGCTCGTATTAATGGAGTTCTGTCCTGGCTGATGCTCATCGGCTTCGAAGCCGGGGGACTCATTCTCGTTTACTATGCCTGTGAGGCACTCCTCGCTCGTGCGGGTATCGCCCTGGAGGGCGGCGCGCAGATTACCGTCGTCGTTCTTCTTGCGGGTATTCAGCTTCTTCTTCCCCTTCTTGGCCACCGGATACTCATGGCAGCACAAAAATACGCAACCATGATTTTCACGGTGGCTTTTATTGTGTTAGCAGCCCTCATTATTCCGCAGGCCGCGCCGGGCGCCTCCGCGGGTACCGATTCGCTCTTCACCCTGATTTCTGCAACCTCGCTCGTTATTGTTTCGGGCGGGCTTTCCTGGGCGCCAAGCGGAGCAAATTTCTCCCGTTATCTACCCGCTAATTCTTCGCCACTCGCAGTGGGAACCTGGGCGGCGCTGGGTGGGTTTATTCCCTACGTGCTACTCCAGACCCTCGGGGCCGCGATGGCAACTGTAGCGGTTCCCGCTGAGGTGGAACTTTCTAATCCGCTGGCCGTCCCGGCGATCCTCAGCCCGGCGTTTGCGGTGCCTTTCCTCATTCTTGTTATGGTCGGTTTGCTGCTCCAAAACGGCACCAACCTCTATTCTTCCGGCCTGAATTTGCAGACCGCCGGTATCCACGTTCCGCGCATGGTTATCGTGTGCATCGACAGCCTCATCTGCGTGGCCATCTGCATTTTCGCGATCCAGCAGGAAGCGTTCTACAGCCTCCTCAATGCTTTCGCCGCCTCGCTAAGCATCTGGCTGGCGCCGTGGGTGACCGTATATTTGCTGGATTGGGTGGCCCGGCACGGCACCTACCATCTTTCCGGCCTGGCCATTGAATCCCACGGCCCGTACTGGGGCAGCGGTGGGGTGCGCTGGTCCGGAATGGCCGCGCTGCTGGGCGGCATGCTCTGCTCAGCGCTCTTCACAAACTCTGGCTACCTGGTGGGCCCGCTCACCCGACTCCTCGTGGATGTGCCCGCCGCGGCACCGGATCTGTCCATTCCCGCCGGAGTGATCGCCTCCGCGCTAATCTACCTGGCTCTGCGCCCGGTGCGCGAACGCGAACGCGCTGCCCGCCGGGCCTTCATTACCGCTGCCTAAAGGCCGCATACCGTCACCCCGCAACAACGTCATTATTTTTAGGAGAAACTCATGCCTCATCGTCAGCTTCTTGATGTCGCCTACGGGCGCGCCCACGCCGACACCATTATTGACAACGGAATTCTGGTAAACGTTCTCACCGGGGAAACCTACCCCGCCTCCGTCGCCATCGCTTACGGGCGCGTGGCCGCGGTGGGGAACGTGGACGCGCAGCGCGGCCCGAACACCACCATTATTGATGCCGACGGCGCCTATCTGACTCCCGGTCTCATTGACGGGCATCAGCACATCGAATGCTCCAAGCTTTCCGTGACGATGTTCGCGGATCTGGTATCCCGCTACGGAACAACCTCCGTTATTTCCGGCCTCGACCAGATCCTGGTATCCGCAGGCCTGGAAGGCGTCAAGGAATTCCTGGCCGAAGCCGAAGAATCCTCCATGCGAGTGTGGTGGGGTGCGCCCGCTAAAGCTCCCTACACGGTTCCTGAATCTACCGTGGGGCACCGTTTCGCGGTGGAAGACCATCGGAAAGTGCAGCGCATGCCCGAATGCGTAGGCTTGTGGGAAACCGTGCAGGAAATGGTGGAATACGGTGATGAAGAAGTCCTCACCGCCATGGACCTGGCCGAGGAAAACCGCCTGCACGCCTTTGGCTGCGCACCGCTCGTGGATGCCCGCCGGGTAGCCGGCTACGCGGCTTCGGGCGTGACGCTGTGTCACGAATCCTATTCTCCGGAAGAAGAACTGGAGAAGATGCGTAACGGCATCAATATCCTTATCCGGGAATCCACCGCCGCCCCGATGCTCGAGGAAAATATTAAGCTCATCACCGAGATGGGCGCCCCGGCCCACCGGGTTGGTTTCTGTACCGACGATGTGACGGCCACCGATATTTTGGGCCGCGGCCACCTCGATTACGTGGTGCGCCTGGCCATTGCGAAGGGAATTGATCCCGTCACCGCGATCCAGATGGCCACGATTAACACCGCGCGGATGTTCCAACTCGATGACCGCATCGGTGCGATTGCTCCGGGGCGTTTCGCGGATATTCTCTTCGTTGATTCCCTCGATGATTTCCGGCCCCGCACCGTCCTCAAGGGTGGGAGGATCGTGGCGCAGAACGGTGCCGCCGTGCACGCCCCGCATGCACCGCAGCGCACCGCAGCGGTGCTCGATACTTTCAAGCTCGCCCCGGTCAGCGCTGATCGCATCGCAGTTCGGGTTGCCGATTCGGCTACCTCGGCGCGAGTGCGCACCATCGTGCTCTCCAAGGATGTTGCCTTCAAGCGCCCCGGCGCTGAGGTGGAACTCGAGGTCGTGGACGGCAAAGTACAACCCGATACTGCCCAGGATGCCGTTTATGTATGCGTAGCGGAACGCTACGGCAAAACCACGAATTTGCCCGTTGCTTTTATTCAGGGCTTCGGCCTCAAGCGCGGGGCAATTGCCACCTCGGCGGCCCCGGACGATAACAATGTGGTGTGCGCGGGAGTAAACCCGGAGGATATCGCGCTGGCGATTAACGAAGTTTCCCGCCTGGGCGGGGGACAGGTTGCGGTGTGTGATGGCGAGGTTGTTGCCTCCCTGCCCCTCCCGGTGGGTGGCATTGTTGCCGACCTGGTAGCCGAAGATATGGCCACCGCCGAAGCGGAGATGGACCGGGCTGCCCGGGAGGTGCTGGGTGCGGATCTCGATTCGCCCTTTGGCCAGCTCATCTTCCTGTCCATCACCGCGATTCCCGATTGGGCGATCACCGATCTCGGCCTCATTGACTGCGTCAAATTTGACGTCGTCGATCCCGTTATTGCAACACGGTAACGTAACAGGTACCCGCGAACGTCACCGCGCAGAAAGGAAAAATATGACCACGATATCGCCCTTCGTGCAGGGTCTGCCCAAAGTTGAGCTCCACCTGCATATTGAAGGCACCCTGGAACCCGATCTCAAATTCAAGCTCGCCGCGCGCAATGGTGTGGAGCTCCCTTACGCCAGCGAGGAGGAGGTGCGGGCTTCCTACCAATTCGATGACCTCGCCTCTTTCCTGGACGCTTATTACGAAGGCATGAGCGTGCTGCTTACCGCGGAAGATTTCTATGACCTCGCGATGGAGTATTTCCGCAAGGTAGCGCGCCAAAACGTTCGTTACGTGGAGATGTTCTTCGATCCGCAGGCGCATACCTCGCGCGGGGTGGAATTCCATACCGTGATCTCCGGGCTGCGCCGTGCCCAGATTGAGGCGCGCGAACAGCTGGGTGTGGACAGCGCTCTGATTATGTGTTTCCTGCGGGATTTCCAGGCTGAATACGCCATGGCAACCCTGCTGGAATCCCTGCCGTACCGCCCCTGGATTATCGGCGTGGGGCTTGATTCGGATGAAACCGGCAACCCGCCCGCCAAGTTCGCGGCCGTCTTCGCGAAGGCCCGCGAGCTGGGCTATCAGCTGACGATGCACTGCGATGTTGATATTGCAGATTCAGCGGAGCATATTCGTCAGGTTCTCGAGGACGTGCGGGTGGACCGCGTGGACCACGGTACGAATGTGGTGGAAAAGCCCGAGTTGGTGGAATACATGGCTGAGCACGGTATCGGTCTGACCTCCTGCCCGATCTCCAATACCTGGGTGTCCGACGGCTCTAAGGTGGGACTGCTCACCGAACTGGATAAGCGGGGGGTCAAGGTTACTGTCAATTCGGACGACCCAGCCTATTTCGGTGGCTATATCGCGGAGAATTACCAACGCGTGGCGGACGAAGCCGGGGCAGATGAGGAGACCCTCAAGCGTTTCGCGCGCAATGCGGTGGATATTTCCTGGGCGCCGGCCTCGCTCAAGGAACGCATCGCCGCGGAGATTGCTGCCTACGAGGGCTAGGTGAGGTAGGCGCTGGGGCGTGCGCGCGGCATCTCGCATGCTTGCCTCAGGTACCTCAACTGTCACAATAACATCGCATGTATCGTTTATCACATCGCGATGGGAACGACGGCGCCGGCCGCTTCCCGTGTGGGAGCGTGCCGGCGCCGCGGGCTTTAAGTGGCGGGAAGTAGCCAATCTCAAGGATGGGTGCGGTAAGCTAGGGGAGTAGTAAACGGCGCTTGGTTGCGGCGCCTTCCCCTAAAGCTCAAGTTGAGCTTTAGACACGCCGCGCCGGGCGCTGACCCGCTGGCCGGCCTGCTATATCGTGGTAGCTAACACTGGCAACCGGCCAGAATCCACGCTGCGAAACGGAGAGACTATGAGCGACGCGACTGCCAAGGACGCGACGTATCGGCGCACCCAACCGATGCTCTTCGGCGATCCTCTTCCCGAGCTTGACGCCGAAACCGGCTACCGCGGTCCGATTGCCTGCAAGGCAGCAGGCATCACCTACCGTCAACTCGATTACTGGGATCGCACCGGTCTTGTTTCGCCTACCGTGCAAAATGCGTCGGGTTCCGGCAGTCAGCGTCTCTATTCTTTTAAAGACATTCTGGTTCTCAAGGTGGTCAAACGCCTCTTGGATACCGGGGTATCGCTCCAGCAGATTCGGGTTGCGATCGCACAGCTCAAGGATCGCGGAGTGGAAGATCTGGCCGGTATCACCCTCATGTCCGATGGCGCTTCGGTCTACGAATGCACCTCCGATGATGAAGTGATTGATTTGGTCAAGGGCGGCCAGGCTGTTTTCGGCATCGCGGTTGGCCGGGTTTGGCGTGAAATCCAGGGTTCGCTTTCAGAACTTCCCACCGAACGTGCTGAAGAAGAAGTGGTGGATGAATTGGCGCAGCGGCGGGCTGCCAAGCGCCGCCGCGGTGCATAACTCACAATTCTTTTACCATCCAGGTCCGTTGCCGAAGTGCAGCGGACCTGTTTCGTTTATTATCAAGGCTCCAGGTAGCTCTTGCTCATTTCCTCCCCTGGCGAGCAACGTCACTCAGCAGTATAGAAACCCGGCACCGTTACCACGTAAACGAAACCTCTGGAGGAAGCTTTTATAGCTTCGTTTCCAGAGGCTTCGTTTACATTACTGTTTTCCCGTAATCGTAGTGGCTAATTTCCGTAGTTATTTTCTATCCCAATGGCGCAACCGAACGAAGGCAAGGCCGGTGGCAAGAAGCAGTACAACTCCTGCAATACCACCAGCTGCTGCCGTTCCTGTATGCGCGAGCTTTTTGGCGGAAGTGGAACTGATTGCATTGTCGGTACCCGAATTTGTGGGATTAGGGCTGGGAGTCCCCGGTTTCGTTCCCGGGTCGTCATCAGGCTTCGTTCCCGGATCACCACCAGGCTTGGTCCCCGGATCACCACCAGGCTTGGTCCCCGGATCACCACCAGGCTTGGTCCCCGGATCACCACCAGGCTTGGTCCCCGGATCACCACCA
>NZ_JARBHJ010000053.1 GCF_028864145.1 Actinotignum schaalii | reverse complement strand
TTTGTCAAGCATGCAAGGTTATTGAGGTCGAAAAGCTCAATAACCCGGACTTTCTGTTGGTATAGCAAGGGAAAGTCCGGGTATTAGCAACCATTTCTGTCTATTTACCCTTGGGATCATTATGTTGAGAAAATCTGCCGCAGTCGGAGCTGCGCTAATACTTGTAGGTTCTGGGATAGGGGCTGTCACCTCCGCTGTGGCAGCTCCTGCGCCCGCGAGCGAGCTGCCCGCGGGCTTTGTGCCCGCCGATGCGGTGGCCGATGTGACCTCGGTGGTGGTGAGCGCGACCGGCAATAGCTGCACGGGCCGCACGCTCCGCACCGCCAAGCCGGATGACGGGAAAACCTACCCGGCCCAGGACAGTTACTACACCAATAGCGTGACGTACTGCCTGGATCAGTCTTTCGTTACCGGTGATAACAAAATTTCCTGGAACGCTGCCACAAAAACCCTGTGGTTCAATAATTATGCGCAGGACGCCACGAACGCCTACAAGCGCGGCGTGTCCGTGGACACGGGCAAGATCGCTTCCGATGTGACGGTCAAGTTCAGCGGTACGAATGTTTTCACCGCCAGCGAGGGTGGCTACACCGCGAACGCCCTCTATTTTGCCGGGAACCAGGATGGCCTGTATAAATACGTCCTCGATTTTGATGGCGACGCCACCTTCGATGCCACAAATACGATCAATAAATATCCGGTCAATGTGGCCGATAGTGATCCGTCCGCTAAGTGGCTGAAGGGCGGCTCTATCGGGCTGGATTCTTCCGGTGCGCCGATTGAAATTATCGGTCAGGGAAAGCTCACCGCCGTGGGTAGGGATATTACCTGCGAAAAGTGCGGGAGCGGAGATAACAATACCGCGATGAGTACCGCGATTCGAAGCACCGCGGACCTTAGCATCGGCGGCAATGTTCAGGTCACGGCACGAGTGACCAACGAAACGGGTTTGGCAACCGGAATTAACGCCTGGAAGAACCTCAATATTGACGGTTCTCAGGGTGCTACGGTGACGGCGGAAGCCAGCTCCAACGCCTCCACGGCAACGGCGATTATGCAGGCCGGTGGCGGCGGTGTAGATAACACCGGCGACGTTATGAACATCACCAATGCAAAAGTCACGGCGCGGGCAACGGCGCAAGGAAAACCGAGTTACGGCTTGTACAGCAGGGGAAATCTCAATGTTGCTGGAACCGCGTCACTTGATGTCACGTCTTCTTCGCAATCTCAAGGGTACGGGGTATACGGCGAAGGTCAGGTAAAGGCCGACGGCGCAGCCACTCTCACGGTCGCTGCTTCCTCAGCGAATGTTGCTGGGGGAGTTGTGGGTGCCACCGGTGTGACCTTCGCGAGCACCGGTGAGAGCCTCATCAAGATGAACGGGGCCAAGAATGCCCCCGCGATTTTCACGGCGGGTCAGGGCACCTGCCGCTTCCTGGGTACCGGGGACGTTACCGCCCAAACCGTTGGTGGCTACGGCGCCTACCTCACCTGCCCGAATACCGAATTTGGGGAACGTATCGGCGTGACCAAACCCGGCACTTTTGCCCTGGCCGAATTTGCTGACGGTGCTTTTACGGTCGATGATAACCTCGACCGGAACAAGGCGGCCGGCCCGGCTGGTACCAGCCCCGTGTCCTCCAATACCCGTGCACGCTTCGTGGTCAATCACAAGGGGCAGCGCACCGGAAACTGGACGATTGGCCAGGGGTACGTGGCGCAGATCGGAACCACGGCGCAAACTGATTCCATTACCGGTCAGGTGACCGAACCCGGTTCGGCGCACTATCCGGACGGCACCGTGCGGCAGCATATTTTCACCGCGCCGCAAGCCCAGGTAACTACGAGCGCGTAGCTGAGCATTCCTGCGGGGGAGGAGAGCATTCCGGCGGGGGAGAAGGGTATTCCCTTTGCATGGTGGACGGTATCTGACCTGGCCACGCCAACCGAGCAGCTGAGCGCGGAGGCCCTCGGGCAGAATGCGCAGAAGAACCCGTCCGATAGTGCGCTGAGCTTCGCCATGCCGGCCGAGGATCTTACGTTGACGCCGGTGTACGGCAAGATCATTGCGCCCGCAGCGCCCGTGACCGCCCCGCAGCCCTGTGACGGGAGCGGAAGCGTGGCACCGGCGCAGGTGACGCTGCCGGAGAATGAAGGCGTGACGTATGGAACGCCGGAAATCAACGGAAACACGGCAACCGTGATCGCTACGGCGAAACCCGGGTATCTCATTGCGAGTCCGGGTGCCGGGGCGAGCTACACGGTTGATAAGAATCATCGTACGGCTACCTGGACCCTGGATCTCACCTCAACCGCGTGTGCCGCTACTCCGTTGGAAAAGCCAGCGGTGACCCCGATTGCCCCGACGCTGGTTCCAGCAGATAGCTGCGGTACTCCAGCCACGGTCACCATTCCGGACTCCTCCTTTGTGGAGTACACCCGCACGGAGAATAACGGCACCGTGACCGTGACAGCGCAGCTTAAGGATCCGGAGCGTTACACCCTCGCCGCTGGCGTGACGACCGAGTGGAGCTTCGATATCTCCGCCCGCGCGTGCCCCGTGCCAGAGCCGCCGGTGAACCCGGATCCGCCGGTCGATCCTGCCCCGGAGCCCGGAACTCCGGGCGAGCCGAATGACCCGGGTACGCCTGGCACCCCGGAGACACCAGAAGTGCCGGGTACCCCGGATCCGCAACCGGGTACGCCTGGAACGCCCGGTACGCCTGGAACACCCGGAACGCCCAGCGATCCGAACACGCCGCAGGAGCCTGGAACACCCGGAACGCCGAGTGGGCCTGCTGGCCCGAGCGCTCCAGCTGACCCGAAGCCCGCGCCAGAGCAGAAAGCTCCTGCGGTGCAGGCGAAGCGTCCCGCGGCCAAGCTCGCGCATACCGGAGCCGCGGCGGCAACCGGGATCGCGGGAGCGGCCGCGCTCATCCTGGGCGGTTACGCGCTACGCCGTAAGTACCGCGGCTAAGTGAAATAGCAGGTCACAAGCCTGCCAGCTATCCCCTCGGGGACCTTGGTGAAATATTTGCGCAAAAGCTCGACCGGTAGCGCCGGCGGGAAAAACGCAGAAATACCGGAGGAAACCGAGGGGATAGCACTATTTTCACCCCCGAAACCTGCCGTGGCGTATCTCATGAGTGAGCCATTGCGTTGTTGTCGCCGGCAAAAACACCTACGATGATTGACTGTGCACAGCATCCCCGCTGGGCACACTAAGGGAAATGTCAGGGGATACGAGATGATCGAACTAGCAGAGGTGGAGAAGATCTACCCGCGCCGCGGAGCGGAATCCGTGGCGGCGCTGCGCGGCATCTCGCTTACCATCCCCACGGGGGAAATCCACGGCATCGTTGGCGAATCGGGTGCGGGTAAATCCACCCTCATTCGCTGCCTCACCGCCCTGGAAAAACCCACCAGTGGCTCCATTCGCATTAACGGCGAAGATCTCAACGCGCTGCCACCTTCGAAATTACGCGCGGCCCGGCGCACCATCGGAATGGTGTTCCAGGGCGGCAACCTGCTCGAGGCACGTACCGCCGCGGAAAATATCGCTTATCCCCTCCAGATTGCCGGGGAAAAATCCGCGAAGATAGCCGAACGAGTGCGCGAGCTGCTGGGCGTCGTCGGCCTTGCTGATCGGGGCGATTCTTATCCTTCCCAGCTTTCGGGCGGTCAGCGCCAGCGCGTGGCCATTGCGCGCGCCCTAGCCACCACCCCGTCGGTGCTGCTCTGCGATGAGCCCACCTCCGCACTGGACGCGGATACCACCTTGCAGATCCTCGAACTGCTGCGCGAAGTGCGCGATGCCTACGGGGTGACCGTCGTTATTATCACCCATGAAATGGACGTGGTGCGCCGCATCTGCGATTCGGTCACTCTCCTCGAATCGGGTCGGATTACCGCCGGTGGCACCATTGAAAGCGTGCTCGCGGACGTGAGTTCACCCCTCGCGCGGCGCCTCGTACCCGCTCCGGATATCGAAACGACCAATATTTCGGGTTCCGTTATTGATATTGCCTTTACCGCCCGCCCCGGTGAAACCGCCGGGTCTCAAGCCCTCAGCCTGGCAGCGCGCCTCGGCTGTGATATTGGCGCGGGCGTTTTTGAATCCATCGGTGAGATTCAGATTGCGCGCCTGGCCCTCGTGGTCGATAACGCGCAGGTTGATACCGTTCTCACCGCGATGAACAACGCCGGAATCACCGCGGAGGTGCGGGCAGCATGACCACTCTTCTCAGTGCAGTTCTCAGCCCGGCTCTCTCCGTGCCGGTAGCATCCGCCGCGGCCGCCCTCCCCAACGAGCGCGGCACCTGGTTCGATGCCCCGGAAATCAAAGACGGCTTGGCCCGCGCTACCTTCGAAACACTGGCTATGGTGGGTATCTCCACCGTGATCGCTTCGGCGCTGGGCCTTGTCCTCGGGATGATCCTCGTGGCAACCGGCCGCGGGGGACTACTTCCCTCTCCGCTCCTCAATAAAACCCTCGGTTTTATTGTCAACGTGGGCCGCGCCATTCCTTTCATCATCTTCGTCTTTATTCTCATCGGCTTTTCGCGTGCAATCGCCGGAACGGGCAGCGCCTGGCAAGGCTTCACCGTTCCGCTCACGATCTCCGCGGCCTTCTACTTCGCGCGCCTGGTGGAATCCAATCTCATGGGCGTCGAGCGCGGCAAAGTGGAAGCCGTCCTCATGATGGGAGCTTCCCGCACCCGCATCATGTTCGGGGTGCTCATGCGCGAAGCACTGCCCGCACTCGTCCAATCCGTCACGATCCTCGCGGTCACCCTCGTCGGCTACTCGGCGAT
Organism: Actinotignum schaalii; assembly: GCF_028864145.1. Classification (GTDB taxonomy): domain Bacteria; phylum Actinomycetota; class Actinomycetes; order Actinomycetales; family Actinomycetaceae; genus Actinotignum; species Actinotignum schaalii_B. The sequence continues at coordinate 3,158 of NZ_JARBHJ010000053.1, read as the reverse complement.
GGCGGGTGCTGTGGGCGGCGGCGGCCTGGGCGCCATGGCTCAAAACGCCGGGTACTACAATAACCGCCCGGATGTCCTCATGATCGTGGTGGTCGTGCTGGTGCTCCTCGTTATGGTCATTCAGGCGCTGGGTGACATGCTCAGCCGGCTGGTGGATCACCGCTAAGGAACCGCCGGCCGGGTCACGCACCACCGGGAAGTACCCGGACCAGCGCTGTCAACAAACGGTGTGCAGCGATACGTCATCACCACCAACATTGTGAAAAATAGAGGAATATTAACCATGAAGAAGCTTTCGAAAATTGCCCTGGTAGCTGCGGTGAGCGCGCTCGCGTTGAGCGGCTGCGGTAGCTCGGATTCGTCCTCCTCCGCTCCCGCGAAGAACGACGACGGCGCGGTGCGCCTCGTGGTCGGCGCCTCGCCGGCCCCGCATAAGCAAATCCTAGAATTCGTCAACGATAACCTCGCCAAGGATGCCGGTTTCACCCTGGATATCCGCGAGTACAACGACTACGTGCAGCCCAATGTGGCGCTCAACGCCGGAGAAATCGACGCGAATTACTTCCAGCACCTGCCCTACCTTGAGAACGAAATCAAGGAAAAGAACTACACCCTGGATCACGGCGCGGGTATTCACATCGAGCCCTACGGCATTTACTCCAAGAAGATCAAGCAGCTCAGCGAGCTCAAGGACAATGCCGTGGTGGGTGTGACCAACGATCCGTCCAACCAGGCCCGGGCCCTCGACCTGCTCCAGAAGAACAACCTCATCAAGCTCAACCCGCAGGTTGCTTCCCCCACCATCTACGACGTGGTGGAGAACCCGAAGAATCTCACCTTCCGCGAAGCTGATGCTCCTTCCGTCCCGAAGATCCTCCCGGACGTGGATATTGCGATTATCAACGGTAACTTCGCCCTGCAAAACGGCTTGGTTCCCTCCAAGGACGCTATCTACACCGAAGATCCGACCGATAACCCCTACGGCAATATCCTCGCCTGGAACTCCAAGGCCACCGGTGAGAAGCTCGAGGGTGTGAAGAAGCTGGATGCCGCGCTGCACAGCCCCGAGGTTGCCAAGTACATCCGTGATACCTGGCCGAACGGCGAGGTCATTCCCGCCTTCTAAGCCTCATTGACCTGAGCCTTATCACCTTGCTTGGCCAGCTGTGCTGGTAAGCGAGTGAGCTATCAGCTGCCCGGTACCTCGGTGCGAGGTACCGGGCAGCTGCGTCGTCGTGCCTGCAAGTAGCACGCGGGTGAGAGTGCGTTCACATATGGCGAGTAGTTTCACGCTAGAACTCCCATCACCTGGGGTGCGTGCCGTAGAATTAGCGGGTATGCCCGCGCCCGGCGCGGCGCAGTAAGGGGACGGATTCGTCCTATCGACAAGGGTTATCACCCCCATTTTTAGACTGGAGAAAAAGTTGGAAAGCTCCTACGAACAGCTCGATCCCACCCAGGTAAAGCTGACCGTCGAGGTTCCTTTTGAGGAATTCAAGCCGGAAATTGACAAGGCCGCGAAGACTATCGGCAACCAGGTGCAGATCCCTGGCTTCCGCCGGGGCCACGTGCCCGCGCGTGTTCTCGAAGCGCAGATTGGCCGCGCCGCGATTGTGGAGCAGGCAATTAACGATTCCCTGGACGGTTACTACCAGGACGTTCTGGAAGAACACGATCTCGTTCCCATGGGCCGTCCCGCGGTGGACGTGACCGGCGTGGCGATGGAGAAGAACTCCACCGATCCGCTCGCCTTCACCGTTACGGTGGATGTGCGCCCGGCCATTGTTCTCCCGGATCCGGCGCAGTACAGCTTCGAAGTGGAAGCCACCAATGCCGATGATGATGCCGTGGAGGAACGCCTCGAGCAACTGCGCGAACGCTTCGCCACCCTCACAACGGTGGAACGCGCTGCCGCCAGCCGTGATTACGTCACCATTAACCTCTCTGCCAGCATTGACGGTGAGGAAGTTGATTCGGTGGAGGGCGTTTCCTACCGTATCGGCGATGACAATATGCTCGATGGCCTGGATGAGGCCGTCAACGGTGCCTCCGCCGGCGATGAGCTCAGCTTCACCTCCACGCTCGTGGGCGGGGAACACGCCGGGCAGCAGGCCGATGTTAAGGTCACGGTGGAGAAGGTGCAGGAATCTGAACTTCCGGAAGCGGATGATGATTTCGCCCAGCTCGCCTCCGAATTTGACACCATTGAGGAACTGCGCGCGGATCTGGCGGAGAAGGCCGCCACGGATGCCGCCCAGGTCCAGGTCATGGCTGCCCGTAATCTTCTGCTTGATAAGCTCCGTGAGGATGTCGCGGTGCCGCTGCCCAAGCGCGTGATCGACGCTGAAGTGGAACGCCATCTCGAATCCGAAAACCGCGCCACCGACGATGACCATGCCAAGGAAATTCGCGGGGAAATCCGCGATTCTCTGCGTGACCAGATCATTCTGGACGAACTGGCCAAGAAGTTCGGAGTGGATACCACCCAGGATGAACTCTTCAACTTCCTGGTTCAGCAGGCTCAGTCTTACGGCATGGACCCCAACCAGTTCATTTCCGCGGCCGCCCAGACCGGCCAGCTCGGGGCTTTCAGCGGTGAACTGCGCCGCGGCAAGGCTCTCATTTCGGCGCTGCGCCTGGCCAAGGTTGTGGACACTAACGGCAATGAAGTGGATGTCATCAAGGTCGTTGGTGAAAAGCCGGAAGAAGAACTGACCCCGGACTTCTCCGCCGCTCCGTCCCGCCCCGTGTGGGACGGCCCGGTGGATGAGGACAGTGCGGCTGGCTCCAGCACGGTGGAGGGCGACGACGCCGCGCCCGCGGAGGAAACACCCGCCGCAGATGCGCCGGCCGCGGATGCGGACGCTTTCGACCCGGCCGCCAAGAAGGTGGACGAAGTGGTGGAATACGCCCAGGGTGCGGATGCCGCTGAAGTGGCCCGCGTGCTCGAAGCGGAGAAGGCCGGCAAGGCCCGCAAGACCCTCGTGAAGAAGCTCGAGGAGCTCCTCGGCTAATACGGGGATTTTATTAGCTGCTCGCTAGTGTGGCGGGGGGGGGGGGGGGGGGGGGGGGGGGGGGGGGGCGGGGGCGCCCCCCCCCCCCCCCCCCCCCCCCCCCCCCCCCCCCCCCCCCCCCCCCCCCCCCCCCCGCCCCCCCGC
>NZ_JARBHJ010000052.1 GCF_028864145.1 Actinotignum schaalii | reverse complement strand
CAACGACCCCGAGGTAACCGGCGTCATCGATGTCAACAAGCTCACCGATCCCGAACGCGAACAGGTCAAGAAGGCCGTCGAAAAGAAGAACCCGGATCTTCCGACCGGCACCACGATCACCGTCTCCGAAAACGGCACGGTAACCGTCACGTTCCCGGACCAGTCAACAACCACGATCACTCCGGACAAGACGGTTCGTCAGCTCAAGGACAATGAGAAGATCACACTCAAGGATCCTGAAGTAACCGGTGTCGTTGACCCGAACAACCTCACGCCTGAAGAACAGGAGCAGGTGAAGGATAAGGTCAAGAAAGCCAACCCCGACCTCCCCGACAACACCCAGGTCACCGTCGGTAAGGACGGGACCGTGACCGTCACCTTCCCCGACGGCTCTGAGACCCAGATCCCCGCGGACAAGACCGTCCGCCAGCTCAAGGACAACGAGAAGACCAAGATCAACGACCCCGAAATCACCGGCGTCGTCGACCCGAACAACCTCACCCCCGAAGAGCAAGATCAGGTCAAGGACAAGGTCAAGAAAGCCAACCCCGACCTGCCGGAGAACACCCAGGTCACCGTCGGTAAGGACGGGACCGTGACCGTCACCTTCCCGGACGGATCGACCTCGAACATCACTCCGGACAAGACCGTCCGCCAGCTCAAGGACAACGAGAAGACCAAGATCAACGACCCCGACCTCACAGGCGTTGTTGATGTCAATAAGCTCACCGATCCCGAACGCGAGCAGGTCAAGAAGGCCGTCGAAAAGAAGAACCCGGATCTTCCGACCGGCACTACGATCACCGTCTCCGAAAACGGCACGGTAACCGTCACGTTCCCGGACCAGTCAACAACCACGATCACTCCGGACAAGACCGTCCGTCAGCTCGAGGACAACGAGAAAATCAAGATCAACGATCCCGAAATCACCGGCGTCGTCGATCCGAACAACCTCACCCCCGAAGAGCAAGATCAGGTCAAGGACAAGGTCAAGAAAGCCAACCCCGATCTCCCCGACAACACCCAAGTGACTGTCGGCAAGGACGGCACCGTAACCGTCACCTTCCCCGACGGCTCCGAAACCCAAATCCCGGCCGAGAAGACTGTTAAGCTTCTCGGCCCGGCCGATAACGGCAACAACGGGAATGCTGATAAGGGCGATAAGGGTAACAAGCCGGATGCCTCCAAGCCCACCAAGGTCAAGAAGGTCAAGAAGCTGCAGCACACCGGTGCTGATGTGACGCTTGGGCTCTTGGCCGCGGCTGCTGCGGTGGCTGCCGGTGGGGCCCTGGTCGCTGGGCGTCGTCGCCGCTAAAAAGTTTCACGAACGTGATCGTGTGATCACGTAGAAACGAAAACTAACGCTCCCCGGGATCGGCTGAAATCTCAGCCTTTCCCGGGGAGCGTTGCATTCACAGCCGCATCCGCACCCGCATCAGTAAAATATCTCACGAGGAGGTTTCGCTACCATGCACACCGCAGCCCGCTACGGATCGCTCGCAATTTCTTTCGTTTTACTCACGCTATGCCTCGGTACCCTAGCTCTCAACCTGACGGACACCTGGTACTTCACACCCGGAACCGCCGCGCCCTCCGTTTTTGTGGCCGTCACGGTGGTGCTGGCCGCCGCGGGCACCCGCTCCACCTTCGCCCTCGCCGGCAGGACCCGAGCCAGCATCGCCTACGCGCTATGCGCAGTAGCGCTCTGCGCAGGCGTCGTTTCGTTGTGGCTCGCGAGCGGCCCCGAAACATTTAACCTCATCGGCGCCGCAGCCTGGATAGTCGGCTCCCTGGGCGTCTGCGCCTCAGCACTCCACGCCTGCCGCTCCACTCGGCCCGGGGCCTGTGCACCGCAGGCGTAATGCCCCCTTGCCCCACACATGAGCGTCAGCATATACTGACGCCGTGGTGGTTGAGTCTCAGCAAAGCGTACGGCCGCAGGCGGGCGATCCCGCAGCAGCTTCCCCAGCCGATCCTGCCGTGATAGCGGAAAAGCTGCGCGCGGCCCACGCCATGCGGGTGGAGGCTGATCGCATCACGAAATACTACGTCGAGGAAGCGGTGCGCTCGGGTATGTCCTGGAGCGATATTGGCCGTTGCCTCGAGGTAACCAAACAATCAGCCCATCGCAAATACGCGGCGGGGCTGCCGCGCGAACTTAGGAACCCGTCATGAAACTCCCCGCCGCCGCTGCCCTGCAGCTCATCCAAAACTCCGCTTTCGAAGCCCGCCGTGCCTGGCGTGAGGAAATCACCCTCGTTGATGCTTTCCTCGCCTTGCTCGCCAGTGGTGGCAGCGCCAGCCGCGTCTGCGCCCGTGCCGGCCTCACCCTGCGCGCCGCGCGCGAACACGCTAGTCAGCTCCACGCGCAGCGCCTCGAAGAATTTGGGTTACCGCCCGTGCAGTTACGTGAACGCACCCGAACTGAGATTTTCGACGACGCCGCCGAGCTCGCCCCACCCGCGGACCTACAGAAATTCCTCAGTGGAAAATTCCCGGGCAATGATTATCACTGTGGGGTGGCCGTCCGCTTGCTTCGCGATGAGGCATCGTGCCGCGAGATTGTGGAACGCGCTGGAATTAACCTTGAGCAACTCATTGCCGCGCTTGATGCAGCCGAACCTCTAGCCCAGCCCCACCGCGTGAGCGGCACACAACGGCTGCGCATCTACCTGCCAACCAGCGCCCGCAAAGTACGCGAATACGCCGCTTCCCCGGAATTCGCCGCATCCAATTTTGCTGATGTGTCCCACGATGGATCTGACTGGGTGCTCCGCTACGCGGGCGCGGAAGGACAGCCCACCGTCTGGGAATATTCCGGAACGCAGAAACCTCCCAAGCAACAGTCCCGCCGCTTCGCTCTGCTCGCAGAAAACGATCCGGAAGCCGCATCAAGTGCTACCGGTGAAGGCTGTTTCGTCACCCTGACAGAGAGTTTCGGGCAGCGCGGCTTTCTTTCCCGAATCCTCTTTCGGATGTTCCTCGGCACGATGATTCTTACAAACCAAGCTAATTACCTAGCAGATCGAGTGGCCCAGTCCGCGTAGAACCAGGCAACGAGTAGCACATCAATAAGGATGCGGGCGCTAGCGCCAGGGCCCTACCTGGAGGGGCATCGTAGTATCGCCGTCGAACCATACCTCCTCGCCTTCGCGTGTTGGTACGGGGATCACTTCACCATCGGGCCTCAGCTGGAGTCCTAAACCCTGCTGCTCGCCAACAATCCCGGAGTTATTCACCCGCCACACCAGTTCCATCGTGGCTTTCTCCCCCGGTGGTAGCTCAACTCCGCGTTCATAGGCACCTTGGTCTGCGCCGGTGAGTTCGATGGTCGTGAGCTCGTTAATGGGAAGACTATCGACCTTGCCTCCCGCATCGGAGAGCCAAATCCCGGTCATGCCCCGCACCGAGCACGCGTACGCGCCTCGATTGGTGAGCGTGATCAGCACCCGCCGCGTGCCAAGAGCAGCGTCCACCGGGCCTCGTTTCACATCCACCTGTGCGGACGTACACTGTGCCGAAATTGCGCTCGGGCGCGGATCTGGCGTCGATGCGGGTGAAGGTTCTGGCGTGGGCAAACCCCGCTCCGTAGGCGTAGTTTGCGGCGCGGATACCCCGGAACCATCCGGGAGATCTACCGATTCTCGCGGGAACGTTGCCGGCTCCTCCTTCACAAAGGTGCGGTCCTCCGGCGGAGGAAGCAGCCACCAGCCTAAGGCGGAAAACACCACCGCCGCAGCGGTTACACCCAGGGTAAGTTTCAGGAGAAAAACCGGCGATCCGCCAGCATTTCCGGTTGTCTCGCCGACTTCTATCCGGCAGTTCTCACGCGCACAAGCAAGAGCTCCCAACATCACCACATAAGGAACAATGGCCACAATGAGCAGACCCAAGGGCCCCGCGGAGATCACGCTAGGAGCCATCAACACGCCCGTGACAGCCCCGCCCACTGCCACCGCCCCACCGTTCATCCACGCCGCACGGCAAGCACCTGTTCCCACAGCGAGGGTAAGGGAGAAGAGCATTCCAGTTCCGAAACCGAGAAGACCTACCCCGGCCACGGCTATCTCAGGCATTCCGCTCAAGAGCGCGCCCAGACTTCCGATTATTGCCACCGCCACCACCGCGAGCGCGCCCAGCGCTTCCACGGCCATCGCCAGGTAGCGTACCCGCTTGCGCGGGCCGCGAGCGCCGCCAAGCTTACTTGAGGTGCGCGGCAGCGAACGCCCGAGAATGATCCAGGCACCTACCCCCACCGCGATTCCGGCAGTGATGATAAGGAGATAATCCCACGGGAAAGGTGCCACCCGGCACCGCCGTGTTGCACTCCCCATACACCAGGCACCATCTCCGTATGAGTGCAGCAACAGGGACTGACGCACCGTCCATACAACGACTACCCAGGAAAGCACCAGGACGGCAACTGCACCAACTCCGCGGGCTCGTTGTAGCGGCCGCTCAGGCGTAGCGAGCTGCGGGGGTGCAGGCGCGTTGTCGATCATGCCGCGATTCTAGTGTGCGGCGTCGTACCTCCATAAGGGTACGACGCCGCAGCTACCGGCACCGCGCGAGGAAATTCTCCATGATTGTGCGCCCGCAGGGGGTGAGGATCGATTCGGGATGGAATTGCACCCCGAATACCGGGAAGCGGCGGTGCTCCACCGCCATGACTTCCCCGTCCCCCACGCAGCGCGCGGTTACGGCTAGCTCATCACCGAGGGTATCGTCCTTGACGGCGAGGGAATGGTAGCGGGCCACCATTTCTTTCTCCTCGCACCCCGCAAAGAGCGTGCTGGACGTATCCATGCGCGCCGGCCGGGCGATGCCGTGCACTACTTCCGCGGCGTAGGTCACGGTAGCTCCGAAGGCTTCACATATGGCCTGGTGCCCCAGGCACACCCCGAGGATGGGGTATTTTCCGGCCAGTTGTTCCACCAGCGGCATGGATACCCCGGCGTCGCGGGGGAAACCCGGGCCAGGGGAAATAATAATTCCGTCCGGAGCCAGCGCGTCAATCTCCGCCACACTCAGGGCGTCGTTGCGAACCACCTTGACATCCGGGCGGAAAGTTCCGACCAGCTGCACCAGGTTGTAGGTGAATGAATCGTAGTTATCAATGATGAGGATCATTAGCATTCCTCCAGCTGGGCGGCGTCGTGCAAAGCTTCCAAAACGGCCGCGGCCTTATTGAGTGTTTCTTGGTATTCGGTGGTGGCTACGGAATCCTGGACGATGCCCGCGCCGCTACGCGCGTAAACCGTGTTCCCGATTTTGTAGGCGATGCGGATACCGATGCAGGTATCGAGGTTCCCGGAAAAATCGAGGTAGCCGATGGCCCCGCCATAAATACCGCGTTTATTGCCTTCAAGGTCGTTAATGAGCTGGCAGGCGCGAATCTTCGGTGCCCCGCTCAGGGTGCCGGCCGGAAGAATTGAGGCGACGGCATCGAGGGCATCGAACTCCGGGCGGATTTTCCCGCTCACCGTGGAACCAATATGCATCACGTGAGAGAAACGCACCACGTCATGGAAGCGATCCACATTGACAGTGCCAAATTGTGCCAGGCGCCCGATATCGTTACGCCCCAAATCCACGAGCATATTGTGTTCGGCTAATTCTTTCGGATCCGCCAGCAATTCCTCTTCCAAGCGGGCATCCTCCGCGGGGGTGGCCCCGCGCGGGCGGGTACCAGCCAGCGGGAAGGTGAAGAGAGTGCCGTCCTCCAATTTCACCAGGGTTTCCGGGGATGCCCCCGCCACCTCAATATTGTGCCCGCTGAAATAGAACATATACGGAGAAGGATTAATAGTGCGCAGCACCCGGTAAGTATCAATAAGGGAACCGGTGAATTCCGCGCGCAAACAATTGGAGAGCACGATCTGGAAAATATCACCCTCGTGAATATAGTGCTTGGCGCGTTCCACCATCGCCACAAACTCCGCCTCGTTAAGCACGGGAGTGATCGGCCCGGTCAGCTGCCCGGACGTATCAGCCACCGGCTCACCGTGCAGAAGCAGCTGGGCCAACTCACCTAATTCTTCGGTAGCGCGCGGGTATTCTTCCGCGAGGTTATCGAGCCCCACCACTTTGATTAATATGATTTTTTGGCGGAAGTTATCGAACGCAATAACGGTGTCGAAAAGCATGAGATCGACATCATTAAAACCCTCGTCGTTCGGGGCATCGAGCCGCAGGGTCGGTTCGGCATATTTCACGTAGTCATAAGAAAAATATCCCACGAGTCCACCGGCGAAAGGCGGCATCCCCGGAACTTTCGGGCTGCGATAGCGGGCGAGCACCTCCCGGATCGCATCCGACGGAGAATCAGGAGAATCATACGCAGCCGGCTGATCATTAATACGCACCTGCCCATCCACGCAGGTAATTTCGAGTTTCGGGTCATAACCGAGGAACGTGTAGCGCCCCCATGTTTGATCCTGGCCGGCCGATTCGAGCATATAGACGTGATCGGAAACGTTTTTGAGGATCTTCAGTGCGGTGACGGGCGTGAGGGAATCGGAAAGAATTTCGGTGGCGACGGGCGCCGCGCGGTACTCGGATCCGAGAGCGCTCAGTTCAGCGAGGGCAGGGTAAAACTGCATAATTATCCTTTGTGATAACAGTGCGGGTGGTCGTGAATTCTCGGGTCACGTCAGGCACGATGCGCCAACGTGCGGGGAAGAAAAATTAGGCGCGCCATCGACGCCAGCCGGCGCCCAGCGCCGCAAGCTTTGCACAACCCGTATCCATACCCGTCACTTTAGCAGGCCGAATAGCTCCGCGCGCTGCGTTCCACTTTCCGGATCGCGCGGTTCAAGATGCAGCTCGTTATCGGCCACTTCGTTAATGAACTCCGGATCGTGGCTGATCACCAGCACCGTGGCTCCGCGCGCTGCAAGCGCGCGGATGTGAGTGGAGATGGAGCGGAGGTGCCGATAATCCACCCCGGATGTCGGTTCGTCAAAGACATAAAAGTCGGCATGGGCGACCGTAGCATTGGCGACGACGAGGCGCTGCTTCTGGCCGCCCGATAACGTAGCCGGATGCCGATCCACCACCTCGCCTAATCCGAGGTCGGCCAAGACCTGCTCAATGCGTTCCTCACTCACCCCGGAATTCCCCAGCGCCACTTCCCCGCGCACGGTTTCCGCGAAAAGCTGGCGGGTGACATCCTGCATCACCAAGCTGGAATGGCGGAGCCGCTCACGCCCCCGGCACACTTTCCCGCCGAAGGAAATTCGCGCGCCGGAGGCCGGATGGGCCAGGCCGATGAGCACCCGCGCCAGGGTAGTTTTCCCGGCCCCGTTAGGCCCCGTTAGCGCGGTGACCTGCCCGGCCGGAATCTCCACCCGCTCCAGGTTAAGCACCTCGTGGGAGCCGTAAGCAAAGCGTACCGCCTCGGCTACCACGCCCGGGGTGGTAGGCGCACCGGCAGCCGCGCCGGCGTCGTCGCCCTTCTTCCCGGTGGCGGGCACGCGCGCCGCGCGTTCGGGGACCCGCAAGGTCCGCAGGCCCAAGCCAATCCGTTCCGTTTCCCCCATCGCGAAGAAATCCGCGGCCGGGTAACGCCCGGTGATGCGCCCGCCGTGCATAACGACGACGCGATCAGCCACGCCGCGCAGCGGATACAGGCGATGTTCAGCGATGATTGTGGTCCACCCGCGGCTCTTGAGTGCGCGGACGACCTGGGCGAACTGGCCGACCATCTCGGGGCTGAGATTGGAGGTTGGTTCGTCGAAAAGGAGGATACGATGCGGGCCGACCAGCGCGGTGGCGAAACACACCACATCACCCTTACTTCACCAACGCAGCACCAAACGGAAGAGTATTCTGAGTTATGTATAGTTTTTATTAAGAACGCGACTGGCGGCGTTTTTTATGACCACTCCGAAGGAGGCAGCTGTGGTCAGAAAATTCTCCGGCGCCCTGAGCGCCCTTATTATCGGCTTATTAGCGGTGATTGCACCGCTTCCTGCCGCCCTTGGCGAACCGGGATCGGCCGCTCCGTCCACGTGGGCGGAGCTGGTCGCCACCGGTTCCCAAGCGGGCGCGGTAAGCGCAACAGTTTCCAATAATTTGACAGTTGCGGCGGACGCACCCGTACTGCGCGTTCCGGCCGGCACCCACCTCACCCTCACCGGGAGCGGCGAGGTGACCGGGGCGGATCTACCGGCCGTGCAGGTGGAGAAAGGCGGCACCCTCACGCTGGCCGGCCCTTCATTCACCCGCACCCAATTCGTGGTGGAAGGCACGCTTGAGGTAAACGCCGGGTCGATTCACGATACGGCCCTCACCGGCCCGGTGATCTTCGTGCAGGGCGGGGAGCTGAATTTCAGCGGTACCGCTGATTTTTCGCGAAATTCCAGTGCACCACAGGGTGGCACGCTCGGGCCGAACGGCGTTGCCGCGGAAAAGTATGCACCGATTACCGCTTACGGCGGGTCTGTCACCATCAGCGGCGGCACAATCAGCCAGAATTCTGGCTTGCTTCGCGGTGGCGCCATTGGGGTGTGGAGCAGCGCGGAGCAGCCCGCGAAACTCACGATCAGCGGAGGCGCCCTGAGTAAGAACACGGTGAGCCACCCACGGTTCCCCGGCTTTGGCGGGGCGGTCTTCACCGAAGGCGCCACGGTGGAACTGAGCGGCGGCACGCTCAGCGGTAATACCACTGAATACGGTGGAGCGCTCGCCCTCATGAACTCGACCTTCACCATGAACGGTGGGGAAATCAACGGAAACTCCAATGGCGAATACAAGGGCTTTGGTGGCGGTATTCTTATCGACGGCGGCAAGGCAACGTTCACTGGCGGCACCGTTTCCGGTAACACTGCCAACGGTTTCGGTGGCGGCCTCAATATCCTGAATTCCACCGTCTCGATCTCCGGACTAACCGTTACCGAGAACACCGCGCTGAAATCCGGTGGAGGTATCTCCTTCGGAGGCACTACCCGTGCCGTCATCAACGCGGCAATTATGCGTGGCAATACTGCCACGGGATTCTGGGGCGGCGGTGCCATTTACAATGACACCAAGGCACACCTCACCATGCACAACACCGTTATTCGCAATAACCACATCAAGGATATGCGCTTGGTTGGAGCCGGAAACCGCCCGCCCGGCGCTCAGGGCGGCGGGTTGTGGAACTGCCCCACCGGCACCACCACCATGCATATCACGCGGGGCGTGGCTATTTTCGATAATTCCGCACCCGACGCCGGAAAAGAAAAGCAGTTTAAGGGCGCGGGCGATGACTTCTTCAGTGTTGCCAAGCACGAATTCGATAACCCAACGCCCGTGGCTGGCCAGCCGGTTACTCTGACCGAGCGGATGCTCGGCGGCTCGCCGCGCGCCTGGTTCCAGGACGGCTCCGCCTACGGCATTCACGCTAATTGGCCCGCGGAAAAGCAGCTGCCGCGCTACCAGGAAGGAGGGGAAAACACGCCGATTCCCTTCGGCCAACCGATTACTGATAATAAAGCCTTCAAGTCGGTTCCCAGCGCGGAGGCGAAGGCCCTGGCGGGAGTATTGGCCAGTGTCATTATCGAAAATAACAATGCCACCAATGTAGGTATTAGCGGCGGCGGCATCACCAATAACGGCGAGCTGATTTTCGGTGAGGATGACATCTGGAAGCTGCGCGTCACGAAAGGCTGGGAGGGCGACGACGCCGCTACCCGCCTCGAGTCCATCACGCTAGACGTGCTGGTGGGCGGGCATAAACTCCAGGAGATCACGCTCACCGCAGCGCAGCAGTGGACGGCGGATATCCCCAACTTCCCGAATCCGGCCACGCTCATCGACGCGGCAACCGGCAAGCAACTCCCCATCGAATTCCGCGAACACGGCGCCGACAATTCCCCGTACACACTGCGCACCACCGCCACCACGGCGGATGACGGCGCGAAGCTGTACACGGTAGCGCTCACCAACACGATGTCCACCGAAGTTTCGGTGGCTAAGAAATGGAACGACGACGCCGCGCCTGCCGGCCTGCGCCCCGATAAGGTCACGGTCGAACTCCTGGACGGCGGCCAGCCGGTTGGCCAGAGCATTGAGCTAAGCGCCGCGAATGGTTGGACCGGGACTTTCACGAATCTCCCGGTCTACCGCGAGGGCCGCAAGGCGGTGTACTCGGTGCGCGAGGTGCCGGTTCCCGGCTACACCACCGTGATCAGCGGTGATGCGGCCAGCGGGTACGTGATCACGAATACTCATACACCGCCACCTCCGACTACGGAGCCTCCGGCGCCGCCGACCACTCCCCCGGCGCCGCCCACCACGGAGCCACCCGCTCCGCCGACGACACCTCCGGTGCCACCCACACCGAGTGAGCCACCCACGGTGCCGCCCACCACTCCACCAACGACGGAGCCACCTGCCCCGCCAACAACGCCACCGAGCCTTCCGCCCACGGTGCCGCCTAGCGTTCCGCCGAGCACACCTCCGGGAACCCCTCCGGGAACCCCGCCGAGCACACCGCCGGTCACCCCGCCGGCCAATCCGCCGCGGATCGTGCGCACCGGCAGCGACGCTCGTTCCGGAGCGGCCCTGGCGGGCACAGCGCTGCTAGCGGGTCTCGGAATCTTGGCGTGGCGCCGGCTCCGCGCTGAGCGCTAACGAGCCCTGCGCCTTACCCACGGGGGTGGTGTGTGGGCCCCGCGGGGTGGCCCCCCCCCCCCCGCCCGCCCCTTAAATAAACCCCCCCTCCACCGCTCCCCGTTAGCCCCCCAAAAAAAAAACATCCGCGCGGGGCGGGTTTTT
>NZ_JARBHJ010000051.1 GCF_028864145.1 Actinotignum schaalii | reverse complement strand
AAGCATCAGCAGTAGAGCCATTAGCAGTATCAGGAACATCAGTCATAGTCATAGTTAATCCTCAATTTCTTACTCAAATCAAGCATTTACACAAACTATTTGACACCCTCGCCTGCATATGTGCAGGTGCACACCGCGCCCAAAAAGTTGCGAAACAGATTCTCGCCGTGAGCGCGGACGAAGCGAGCGAGCCTGTACCCGCTTCGAAATAGTCGAGCAGCAGGACTGTGAACGGCGGTCGAAAATAATGTGAGCCACGGTCGAAAAGTGCCCCAGAACCAATGAATGAAAAATAGCCGAAGTTACAAGCCTCTCCGGAGGGGGCAAGTGTTTTCTGACGTGTACTTCATTTGTCGTACAGGCGCAGTACACCTCTGAAAACACATAGTCCCTCCCTCACAGCCCTAGAAAGTTGTCGTAGTTGCGGCGTAGGCTTCATGGCAACAGCGCCCTCGAGGCGCTGTACAAACTCACCACATCTCAAGTACTCGCATAGAATGAAAGGGTGGTTCCCGTGGCATATACACCAACGATCACCATACGGATTGATCCGGAATTGAAATTCGAGGCGGAATCTGTTTTCCGAGGTTTTGGGTTGTCCATGACCGAAGCAATCCGCATTTTTCTTCACAAGGCAGTCATGGTTGGGGGATTCCCCTTCCCCGTGAGGGCGCTGAAGTTTCAAGCTACAACGGAGAAAATCATGATTACGAACGAATCAGAGTATTACGCTCCCAACGACATCGTAGACGATGACGAATTTCCGTGGGACTACTTCGAGTCCCGCCGGATTAACGGCGCCGTGCAGTAGCGCTTTAAATGCTGTGGGGGGGCGCGCGAGCACCACCCCCCCCCCCCCACTTGCGTTCTCTACTCAGAGCCGCGCTCGCGTACAGCCAACGCTGCACTCCGGTGGCACCGGCCGCCCGGCCCGCGCCGCAGGCCCGCGCTACCGGCCCGCGCCAACGTTAATCCCCGAGCCACTCCAGCATGCGGTAGAGCAACTGGGTGGCGCCGGGCATGAAGCCGGCCCCGTGATGGTAAGTGGCATCCATCGTGGAAACCACCAGCTCGGCCGGGAAAGTCACATTATCGTGGTAGAGCAATATATTCGGGTGATCGGGAAGTGCCAAATAATGCCCACCCCAGGGATCAACACCCGGCCCGGTCTGCTCCACCTGCGTGAGCACCACCAGCGGCGTCGCCCCCGCCGGAGGCGCGAGCACCCCGTGATAATGCCAGTGGACGGCCTCATCGGAAAGATACTGCCAGAGCGGGTGGTCGGTGTTCACCGAGCGCCGCCCCAGATCCTCGCCGGTACGCCAGGACCAGAAATTCGTGCCGCGCGGAGTCTCGGAGGTCCCCGGCAGCCAGCTATCCACCTGGTTAATACCATCGATAAATACTTTTTTACCGGTCTGCCCCAGGAATTCCAGCACCTGGCCGTGCTGCGCGGCCACTACACCCGGGTGGTTGCGCGCCGCCAGATACACGGCGTCGAACTCCGAAAAATCACCTGAATAATCCGGCCAGTACACGGGGGTGACCGGGCGTGCCCGCACGGCCGGATCCTTCACGGTCGCGAGGTGGAAAAACGAACCGGTGTGCACAAATGCTATTTTCTTCATCGTTACTTCTCCAGATACTCGGTGATAGCACGGCGCAGCCCGGCGGCGGACGTCCCCGGGAAAGCGAAACCGCTGAGATCATTACCGTTGTGGACAATCACTTCGCCTTCACCCAGCCGGTAACTGACATCCACCGGCAGCTTACCCGGGCCGATTCCAGTGATCACCCGCGCGCCTTCGGGCAGCTCAGCCAGGAAAGAACGCGCGTAAAAACCGGCCACCCCGATCTCGCGTAATTCCTCGAAAGAATGTTGGCCGGGCACGCCGGTGCGCAACAGAATATCGCGCCGCTCCACGCCTTCCCAGATCGGATGCGGCTCCACCGCGCTCAGCCACACATCATCAAGCCCGTGAAATTCTATTTTCCGGTGGCTCGGCAACCCATCCACCCAGCGCCGCATCGGCAGGCCGTTGGCCAGCAGTTTCCCGCCCGCGCGCACCCAGGCGCTCAGGCGCTCGCGCTGAGTTTCCAAGAAAAGCTGATCGGCGCCCATCGACACCACGATCCCGCGATATCCCGTGAGGTCAGTGCCGGGCAGCTCGTAGGTATCAATAAGATCAGGTGGCGTGCTCGCATCGCGCACCGTATTCATAATCGTGAGAATATTACCCATCGTGGTCCTTTCTTTGCGAGGGCGGTGTGGAAGCGGAAGGGGCGGCGTCGTCGTTCGCACTAAAATCTGGGACGACGACGCACTGCGAGCCACGGTCAACCGGAACATCACGGACCCGAATCGGAGTGCGGTAAAGCGTGCTCAGCCGCGCTTCGGTGAGTTGCCGTGCGGTTTCCCCAATGGAGAGGCCATCGGCATCCATGACAAGGGTGGTGCGTGAGGTCAGGAAAGCGTGCGCCGGGTCGTGCGTGGTCATAATAATGGCCAGGCCCTCGGCCGCGAGCGTGCGAATAATCGTGAGGACACGGCGTTGATTACGCAGGTCCAATGCGGAAGTTGGCTCATCTAAAATGAGGGTACTCGGCGTGGCAACCAGCGCGCGGGCAATGAGCGTGAGCTGGCGTTGCCCGCCGGAGAGCTCGGCATACGTAGCCCCACCCAGGTGTGCGATGCCTACCCGTTCGAGGGCCTCCCACGCGGCCTCGCTATCGGCCGCCGAGGGGCTGGCGAAAACTCGCATGGTGCGAGCCCGGCCCATGAGGACCATGTCATGCACGGTGAACTGGTGGTTCGCCGCGTGGGATTGCGGCACGTAGCCGATGGGCCCGTCCGAATGCACGGTGCCTTCCACCGGGGTGCGCACCCCGGCCAAGCAGGTCAGCAGGGTGGTTTTCCCGCGCGCATTCGGGCCGAGCACCGTGAGCACTTCGCCGGGGCGGGCTTCCAGTTCAACACCGCGGAACAGCCACGGGCCACCACGATAGTGATGCCCAAGATTTTCTGCCTTAAGCAAGAGCCCGCCCTTTCCGTGCGCGCCGAATGAGCAGCCCGATAAATACCGGGGCGCCGATGGTGGCGGTCAAAATTCCCACCGGGATTTCCACCGAGGTCGCATTGCGCGCAATCGTGTCAATAATGAGGAGATACATCCCACCCATGAGGAAAGACTCCGGGATAACCACGCGATTATCGTGCCCCACCAGCAGGCGCACCAGATGCGGGATCACCAGACCCACCCAACCAATAATGCCAGCGGCGGCCACCGAAGCCGCGGTGAGAAGAGCGACGGCGAAAATGCACACCCAGCGCATCGTACTCGGATTAATGCCGAGTGCTCGGGCATCCTCATCACCTAGCGAGAGCACATTAATACGCCAGCGCAGCGCCACCACCACGATAAGGCCAATAATGACGGGAATAATAATGGTGGTTACTTTTGCCCACGACGCCGCAGCTAAGGAGCCCATGAGCCAGAAGGTAATCGATGGAAGTTTGCTGTACGGGTCGGCCACGTAGGTCATGAGGGAGACCATCGCATTAAAGAACGCGGAAACTACCACGCCTGCCAACACGATGGTCAGCGTGGCCGAATGGGAGCGAATCCGCCCGATGAGCATGACGCATACCACCGCGGAGAGCCCGAAAATGAAAGTGGAACCCATGAGGATGAAACTCGAGGTGCCCACCAGAATCGCCAGTACCCCGCCGAAGGCAGCCGCGGAGGACACCCCTACGATATCGGGGGAGACCAGCGGATTTCGGAACAGGGACTGGAGCACCGCGCCAGAAACAGCCAGGCAACCACCGAGCACCACGGCAAGAACGACCCGCGGAGCCCGAATCTGGTTAATGGCCACGAGGGCCGAGCGATCCACATCATCCGGACTTGAGAAGAGAATACGCACCACGTCCGGAGCACTAATGGAGAGCTGGCCCATGCCCATCGCCACCACCATCGCGCCGAGCAGCGCGATGGTGGTGATAACTAGCACCGCGAAAGCCGCGGTGCGGCGCCGGGCGATGGTGCTGGTCGCTGAATCTGCGGATTTAGCGGACAACGTCATAATTGGCGCTGCCGGCATTAATATCGGTGCGCAGAACTAGATCGATATCTTCGTCGGTGAGATCGTAGTTGTAGACCCACTTCGTCTTTTCGCGCATGAGCGCGGGCATATCGACCTTGAATTCACCCGGGTAGGCGAGGGCCGCTACGTAATTCCAGTACAGCGGGGATTCCGCGCACGGAACCTGCCAGCGGTACACGCCCAGCGGGGCGCGGTAGACGCGCTTATTCTTAATCGCACTTACTTCGGCCAGGCGCGGATCGTTGTAAAGGTCATCGGGAACGGCCTTGTCGAAAGCGGAAAGGAAAATAATTTCCGGATCCCAGGCCAGGATCTGCTCCGGGGAGACGATTCCATCCTGCACCACATCCGAGGTGGCCATATTCTGAATTCCGGCCACATCAAATACGTGCTGCCCGTAGCTCTTTTCGGTATTTGCGGACATTTTCTCCGCCGAGTAGCTCAGCTGCAGCCCGCGCGGCTTGGGCTTGCCCAGCGCTGCGACCTGCTTGGATATCGACTCCTGTTCGCTGTGCATATAGTCGATGAGTTGCGCGGCGCGATCTTCCTTGCCGAGAATTTCACCGAAAAGCTTGATCCAGGTTTCCAGATTTTCCTGGGTGCCGTACTTGAGCCCGAGCACCGGAATACCGGCCGATTCAATCGGGGTAATAAGATCCTCGCTACGGTCACCCCACTGAATAAATACATCCGGATCCTGCGCCAGAATAGTTTCCATATTCGGGGTGAATTGACGATCCGCGATGACCGGGGTGGTCACCGAGGCAGGGAAAATCTTCGAAATAATGCCCTGTTTATTGGCGACCAGCAGCGATTCGTTAATCCCAACAATGCGATCCCAGGATCCATCTACCGCGGCAATAATGGTGGGCGCGGGGATCACCGCGGAGGCAATTTTTTGCACCGGGCGCGTGACTTCCACCTGGTGGCCGCGCTGATCGGTCACGGTGATCGGGCCGCTTGCGGCATCGCCCGTGGCGGGGGAGGCCGACGACGCAGCTGCGCTGGCACCACTCGAGCTGGTAGGTGATTCGGTAGAGGTGGAAGATGCGGAACAGCTCGCCAGCAACCCGGCGCAGAGCGCGCTCAGGGCAACGGTCATGACACGGCGTTTCACCAATGCTCCTTTGTTAGCGGTCGGGGCGTGAAGCCGAGTCCCGACCTAGTGGTTAGGTGACCCTAACTTTATGGAGTGAAGTGCGGAGTGTCAACAGTTATGTGGCGTGAAAATCCTTGTATATGCTTGAAAATCCAGGGGTGAGTATGAGTATGCGCGGGGGTGGTTGGGCTCCTTACCGCGACGTGCTATTCAGGGTGGTGCCTGATCTAGGGTCTGGGTCGGTATCCGGCGTAAAAATATCTTCGATTTTTCGCTCAAAGACGCTGGCGATGCTGAAAGCTAGAGGAAGGGATGGGTCGAATCTGCCTTTTTCGATAGAAATAATCGTCTGGCGGCTCACGCCTAGGATGCTGGCGAGTTTTTCTTGGGACCAGCCGCGCTGTTTACGCAGCTCGGGAATGTTGTTGTCCATGCCGTTAGCGATTCTTCTCCCGCATATACGCAAGTGCGTAGCTGAGCATCGCGAAAGCGATGACTCCGGCCAATGTCATTGAAACAGTGCCGGTGGCTACGAACGCTCCAATGCCGCAGGCGGTCAGGGTGGCCAAGAAGGCGGTGCCGGCCGCCCGGGTGTGCCAGTGGGATTCCACTGAGAGTTGCGGCTTATCCGCAGCTCCTGGAAGTGTGCTGCGATCAACGAGGGTAACCCAGAGGAGAAGCGTGAGGGGGACGTAGAAAAATGCCGCATAGAGTGCTGTGGCCAGCCACGGTTCTAAAGTGGATGGGTTGAGATACGCGCGGATAGCGCCGGCGATAAGGGCTAAGGGAAGCCCGGCCGGGCACGCGATCTTTAGTGTGGAGATGTGAGTGCCGCGTACATATCCCCAGGTCGATTGCTTGTTGAAGGTGTTAGCCATGGGGTCACCGCCTTTCGAGCTACTGGAGCGGGTATGGTACCAGCGTAATGTCAAGCAGGCTTGACGTCAAGTTAGCTTTACGTTATTTGTGTTGGCGCGGGGAAGTGTGGCGAAGGGGGGCAGCGTTACTGGTCGGTGTTATTGGCCGAGTGTGCTGAGCGGGAAAGTGATAACGCCCTCGGCTGCGGGCCCGGTTATTCCCGTGCCGGTAATAACGGCAAGGAAAGCGGGTTCGCCGCGTTCGGGTGTAATTTGGGCGACCGCTTTTTTGAGACTGTGCGCGCCCTGGGTGATCTGCCCACCTCCGAGTTTGACTTCGACGCCCGCCCACACGCCTCCGGGGAATTCCAGCACCGCATCGATTTCATGTCCGTAGGAATCGCGGTAATGCCGCACGTGCCCGCCCAGGGTTTCGGCAAAAACGCTGAGATCGTGCACAACCGCGGACTCGAAAATGAATCCGAGAGTATCCAGAAGCGTGGATACCGTTTGCCGACTCGACGCGGGGAAAACCGCGTCCAGATCCTTTTTGAGAGTGGCGATGGAGACCTCGGTTGCCACCGAGCGGGCCAGGGCCCGAAGCAGATGCAAGATGAGCTGCGGATCTTGGCGCAAGGTAATAATCCGAGGAACATCGGCACGGGCAACTTCCTGGAGGTAGCTGGTGAGCGCGAAGGACGCCGCCTCGCCTTCCAGCTCAAGCATCCCGGGGAAGCCAGGGCGTAGCAGAGCCTCAATCACAGAATCGAGAGAAGACGTGCTGAGGTTCGGGGAAACGGGCTCCCCGGCGAGGAGCTTGTCGAGGGATACCGCGCCGGAGCTGCGCCCCTTTTCCTGCCAGGTCATCGTGCGCTGGCGGATGCGGGTGAAACGCCCGGCGCCGGTGTGGCGCGTGATGTCATCTGCCGGAACGGAAGAGCCGGTGAGAATGAAATTCCCGAAGCCGGGGGAAGTGAGGGAATTCCTGCAACTGCTTCCGTGTCCATACCCCCAGTCTAGAGGGTGGGTTGCAAAATATAGAGCCCATACGTTGCATTTTGTAGGCTTGCTACGTTGCAAAATGTAGGCCGGTTACGTTGCAATTTGTAGGATTACGGGGAAATGGGCAAAAGTGGTTTTATATCCAGGGGTTGCCTTGTAGCGACCACCCGCTCTGCACGGGTAAGCGTAGATGATGTGAGCTGCGATGCCCATAAATAGCAACGCATCAACAGCAAGCCCTACAGGATGCGCCCCTGCGACATCAAAACAATTTCTTAACCTGGTTGCCGTTGTGCTTTGATTTCGGGCGGATCCTGCGGGCTGCCCGCGAGATCATCACGGGTCTCACGAAGTTCAATAGTCACACCAGCACCTGGGGAGGGGGTATCTGTTTTTAGAGCTGTACTGTGCTTGTCGTACATGCGAAGTACATCTCGGAAAAACATACCTTCCTCGCCGGTGCGGCGTGGCGGCTATGCAAAGTGTAAGTCCGGGACATCGCCTCCCACAGGGTGTGCGTTAGAGACATGAAATCGCCCCGAAACGGTGCTCTCCCGCACACTTTGTTTGCGGGACGCGGTTCACGGTAGTTCCGGGCCGAATCCAAGCCAACGACACGCCGTCATTAGACCCCTTTTAGGGCTGCGGACGGGTGTGCGGACTGTCTATTAGCCCGAAGCTACGCTGCAAAAGAGCCCGCCGGGCGTGCTGAAACGCACCGGCGATCCCGCGATTTGCACGCGAAGAGCGGCACTATTCCGCCGAAGTCGCGCTACGCCGCCGAGGCGGTGGCACCCCGCCGGAGCGAAGCTACCCCGCCAAAGCAGCGGCATTCCGCCAGGTCGGCGCTACTCCGCCGCGGCTCCCAGCTGCCAGCCGGCCGCACGCCGTCGATCCTCCCAGAACTTCCGGTACAGTCCCCCGCTTTCCAGCAGCTCGGCGTGCGTACCCACTTCGCGCACGGTACCGCTCGCGTCGAGTACCACGATCTGGTCCGCGCCCTGCACCGTTTCCAGCTTATGAGCGATGACCAGCACGGTTGCTTCCTGGCGTAGCTGCTGAATGCAGGCGCGGATAGCGGCGGTATTTTCCGGATCGAGGGCTGAGGTGGCTTCATCGAAAAGCACGATAGGAGCGTGTTTGAGGAGCGCCCGCGCGATGGACACCCGCTGGCGTTCCCCACCAGAAAGCATCCCGCCGCGTTCGCCGACAGGGCTTTCCCAGCCATCGGGCAACCGCGCGGCAATATCGCTCACGCCGGCCATATCCGCCGCCGCTCGCACTTCGGCATCCGTGGCGCCTTCGCGGCCCACCCGGATATTCGCTTCGAGGGTGTCGTCGTAAAGATAAACATCCTGGAACACCATGGACAGTTGCGCCATGAGCTGCGCCGTCGTTTGATCACGCACATCCACCCCGCCGATTTTCACGCTGCCGCCATCCACGTCCCAGAACCGGCACATGAGGCGGAACAGGGTGGATTTGCCCGCCCCGGAGGGTCCCACAATCGCGGTGAGGGTGCCCGGGCGGGCGGTGAAGCTCACGCCGTCCAGCACCGGGGTATCGGCGCGGTACCCGAAACGAACGTCCGTGAGGGCAACTTCGCCGGGCGTGGGAAGGGCGACGTCGCTGGCCGGCTCGTTGGGTACCGGCGCATCAAGCACCTCGCGCATGGAGTCAAGCGGAGTGCGAGCCACTTCCGTTGCCATAACGAAGGAGGTGAAATCCTCCAGATTTCGCATGAACCGCAGCGCCACCCCGAGGAAGGCGAGGGTGGCCGCCGGGTTGAGAAGCCCGCCCGTGCATAGATGCACGGCCAGCGCGATGAGACTGACCACCAGCAGCTGCGCACCCACCCCGGAGAGCAGATTGGCAGCGATGCCCAGCCAGAGCGAACGGCGCTGGGCAGCGAGGTTCGCCCGAACCGCAGCCTGGAGCGGCGCGAAGGTAGCGGCCTGGCCAGTGGCCCGCAGGATGGGCTGGCACCGGGCGTATTCCACAATCCGATCCGCCAGATCGCTTTCGGTGGCGCTGGTGGCCAGTTCGGAGCGGCGTCGTAATACCCGAGCCGCGGCGGCCAACGCGCACAGCAGCGGGAACGCAACCGTGAGTGCAAGCCCCAGCTGCCACTGCCAGATCCACATGCCCACCAGCAGCACCAGCGCTGCGGTGGCATTGCGGATAATCGGGGTGGTGAAATGGGCGATGCCCTGGCCGATAGCCATGAGCCCGTCGGTGACCAGGCGCGAGAGGGTACCGGCCCAGCCGGAGCGGAACCAGCCCAGCGGCAGGCGGGAAAGCTGGTCGCCCAGCAGGCTGAGACTGTGGCGGATCACGTCCATGGCGGCCGTATAGGCCATCACCGCCTGAACGTAAGCGGTGAGCAGCCCGGTGACCGCGAGCGCGGCGAGCACGCTGATCCAGCCGCCCACGTCCAAGCCGAGGGTCGGGGTGCCGGTGGACCATGTCAGCGCCAGGGGTACCACGGTGAGGAGCGCGAGCCCTTCGATCATCCCGGAGAGGATAACCAAGGTAATGGAGCGGCGATAGTAGCCGTGGCCTTCCTCGGTGAGGACGGAGCCGTAGGCGTGCACCAGGAGCGGATCGGAAAAACGCCCGGCGTGCGTGTGGTTGCCGTAGGTATTCGTGGAGTCAGAGGTTTTAGGCATATTCGCGTCCTTCCATGAGCCGCACCCAGAAGGGATGCGCGGCTACGTCCTCCGGGGTACCCAGGGCGGAAATCCGCCCCTGTTCCAAAATGCACACCTGGTCCACCCCGAGTACGGATTCGGCGTGGTGGGCAATCACGAGTACGGTGCGCCCGGCTACCAAACGGTTGAGGGCGCTTTGGATTTCCGCTTCGCATTGGGGGTCGGTGGCCACGGTTGCCTCATCCAAAATAAGCAGATCGGCATCTGCCAGCAGGGCCCGCGCGATAGCTAGGCGCTGGTTTTGGCCCCCTGACATTGCGGTATCTTTCCCGAGCACCGTGTCCAAGCCCCGGGGAAGGGCGCAGATATCTTCCCAAATATTGGCGGCACGGGCCGCTTGCTCGATGGCGGCGTCGTCGGCATCGGGGTGCGCGAGGCGAATATTATCGCGCACGGACATGCGCAGCATGTGCGCGTCTTGCAGCACGAAAGCGACCCGCTTGTAGAGGTCTTTTTCGGAGAGGGTGCGCAGGTCGTGCCCGTCGAGGAGCACCCGCCCGCTATCCGGATCACGGAAACGCGCGAGCATGGTGGCCAGGGTGGATTTGCCCGAACCGGAGGGCCCGAGCAGCGCGGTCACGGTGCCGCGGCGCAGCGTGAGCGAGACACCGTCGAGGGCCTGGATGGTGCGCCCGGCGCGCGGATACGAGTAGCTCACTTTCTCGAACACAACGTGCGCGGGTACGACGCCGCCCGCGGCTTCGCCGGTGGGTGCGGCCGTGGGAGCCGCGGGATTTTCCGCGGGGGCTTCAAGCTGCGGCAGCTGCTCCACGCTCGTCACCTCGATAATGCGCAGCGCGGAATTCCCGGCCAGCTGGTAGGACCACATGCTGGTAGAGAGGGTGTCGAAAGTGAGTGGCACGATCAGGCCAATCAGGGAGCAGGCGATGACCTCGGGGAGGGTGGCGGCGCCGGCGGCCAGAATCAGCGAGCCGAGCCCCATGTTAACGAGCAGCACCACCGGCGCGGAAATGAAGGACATAGCCAACGCGGAGCCTTTCAGCATCGGCCCGCACCAATCCCAGTAGAAATTCCCGAAATCATCCGCGGCGCGCGCAAAAGCACGATGCGCGTGGCCGACTTTCCCGAAGCTCTTGACCACCTGGATGCCTTCCACGAATTCCACCCCGCGCGCGGCGAGGTAACCAAGCCGGTCATCCATCTCCGCGGTCTTTTCGCCCATGTCCCGCATCATGAACATTTGCGCCGCGAAGTAGAAAGGCAGCGGAATCATGGTGAGAAGCCCGAGGCGCCAATTCACGGTGAAAGCGAAAATAACGAGGGCCAGGGGAGTAGCTACCGCGGCCGTGGTTTCCACCGGGGCGTGCGCCACCAGGGTGTGGAGCGTGGTGGTGTCGGCTTGAATCGCTTTGCGGATCTGCCCGGAGCGCGCCCGGGAGAACCACGAGAGTGGTGCGCGTGAAATCTGCGCGATAATGCGTTCTTGTAGCAGGCCGCGCAGTTTGAGATCCGCGAAATGTGTGATGCTCAGCGCGAGGAAATAGAGGAAGAGCTGGGTGCAAAAAGCCCCGGCGAGAAGTTTGACATTCCAGCTCAGCGCTTCGTTATCTATCGGCGTTCCGGCGCGCCAGGCCGGCAGCAGAATATCGCCGATGCGCACCAGTGCAATAAAAGGCGCCACGGCCACGAGTGAGGAGCACACCGCCATGAAGCGGCCAAGCGCCAGGCGCGGCGCAATCGGTGCCATGAGTTCTTTGAGAGCGCGCTGTCCTTGTGCGCGTTTTTCTTTATACGTATCGACACGCGTGGCGACACCGCCGTTCGGGGCGGTGCCGGCATCTGCGTGGGTGAGTTGAGCCGTCATCCCATTCCTCCGCGAACAGTAGGAGAGGTGCCCCACAGGCGATCCGCGGAGCACCTCCATATTACCTGACTTGGCTCATCTTAGTCAGGTTTTGGCAGTGACTCGATAAGCACGGCCACGTCCGCCGGCGGCGGGGTGTGAGCATGAACGACCTGCCCGCCTACCTCCAGCGTG
>NZ_JARBHJ010000050.1 GCF_028864145.1 Actinotignum schaalii | reverse complement strand
TACCCATATCAACATGGAGCGCCCGTGGGAAGACGGTCTAAACATCCGTAAAGGCCGGATCGGGAGCTAACGACACGCCGTCATTAGCAACTATTTTTGTCTATTAACCCTCTAAGCGTGCCGAAGATGCCGCATCCGCGGCCCGATCGGCGGTCTCGCCGGCCGCGTTGGCGTTTTCACCATTCGCGTTGGTTCCGGATTCGTTCGTTCCGCTCGCAGAATTGGCATCATCTGCCACCACACGCACGTTCGCGGCCATGGCCGGCGCGGTCAGCGGAATCGCTCCACCCACCGCGACGACGGCAGCAATAAGTGCCGCCACCGCACCCGTGATCAACCGGTGCACCGCGACTCGCGAACGCGCCGCTCCCGTTCTCAATTTTTGCATTCTTAGATCCCTTATTAGTTACCCGTTCGTACCGGATTCCGCCCCGGTGGCGCGGTGAGACACCCAAACACGTGGCCCAGTTGCGGAAACACCTTGATTTCTCGAGGCACTCCCGGCGCCCCGTGATTGTAAACCATGTGGAAGGTGTTCATGCACGACTTAAATAACTATGTGGTAAATCTTATCTTCCGAGGTAGCTGTCTCAAAGTGTGGCCATTGATGCTAGTGGTGGCGGTGTGGTGGCGTGATGCCGCGACGGCGGGCGGCGTCGATGTCGCGGAGCGGCGGCGGCGTGGCGGCGGTGTGGTGGCGCGGCGGGAATCCCACACGTCACACGAGTCTCACGAACCTAAGTAGTCACACGCGTCCCGGAGTAGGCGGCATGTGTTGTCAAAGCTGTAGTGCATATGTCGTACATGCGAAGTACATCTCGGAAAAACACACGACCCCCCGCCTGCGCGGCGGGCCGGCACAGCAACTCGGCTCGGCAAAGTGCGCATTCTGGACATTGACCCCCGCGAAGTGCGCATTTCGAACCGTGGTGCCCGTCAAGTGCGCGTAAGGAACATGAATTTGCTCTGAAACAGTGCTCTCCCGCGCACTTTTTTTCGAGGGCCACCGGGACTAACCACTATCCATCTATTACTGCCCAGCAAAGTGGTACTCGACAACGGCGGAACGCGCAAAGTGGTACTGCACAACAGAAAATCGGGGGTTGGCTGTAGCTCCAGTACCACTTTGCGATCCGGCATGATGACGGGCAACCCGCATCGCCATCAGCCCCGCAAATTGAAGCTTTCCAACGCGAAAGAGGGCAAAGCGAGCAAAGAAAACATCGGAAAAGACGCACGAAGTGCAGCACAAGGGGCTGGTAGCCTAGATAAGCTACCAGCCCCTTGTTACGCAGAACGTGCCGAACCGCGAACGGCACACGAGCACGCCCGCCTCACGAACGGCCCGAAAGCGCCACCCTTACTTCATGCGGGTACCGGTGGAGCCGAGGCGCTCGCACGCTTCGACAACGCGAGCGGCCATGCCGGCTTCGGCGGCCTTGCCCCACGAGCGCGGGTCGTACTGCTTCTTGTTGCCCACTTCGCCGTCGATCTTGAGGACGCCGGAGTAGTTGGTCAGCATCCAGTCGGCCACCGGGCGGGTGTAGGCGTACTGGGTGTCCGTGTCCACGTTCATCTTGATGACGCCGTTTTCCACCGCGGTGCGGATTTCTTCGGCGGTGGAGCCGGAGCCACCGTGCATAACCAGATCGAAGGGCGATTCCTTGCCAACCTTGGCGCCGACTTCCTTCTGGATATCACCGAGGATTTCGGGACGCAGCTTGACGTGGCCGGGCTTGTACACGCCGTGCACGTTACCGAAGGTCAGCGCGGTGATGTAGCGGCCGTTTTCGCCCAGGCCCAGCGCTTCAACGGTCTTGAGGCCGTCCTCAGCGGTGGTGTAGAGCTTTTCGTTGATTTCGCCGACGACGCCATCTTCTTCGCCGCCCACAACACCGATCTCAATTTCGAGAATGGTATTGGCCTTCTGGGAGAGCGCCAGCAGTTCCTTGGCGATTTCCAGGTTCTCCTCCAGCGGCACGGCCGAGCCGTCCCACATATGGGAGTTGAAGTAGGTCTGCTTGCCTGCCTTGTGCTGCTCAGCTTCGAGCTCCATGAGCGGGCGGATCCAGGAATCGATGTTCTGCTTGGCGCAGTGATCCGTATGCAGGGCGATGGTCACATCGTAGTTCTTGGCGACGGCGCGCACGTACTCCACCAGGGCGATGGAACCGGCCACGCGATCCTTAACGGTGGAGCCGGAGAGGTATTCGGCGCCGCCCACGGACACCTGGATGATGCCGTCCGATTCGGCTTCCGCGAAACCGCGCAGGGCAGCGGTGGCCGTCTGGGACGAGGTGACATTGATGGCCGGGTAGGCGAACTTATTCGCCTTGGCGCGGTTGAGCATTTCGTCGTACTGTTCGCGGGTTGCAACAGCCACTGAGATCTCCTTTATTCGGCGTTCCTCGAACCATCTGTCCGAGAGGTTTTCTGTGTGAGCACGCGAACCACCGCAATGTGGCGAAGGCTCCGTGCGAGTGCCGCGACCGGCACTCTTTGAGGGTTCCTCAAACAGGTTTTATTATCCCACGTTTGGCTCTGCCGTGCCCGGACCTTTGCCCTGAGGCGAAAGATTCACCCCACCACGCATTCGGGTTACGATGAGCGAGGAAGCCAGCACGAGGGAGTCACCATGATCACCAGCGACACCACCGAGGCCGCACGCGAACTAGCCGAGCTCATGGCCGGGCGCACCACCGTAGTTATCGCGGGTGCGGGCGTTTCCACAGCTTCGGGCATTCCCGATTACCGCGGCACCGGTTCCTCCGATGTCCCCTCCATTGATTACGATGCTTTCGTTTCGGATCCGGTGTGGCAGCGCTGGGTGTGGCAACGTAATCAGGAAACGTGGCGCGCGCTGGACGGCGTCGTCGCCAATAATGCCCACACGGCACTGGCGCGTTTCGAAAAAGCGGGCCTCATTAACGGCGTCGCCACTCAAAATGTCGATAATCTCCACCAGAAGGCCGGTTCTACCAGGCTCGCGGAACTGCACGGGAATTTTTTGCGGGTCGTATGCGTGGAGTGCGGGGCGGAGTTCCCGCGCGCGGAGATTGCCGCGCAGCTCGACGCGCTCAACCCGGGGTGGCCGGAGGATCCCGATCCCGCACACGTCGCGATTTTGGCTTCCGCGGACCGCGCCGGTGCGGAGGCCTCCACGTTCCGGGTGGCACCGTGCCCCCGCTGCGGCGGCTTGCTCAAACCCGCGGTGGTATTTTTCGGCGAGGCGCTGCCGCGGGCGGCGATGGAGCAGTCTTTTGCGTGGGCGCGCGAGGCGGATCTTGCGCTGGTGGTCGGTACCTCGCTCGCGGTGCTGACCGGTTCGTGGGTGCTCGGCGAAGCGCTCCAGCACGGTGCGGCGTGCGCGATTATTAATATCGGCCCCACCACCGCGGATCGTTACGCCGATCTGCGCGTGGAGGGGGACGTGGGGACGGTGCTCGCGGGCGCCGCGGATCTCTTAGGGGCGTGAGTCCATGCGTGGTTCAGCTTTTAGTGACGACGACGGCGCACGCGGCTGGTTCAAACGCCGCCGCCAACGTAAACGTGCCCAGGACCTGGCGGAATGGCAAACCCGCACGCACCGCTCGGCGTTTTCGGAAAGTCCGTCGCGCGCCGGTGCCGGGTCGGCCTTCGGGGAGCCGGAGGGTGAACGACGGCCGGTAGTGGCGCGGGCGAAGGAGGGCGCGCGCACTCGCCAAGGCTCCCGCACGAAACCGCATCCGCGCGATGAGCGGGCGATGCGCCAGGCTTACGCAAGTTCTGCGCAACTGCTGCCCACCGTCCCGCCACTCCCCTATCCCACGAGCGCGAGTGCGCAGGCCGGCGGCGCAACCGCGAGCTACGGCGCAACGCGGGTCAATACCGCGCCACCACCCGAGGAGCCGAAGAAAAAGAAGGATCGCGGCCTCTTCTGGTGGATTTTCATTGTTTTCGTGTGTTTCCCGGCCGGGTTTTTCCTTGCCGATATGGAAGATGAGGTGAGTGACCCGCCGGCCGAGGTGGGGAGCGCGCAGAGTGCTGAAGATTCCGGCGATGCCGGGGGCGCTGGGGCTGCCGCGGTTCCCGAGGCGGGCGCGCAGCCGCTGGCCACTTACGCCCCCGTCCCGCAAAATCTTGCCGAGGCGCGGGCGGTGCAGACTGACGCACGTGTTCCCGCCTTCCCGGATCAGCCTTTCGTTATCCCGGCCGGGCACGTTTTCGGCGGCTACAACGCCAAGGCTGATTCCACGAGCTTTTATGACACGGAAACCGGGCAGCTGCGCTACTCCCTGCCCGGGGAACTCAGCTGCGCGCCCGCTGGTGACACCGCGAATATGTGGTGCAAGCCGAATTCCTGGGGTAATTCTTACGCCAGCTCGTATATTTCGGACGTACCCGCCACTCTGCGCGCAGCCGCGGATGGCGCTGTGATCTGGGAAAGTGGAGAGGACGCGCAAGGCTTCGCGCCCGGGGTGCTACTCTCCGAGGCCGAGGGCCGCGAGGAACATTTTTCCTGGCTCTCCCCCACGGATGGCACGGTGCTGCATGAAATAACTCGTCCCGCTGCTTTCGGTAATTATCACGTAGCGCCGAGCGGGGAGGTACTCCTCCTTGAAACACGGGATAAGTCCACATATCTCACGGTTCTTAGCTCAACCGGACAGGAGCGCGGCGCTCTCGTTATCGAGGGTGCGGATGTTGGCACTGCAACCGTGGTCACTACAACCGATGGATGGTTCCTCCCCGAATTCAATATCTCCATTACGAATGAGGGTAAATTCTCACGAGGTACCGCTTTCCAGGGCGACGTGCGCGCCAAGGCGCCCTCATGTTTATCGCCGCAAGCGAGCACAGCGCAGCTACGCACAAATCTAGAAACGCTATTAGCAGACGCGCCCCGCAGCCCTACAGGAAACTCCTACGTGGGGATCTCTGCCTGCACGCCCGGTGGCATGGCGTATCTGGTGAGTTCATCGGCCCCTAATGCCAGGATCGTGACGAACGGGCAGATGCGGAAGCTACCCCTTTCAAGCGTTAGTTGGGATTTCCTGCCGCTAGGAAACGGCGCGGTGTTGGCCGGTTACCAGGCCGGCTCCCGCGACGGCACTTTCGCTTTCGATTGGAATCAGGGCGATGCCCCGGTGTGGTCCATCCCGGCCACCCTTACGGACGTTGTGCCCGGCTATGGCTTCTTCGGCACCGATTTCTCCACCCCTGATTCGGAGCCGGTCTATTACGCGCTGCGGGCGAAGTAGACCTTGAGCCTTTGCCGCGGCATTGCTAGAGTTTATTCACCAGAACCGGCCCGCCCATCCGCCTCGCGGATGGGTCAGGGCCGGTCTTCACATATCGAAGTTCAGCGAGGGCGCGTGACCGAAACAAAGTGGCCAGTCCCAAGCCAGCTCATCGTCGAAACTTTCGTGCTGCGCGAAACCACCATCGTGGATCCGTGCGAGCTAACCGCCCACCCAGCCACCCACCTGGTATCCATCGCGAGCGAGCCACGTGAAGCCGCCCGCTGCTGGCACCACCAGCAGCGCACCGGCAAATTCGCCGGCGAAGGCTGGATTTCCCTGGAACTCAACGGCCAGCAACTCATGCCGCGCGAAGCCTGGACGCATCTCGCGCTGTTCTGGCAGAGCATGCTGGACGCGGTAGAAAGCTATCTCAATACCGGCACCGGGCGTGGCGATTTCAGCGAGGAAACCGCCGGCTTTTCACTCACCCGCAGCGGGCAGCTGCTCATTTTCGAGCTCCGCGGCCAGCGCTACCTCGCCGAGCCACTATCTTTCCTACACGGTGTTTTGCGCGGCGCCAACCAGTTTTATCGGTGGGCCCGCGAGTACGTGGGTACCGTTCCCGCGGCCAGCCTGGACTACGTCACGCAACTTCAGGCACGCCTTGCGGCGCTTACCGCCGCTCGCAACTCGCGCTAATCCTCTGCGCCAACCCGCGGCGCCGGGTGCCGCTTGTCGATATACGCGCTGCACCCCATCGAGGTCACCAGCATCCACACCACCAGCAGGAACGACGGCCACCGAATCGATTCGTACGCGTACTGAAACACCAGGAAGGATAGCCCGGCAATGATTCCGTAGCCGGCGTCGAGGAGGTACTCGAAGCGCCGCGGCGTCCGCCCCACCGCGCGCGTCATGTAGGAACTGGCGATGCTAAAAAGAATAAGTACGACGACGAAGCTCCATAGCGGGAAGGAATGCCGGCCAGCAAAGCTAACTACCGAGAGAGCGAACCCGAAGCCGACGAGGAGGATAATCAGAAAGCTAACAATCTTGCCGATGGGGACTTTCCTACTCAGCTGCCGGTGCTGCGGTGCATCTGCCATAGACCGTTCCCTTCGCCGTTGAATATCGGCAATAATTATCCTATGAACCAGGATGCCGCACAAGAACCTAAGGAGCAGCCCACAGACACCACGCACTCATCCGCAGATTCCGTGAACGCACTCAAGAACCCTGAGAACTCTACTGAGAGCGCGTACCGCTACCGCAAGGGCGCTACTTTACTCATCGTGGTCGTTGCCGGGCTGGCCGCGGCCATACTCTTATTCTGGGCCACCGATGATCCGGAGGTGGAGATGTGGATGTTCTGGACTTCCACCCTCGTGTACCTGGCAGCGAGCGTGCTTCTCACCAAAGCTGCGGCAGCGTTGCGCCGGGTGCGTGGCGTGCGGAGTCCGTGGGGCTACGCCTTGGATGCCGTCTACGGCGCTTTCTTCGGCATCTCTTTCATCATCGCAACCGAGCTACCCCGCATCACACTCTTCGGTGGCCTCAACTGGTACTCCGCCCTGGCCTGGCTCTGGATCCTCGCCTTCGCAGTCTTCTTCAGCACCTACCTAGCCCAGCGGCATCCTCAAGAGTAAAAATCCCTGATCAAACGATCCACAGGACCCTCTTCATATAGAAGACACCGCTCCAAATACCGTCAGTCGAAACAGTACCCATTCCACGCACTTCTCGATAGCTACTTCGAGGGAGATCACACCCTCAACCGTTTGGTAGTATCGTCAGTGTGGCTGATAATTTGATTCCTCTAGAAGCGATACCTGAACATTCCAGCCAGGCGCGCCCGTTACTCAAATGGGCTGGGGGAAAAACTCAGCTGCTTCCGGAGCTGCTGGAACGAATGCCGAAAGATTACGGCAAGTATATCGAACCGTTTTTTGGTGGAGGAGCACTCTTTTTCGCCTCACGACCTCAAAGAGCCATAATCGGAGACATAAATCCGGAGTTAATCAACCTGTACACCGCGGTTAAGGATGACGTAGGCTCTGTAATAGACGCTTTAAAGATTCACCATAACGATGAGAGCTACTTTTACACCGTTCGCGCGCAAAACTGGGAGGAACTATCCCCGGCGGTTGCGGCCGCACGGACAATTTTCCTCAATCGCACATGTTTTAATGGACTATACCGAGTCAATCGTTCTGGACAGTTCAATGTACCTTACGGCCGGTACAAAAACCCTAAGATCGTTGATGAACATAACCTTTACGAAGTATCATCCGCACTGCAGGGGGCTGAAATAATTCAAGGCACCTACGAAGATATACTTCAGGCCAACGCCGAGCCAGGCGATTTCGTCTTCCTCGATCCTCCATACTTACCAACAGGTAAGTACTCCGACTTTAAGCGTTACACCAAAGAGCAGTTTTACGAGGAAGATCATCTCCAGCTAGCCCAGGAGATTAAGCGCCTACACGAACTCGGATGTTTCGTAATTTTAACAAATTCCAACCACCCGCTTGTTCACGAACTATTCGACGGTTTCCACATTGACATAGTTCAAACTAAGCGGTCGATTAGTGCAAAAGCCTCCAGCAGGTATGGAGAGGACGTCATTGTAACAATTCCTCCGAAACGGAAAGTGAATCTAGAAGCCTGCCGTGAACCCCTCGATAAACAAACACTCGCCTTCCCATCAACTCGATACATGGGATCCAAAAAGAAATTACTGTCGGATATCTGGGCTGTAGCCGAGCAGTTTGACTACGAAAACGTCGTAGATCTATTTTCCGGTTCCGGAGTGGTTTCATACATGTTCAAAGCGAAAGGAAAGAGCGTTCTCGCCAACGACTACATGGCATTTAGTGCAAATTCGGCTAAGGCACTCATTGAGAACTCGGGGGTTATTCTACCTTTAGACAAAGCATGCCGCCTCGTTGAGACCGATTTTAAAACTGATGGGTTCGTCTCCGAGACTTTCCACGAATTATACTACTCAGACGAAGATAACGCTTTCATCGATTCTATGAGGGCGGGCATTAAAACGATCAAGAATTCATACGAACGCTCAATCGCAATGGCGGCACTAATACGAGCGTGTCTAAAAAAGCGCCCGCGCGGAATTTTCACTTATGTCGGAATGCGCTACGATGATGGCAGAAAAGATTTACAGATGTCTTTTCAAGAACATTTCCTCAGAGCTGTCCAAGAAATAAATAATGCGGTTTTCGATAACGGCAAGCAATCGCTTTCGAGAAGAGGGGACGCGATGACTGTGCGTGCCGTACCGAACTCTCTCACCTACATCGACCCGCCGTACTACTCCCTCCGCTCAGACAACGAGTACGTGCGCCGTTACCACTTTGTTGAGGGACTTGCGCGCGACTGGAAGGGAGTCGAAATTCAAGAATCCACCCAAACAAAGAAATTCAAGTCCTATCCGACTCCATTTGCATCTCGCAAAGGCGCCTACGACGCTTTTGACCGTTTATTCCATCAGCATCGGAACTCAGTTTTACTCGTTTCATACTCCTCCAACTCACTGCCAACCCTTGATGAGATGGTCGAAATTATGAGCAAACATAAGCGAAACGTGGAAGTGCTTCCGATCAACTACAAATACTCTTTCGGAAATCAACACGCTCGAGTGGGTAACAATAGAAATTCAGTCCAGGAATACCTTTTTGTCGGATATTAAAATGAATCATGAGATCGATTTCAGCTTACGGCCTTGGCACCTAGCCAACACAACCTTGCGAAATCCTTTGCGGCTCAGAAATGCTTTACAAGCCCTCGTCGATGCCGGTTTCGAAGGCCGCATGGGTAAAGAAGAGGAAGAAGCAATTGCGAGAGCGCTCGATAACGCCGGTATTATTACGCTGAATCCTCGCACTAAAGATATCACTTCCATTTCCAGAAAATGGCGTTCAGGGCTCAGCAAACTAGGCTTTATCACCCCAGATTTCACGAAGTTAAAGGAGATTAGAGATCTTGACACAAAACAAATCCTTAACGAACTTGGAAAGCCATACACCGTCACCGAAAATGGACAACGCTTATTATCGGCACAGTCACTGCAAGCACAGCAAGAGGTCTTCTTGCGATCAATTTCAGCATTGAGCTTACCTAGCCCCCTTGAGCATAATTACGCATTCAAACCATTCTCGCCACTGCGACATATTGTAGGTATTTTAAGGCAGTTGAAGAAAAACGGAATAGAGCCATACATTTCGCGTCTTGAAATGGCCTCTCTTGTGATTTTCACTCACAATACTTCCGATATCGAAGCCATCTGCGACGAGATAATGGCGCTCCGAACCCGTCGAGAAAGGGCTGTTAGTAAGAGAAAATTCGATGTAGAAACTATGGAATCAGCTTTGGAACGCCAACGCACTCTTGGTGCATCACACAGTAATTACGGAACATTCTACGACTATCAAGACGTATCTTTCAGGTATCTTAAAATGACAGGGCTGTTCCAAGCTAAAGGACGTGGAATTAGTCTGGTCCCTGAAAAAAAGACCATTGCGCACGCGATCTGTGATAACTCCTATGATCCCCTCCCTGGGCCAGTTCGGTATATGCAACGACTTTTTAGCGGTGCCGAGCTTCCAACCGACAATATTCGTGGCGCTGTGTCCGTACTCGAAGACCTTATTAAAGTCGCGAAAGCCCGACGCCTCGCTTTCGACAAATCAAACTACGATTTAAGCACAGTAGCCGGTGCGAGTGCCGCGCGCTACGATCTGGACGCACTAATTTTTCAGAATAAAGAACTTGAATTCGCTTTGGAGCAGCCGCGAGAAATCGATGAAATATCGGCCTACCTTGCAATGCTAGATGAGAATAAGACTACCTACCAATTCGGAGACTACGAACTGAAGATTCCGAAAGAGGAGCGAGCCGCATACTTAGAGTGGACGTTGTGGAGGGTAGTTTTAGCTTTCGGCGATCTCGTCATTCCCCCAAATTCTGTTCGCCGATTCCACATTGATCAAGATTTCTTACCCATTGGCACTGCTTCTGGTGGTGGTGCAGATATAATTGCGGAATACGACGACAAGGTAATTGTGATAGAGGTTACCCTTACTGAAAGTTCGCGCCAGGAGGCTGCTGAAGGAGAGCCAGTAAGGCGTCACGTCGCCGACATGCTCGCCGCACATCGCACAGACGGAAAAGATGTTCTAGGTCTTTTTATTGCTCGGAACATTGATACTAATGCCGCAGAAACTTTCCGTGTTGGGACCTGGTATTTGAGCGATAATGACAAAGTTCGACTAGATATTGCGCCTCTCACTTTAAAACAGCTACGTATAGTCGTCGATTACGCAGGCCGGCACAAGACCCTATCTCCGCGAGTATTTTTCGAGCTAATCCAATCCGTTATGTCGAGCCGCGATAACACATCGGGCGCACCGGGATGGAAAGAAGAAATCGAATCTCACGTACGGTCAGTCTACAGTCCTCAACGTAGATGAAAAGCATCAGTTACAGTGCCTTGAAATTCTTGCATGGCACCGGACGGCAAGTTATCCCCGGTTTAGGACACGTTACCGAGCCTGCCTACTATCAGTGGATGAACATGGCCACTGGCCCGCCAGTCTCGGTACAATTAAACACGACCGAAAGCTGGCGAAGGAATGGGCATGAGCGATACAACTATGCGGCTGGCCGAATGGTTTTCAAATCGGCACTGGTGGCTTCAAAATGCGGCTACTCTTCTGCTTGAGCAAGCTACACTCACAGACGAAGACATTTCAAAACTTGCGCTACAATGCCTGCAAGAAGTCCAAGGTAAGTTACCCAAGCCAAGTTGTACTTTCCCCCTTTCCTCTTTCTCCCCAATCGGAGGAGATTCCCTACGACTATGCTCGATAAGTAATATCGAAGGCATAAACGCTCTCGCCCCGAAGAAACCACTTGAATTCTGTAAATGCAACAAATCTGAATTCAATAAGGATAACAATCTCACGATTATTTATGGCCATAATGGATCCGGTAAATCAGGGTATATCAGACTACTTAAACACGTATGCGGCGCACGTGAAAAGGGCATTTTACATAATAATGTATATAAACGCGACCGCCACAATAAGAAAGCCTGTATTTCATTTGTGCAAAACGGAATACAGAAGAGCTATATATGGTCGGACGATGGTGTCTGCAACGATCTTAGCAACGTTGAGATTTTCGACAATTCCTTTGGCAAGATATTTGTAGATAAAGGAGGCGAGGTAACCTACGAGCCGCCAATTCTATCATTTCTCACCTCACTCATCCAGTTATGTGAAAAAGTCGCAGCATCTCTCGAGGACAAAGCTAGTCGGCATCAATCAAGGAAGCCAAGTTTCCCTAGTGAAAAGAACGAAACAGCTGAAGGTCTATGGTATAAATCCATCAATGTCGATACTTCCACCCGAGATATCGACAATAATTGTACTTTTAGCGACAATGACGATGCCGAAATTCTGGCTCTACAGCAACGGCTTGCCGAATTATCCCCAGCTGACCAAGCTAAGCGGTTGGAACAAGAGAAAGTCCATATCGACCGTTTGGTTCGAGATGCCCAGACATACCTGGAACAATTGTCGACTGATAATTGCCGGAGAATTATTGCCGCAAAAGTCAATTTGATTTCCAAAGAGAAAGCAGCGAATATAGCTGCCGCAGAGACATTCTCCGGCAGTGAGCTGGAAGGCATCGGGGGTTGCGTCCGTTAGTGTGGTGTATCTGTATCCCGCGGTGATCCTCGTGTCGGCATGCACAAAGGCGACCATCGCGGGTACCTTTCGAATCAACTCTTACCTATCCTCG
>NZ_JARBHJ010000004.1 GCF_028864145.1 Actinotignum schaalii | reverse complement strand
TTTGTCAAGCATGCAAGGTTATTGAGGTCGAAAAGCTCAATAACCCGGACTTTCTGTTGGTATAGCAAGGGAAAGTCCGGGTATTAGCAACCATTTCTGTCTATTTACCCCGCTTAGAAGTCTCGGTGGCTGAACCTGCAGAGCAAAAAGCCGCCGGGGTCCAAGCCGGAGCTCTGGCCAGCTATGACGTGCAATGGTCTTGCGCCGGCGTGCAAGGCCAGTGCGAGAACACCACTCTCAGTGTCACCATCCCCGGCCTGGTTGATTACGTTTCCGATACCGATAAACTCCCACTCACCCACGTGAGCGCCACCAATTCTTCCCATGACCAGGCCGCGCTCCCGGTGCGTGAGGGTGATACCTACACCTGGAATTTGGGCACCGTGCCGGTGGGAACCACCGGTGGCATGCGCGTGCAGGTACGCCCCGAGAACCTGCGCTGGCCCGAAGGTGAAGCAATCCGCCCGAAGGTAGCCAGGGAAACTAACGGCCAGGTGGCCGATCCGGTAGAACTCACCACGCCGGTGCATGCCAAGCCCAGCATCGCGGTGCGTAAATTCGCACCCGAATCCCATCCGGCTATCGGTGGTCAGTACACCTACACCATCACCGCCGGTTACGAAGGTGCCTTCAATACCAACGAAAATAAATTTAAGGACCCGGGCACCGGTGTTCCCGGCCTCATGGGCCTGACCGAAATGCGTCTGGTTGACACCCTGCCTGAGGGTGCGGAATTTGTGCGTGCCACCGATGGCGGGACCTACGATCCGGCCACCCGCACCGTCACCTGGGTAGTTCCCGGCTCGCCCATCGTGCGCGCCGTCGCCGATTACCGCGTGACAGTTGTTTTCCCCACCGGTGCTTTCACCGAGGGCGTCAGCGCCACCAACAATGTGGAAGCCACCGGCACCCCGCTCGATCCCAAGCTCGCGCCCGTCACCGCCACCGATTCCGTGACCCGCCAGCTGCAAAACCTGCGTGCCGAAGGTAATTTCCGCAAAACAGCCAATAAGGCCGTAACCCAGCGCGGCGGGGAAGCCGTGTGGAATATCTCGTGGTCGAATACCGGGAATGTTCCGCTGCGCATGCACGTGGCTGATAACCTGCCCTGCCGCTACGTTTCCCCGGAGAATCCCGGCGCCTGCGCCACCCCGGCCCTGCGTAATATCACAGCAGCCCTGGTGCGCCCGCTCCTCAAGAAGGTTCCCGCCAAGGTCACCTACACCACCACGGGTGGGAAGGAGCTCAGCGTCGACGTCGACCCCACCACCACCCGCGATTTCCCGCTCACCGTTCCGGCAGGAGAGGAGATCACCTCCATCGCCCTGGATGCGGACGTGATGAACAGTGAACGTGGCGATATCACGCTGGAAATCCGCGGCACCGTGGTCGATGACTTCCCGGCCGATGTGCATAACGGCACCACCGCACCCGATGGCGCCACCTACAGCTACGCCCCGAACTACGAGGTCCCCACGCTGGAAAATCGCGCCGTCGTCACCGCGCAATCCCTTGACTTTGCTGGCAACCCCACCCCGGAACTGCCCGCGAAAATCACCACGCGGGAAGCTGCGGCGCAGGTCGCGATCGTGGACGGCTATCCCACCTACGGGGTGTCGAAAACCTCGCACCTGGGCGGCCAGATGGTGGGCAACCTCGACACCAAACCCGGTGAGCTCTTCCAAACCGGCCAGACCTACACCTTCGGCCTGGGCTTCTACACCGGCAAGGGCGCCAAGCTCTACCCGGTGATTATGGATCTGCTTGCCCCGGGCATGGAATACGATCCCAAGCAGCAGATCACCACTTCCGCGAACTGGCCGGCCTCCCTCCCGCTGGACAAAATGCGGGTGGAAACCGAGATGAAAAAGGTGGACGGCAAGCAACGCCAGCTGGTGCGTTTCACCTGGCCGGACGACGGTACGGGCGATTATTTTGCCCCGCCCAGCACCGGGGATCAAAGCCGCTCCAACTCCTCGGAAATGGTGCTTTACTTCGGCGCGAAAATCACCGCGGCCACCGAGCCCGGCGAAAACACCAACGACATGATCCTCGCGGATGCCAAGCGCCCCAACCTCGGCACCGCCGTCGCCCCGAACCAGTGCATCCGCAACTGGTGGGCGCGCACCGATAGCCGCAAACTCACCGATAACCTCGACGGCCTCAACCGCCCCGAAGCGAGCGGCTGCACCACCTCCACGAAGTTCAACGTGGCGGGCTTGCCGGCGCTCGCGGGCAAGAATTACGTGAAGGGCGACGTCGATACCGAGTTCCAGGTCAACCCGAATTACGGGACGGTTTCGCCGGCCTCCAATGCTGAATTCAAGCTGGACCTCCTTAATAACGGTAATGCCGGGGCTTCTGGTGTGGTGGTGTACGATGTGCTGCCCTACCCGGGTGATCACGGTGTGAGCGGGGCCAATACCCCCGAGAATAAACGCGAATCCACCTGGCGCCCGCGCCTGAACGGACCGCTGACCTTCGGGGAGGGCACCCCGCAGCCCAGCTCGGTGCTCTACTCCACCTCCGTGAATCCGTGCCGCGGTGAGGTCATCACCCTGGGCGGTGAGCCTAAATCCGGCCCGGAGAATTGCGAATCGGGCACATGGAAGACCGCCGAACAGCTGGGCGGGGACTTCTCCCAGGTGCGGGCATTCCGGGTGGAATTCCCGGATGATGCCAAACTCACTCGCGCGGATACCTGGACGATCAACGCCAATGTGACGGCTCCTGCGGCCGCGCGCGGTATCGCCTGGAATAGCTACGCGGTCACCGGTAAGAATGCTGAAACTGGCGCGCCGATCATCACGACCGAGCCGGCGAAGGTCGGGCTGACCATGCCCTTCGACCTTGACCTCACCAAGGAAAATATTCACGCGAAATCCGCTGATCTCAGCGTGCTGAGCGAGAAGACCGCCGCTGATCCCGCGCACGCCGGCCTGGCCGAGGGCGTGGCGCTCGCTGACTTGGAGAAAAACAACGAAACTGATCGTTGGGCCACCGGCTCCGTGGTGGAGTATGTGGTGCGCGCGAAGAACGAAGGCCCCGGCTTCGCCACCGGCGTGGAAATCACCGATATGCTCCCCACGGGGGTCACGTACGTGGGCTACTGGAGCACGAATGGCGGGTACGATGCCGCCACCGGAACCTGGCGCATCAATGACACGGTGACCGAGGTGGTCGATCCTCACACCGGCGATCCGGTGGAGGGCGCGGACCCGAATGCCACCGATGATGCCTACCTGCGCTTCACTCACGAACGCGGGATCGCCCCGGGCAGCGAAGAGGTGCTGCACCTGTACGCGGTGGTTGATGAAACCGCGCGCGCCCAGCAGGTCTGCAACGAGGCGCTCACCCCGGCCAAGGAACGCCTCGATTCGAAGGGCCAGAAGTTCGCGGGTAAACAGGCGAATGCCTGCCTGACCGTGGGCGTGGACCTGGGTGATCGCATCTGGGAGGACGTCAATAACAATGGCGCGGACGATCCGGGTGAGCCGGGCCTGGCGGGTGTCACCGTGAAGGTATTCCGCCCCGGCGATACGAAACCATTTATTACGACGACGACGGACGCCAGCGGTAAGTACCTTGTGCGCGGCCTGGAACCTGGCACGTACTCGGTTGTGGTCGATCGCGCTACCCTCCCGAAGCGTGAGGGAACCTGGGAAACTACCCATGTCCGGGAAGGCTCGGGCGATAAGGCGAAGGCCAGCTCCGGGAACATCACCCTGAGCACCGCCAATGTGCTGGATGCCGATTTCGGCTTCCACTACGTGGCGCCGGTCCCGCCCGTGCCGCCGCAGCCCCCGGTCCCGCCGGAGCCGCTGGTCCCGCCGGCACCCGAGCCGACAACTCCGGAACCGACCACGCCGGCCCCGCAACCCACGACCACGGCGCCCGCACCGCAGCCAACCTCGGATCGCGTGCAGCCGGAACCTTCGCCTAGCGCGACACCGACGGCACCCGCGCCGCAACCCGAGCCGAGCGCTCCGGAACCGACCGCGACGGCAACTGTGCCGGCACCCGAGCCGAGCTCTCCGGAACCGACCACGCCGGTGCCGACCACGCCGGTGCCGAGCACCGCGGTTCCCACGGCGAGTGCCACGGTGCCCGCGCCGCAGCCCAGCGCAAGCACGGACGGGCCGGCGGCGTCGTCGACCCCGAGTGCGACCCCGGCGCTGAGCCCGAGTGGCACGTCGAGCGAGACTCCGGCCTCGCCCGCGAATGCTGGCTCCGGCCCGCGCCTGCCGCGCACCGGCGCTGGCGTGCTGGGTGCCGCGGGAGCGGTCCTCGCGCTGCTGGCCGGTGGGGTGCTGGTGCTGCGTCGTCGTGGAGAATAATCCACCGCGGTAAATCCGCAACCGTGTAGCGATAGGGCGGGAGCCCGAGCGTGAAAGCGCCCGGTCTCCCGCCTTTCGCG
Source organism: Actinotignum schaalii (assembly GCF_028864145.1). Classification (GTDB taxonomy): domain Bacteria; phylum Actinomycetota; class Actinomycetes; order Actinomycetales; family Actinomycetaceae; genus Actinotignum; species Actinotignum schaalii_B. The sequence goes on along the minus strand of NZ_JARBHJ010000004.1, from coordinate 76,429 downwards.
TGTGCGCTGGGCCTAGGCACGGCGTGTGGCGCAGGGCCCCGCCATCACGCTTCGCGCGCCCGTGTCAGGTATACCTTCCCCGGGTTTGTGTTTCCGCTCACAAGTAATAGAATAGTCAGTGGTCCAGGCCACGGCCTCGCGCCGGTGGCCGCTCCCACGTAACTGAACAAGTAAGAAAGAAGCCCGCACATGACGCAATCACCAGTCACTCCCGCGTATCCGGAGCCTGCCGCCCGCGATCCGCACGAGGGCAAGCGTGCGGGCCTTGCCTATTTCAACGATGCCCAGCAGGCTTTCAGTGCCGGCAATCTCAAGCAAGCCGCGGAGCTCTACCGGAAGGCAGCGGATACCTTCGAGCGGGATCCGGAGCTCTATCTTGAGCGCGCTGTCGCCAACGGCCAGCTCGGGATTTCACTCAAGGCCATCGGGGAGATGGATGAGGCCGCAGACCGGCTCGGCCGCGCGATCGCGCTCTTCCAACAGTTCCCGGAAAACGGCGACGCCGCGGTCAGCATGGGCAATTGCTTCTGGCATATCGGGGAGATCAACGAGGAAGCCGGCGATTTTGACGCTGCCCGCATCTCCTACAACCAGGCGTATTCGGCCTACCGCACCGCGCCGAATACCCAGGAGCTCCAGATCGAAGTCCTCCAAAAACTCCGGTCCATCTAGGCCGGCTCATCGATCTCAACGATGTCTATGCACGCCACCGTTACCGAGCTGCTGCGCGCCGGGCTCGCCGCCCTCGAGCGCCACAATGAAGATGAGGCCCGCGCCCGTTTCGTGGAGGCGCGGGAAAGCGAGCGGCGCGCCGCGGGTGCTAGGGGCGCTGGCGGCGGACTTCCCGGCAGTTCCGCGCCTGAGCTTTTTGCGCAGGTGAGTGACCCGGATGCCCTGTATTTCGCGGCGCTTGCCACCGGGCAGTTGGGGGAGAATCCGCTCGATCTCGCGCGCCGCGCCGTGGAGGCGTATCGGGTGGCGCCGGCGTCCTTGCGGGCCGCGCGCGCCTGGGAAACGTACGGATATTTTTTGCACGACGGCGCGAACGACGCCGCAGCCGCTCAGGCTATGCGGGAGGCGGCCGGCGTGTACGCAGCCTTGGGTGGGCATGAGGCCCAGCAGGCCAATGCGCTGTATAACGCCGGGATCTCCTACGCGGAAGCCGGCGATCTAGCCGCTGCTATCGCGGCTTTGGAAGCGGCGCTGCTACCCGCGGGTGCGCTGCCGGAGGTGGACCTGGGGCGGGTGGCTATTCGGGCTACCCTCGCCGCGGCACGCTTGGACGCCGGGCAGTTCGCGGCCGCCGCGCGCGATTACCGGGTGGCAGAGGCGGCTTTCGCGGCGCTCCCCGGCCAGGAATTTAATGCGATTGATTGTGCTTTCGGGCGGGCTCGCGCGGTGCTCGGAAGCGGGGACTACCCGGCCGCGGCGGCGCATTTCACGGAGGTAGCGGCACGCGCCACGGCGCTCGCCGGCGAGGAGCCGGCTGGCGTGGAATCAGCCGGCACCGCATCGGCTGCCGAGCGTGCCGATGCTGCGGGTGTGCCCGAGTCAAACGCCACCGCCACCGAAGCCGAGCGGGCTGCCTGGGAAGTGGCCGCCATGTCCTGGCATCACGTTGCGGTGGCCCATGCCAAAAACGGCGCGCCCGCGCAGGGCGTGCCCGCTATGGGCACAGCCGCCGCGATCTACGCGGGACTGGGCGAGGAGCTCTCTAGTGCCCACTGCCGCGGGCTGCTCGGCGATTTGCACGCTGAAGCTCGGGATATGACCGCGGCGCGCACCGCCTGGCAGGCTGCCATCGCGGCGCTGGAAGCCGCTGCGGCACAGGCCGCGGCAGGCGGCGGGGAATTACCGGCCGGCCCGGCTCGGGACCTGGAAGAATTCCGCCGCAAACTCAGCGCTGCCGGGGGAGTGCTCGCCTAGCTGCCTGCGGCGTCGTACCTATCACGTAAGCTTGGAAGTGCGGTGCTAACCGGCACCGGTTCCCGGCAACGAAGAGGTTGATCGTGACAGCACAACACCCCGGCACTGTTATCCACCCGCCCCAGCAGCGTGACCAGTGGTGGCGCGATGCCGTTATTTACCAGATTTATCCGCGTTCCTATGCGTCGAGCGGCGGGCCGCTCGGCACCCTGCCCGGCATCACCGAAAAATTCGATTATTTGGAGAAGCTCGGGGTGGATGCGGTGTGGCTTTCGCCCTTCTATGTTTCCCCGCAATTTGATGCCGGGTACGACGTGGCCGATTATCGCGACGTCGACCCGCGCTTCGGCACCCTCGCCGATGCCGAGCGGCTCATTGAGGTAGCCCACGCGCACGGCATGAAAGTCATTGTGGACATCGTCCCGAACCACACCTCCTGGGATCACAAGCTGTTCCGGGAAGCGGTGCTGGCAGGTGCAGGCGCACCGCAGCGCGATAATTTCTGGTTCCACCCCGGGCGCGGGGAAGATGGGAGCGAGCCGCCCACCGATTGGCTTTCTTCCTTCGGTGGCCCGGCCTGGTCTCAGGTCAAGGATATTCCCTGGGTGAAAGGCACCCCGCAGGAACGCGAAGAAACCTGGTACCTGCATTTGTTTGACCGTTCGCAGCCGGATGTCAACTGGGAAGGCCCGGCTATTCATGATGAATTTGCTCACACCATTCGTTTCTGGATGGATCGCGGCGTGGATGGGTTGCGGGTGGATGTGGCCCACGGCCTGGCCAAAGACCCGGCCCTCCCGGACTGGCCCTACAAGGTGGAGGAGGTGCGTTATAACCCGGATGTAAGCGTGCCGCCCGCGCCCATGGCCAACCAGCCCGCCGTCCACGAGATTTACCGCGAATGGCGCTCGATCCTGGACGAATACGGGCGTGACCGCATGATGGTGGCCGAAGCCTGGGTGGATACCGAGGAAGACCTGGCCCGCTACGTGCGCAGCGATGAAATGCAACAGGCTTTTAACTTCGAATACCTTTCCGCGCCCTGGCGCGCGGACCGCATTAATGCGCTGATTGAATCCTCGCTGCGTGCCACCGATGCCGTGGGTGCCCCCACCACCTGGGTGCTCTCCAATCACGACACCCTGCGCGCCACCTCGCGCCTGGGACTGGAGGGCGTGACCACCGGCTGGTGCGGGAACGGCCCGAGCGGCATCGGCCCCGATGACCCGCAGCCAGATGCGGCGCTGGGGGCGCGCCGGGCCCGGGCCTGGCACACGCTCACCGCCGCGCTGCCCGGCTCCTACTATCTCTACCAGGGCGAAGAGCTCGAACTGCCCGAAGCCACCCAGCTGCCGCCCGAATCTCGCGAAGATCCCACCTTCGCGCGCACGGGTGGCGCGGAGCTGGGTCGCGACGGCTGCCGGGTGCCCATTCCTTGGCGCGCGGATGCCCCGGCCTTCGGATTCTCTCCCGACGGGGAAAGCTGGCTACCCCAACCTGCCGATTGGGGCCGTTTCGCGGTGGATACCCAGGAGGCCGATCCGGAATCCGCGCTCGCCTACTACACGGAGCTACTGCACCTGCGTGCCCGCTACGACCTGGGCCTGGGCGGATTGCGCCGCGCCCCCGAGTATGCCGGAAGCGGCGTCGCGCTCATTAATTATGCGGGCGGTTCTGGGAAGGGCGGTTCTGGGAAGGGCGACGCCGCCGCCACTTCCCGCGGGGACCTCTTGATTATGACGGCCTTCGCCGAGCCCCTCCCCCTGCCCGAAGGCTGGGCGGTGCTCCTCAGCTCCGCATCCTTGGAGGAAGAAGGGGTGCTCCCACCCGATACCACGGTCTACCTGGTGCCTTTCCGCACGGATACCGAGGAGTGATGCTGATGGCGCGCGTGGCGGCGTCGTCGCCGAAAAGGGACGTGCCCACCGACACGGGTGCGCTCACCGGAACGGGCGGCGTCGCCACGACCACCGGACGCACACGCGAAGGTGACATTAAATTAGAACTGTAGAAAGCAAGATAAGTCACACTGTGGTGTAAACTAGTATCACCACACAGGTAAGGGAGCCGGGCGCTACGGTGCTGTCGCGGCTACGGCTTTCTTGCTCGCATTGACGATCATAGGAGACGTAACGATGCATTCAGTGAAGAAAATTGTTGCACTCGCCGCAGCTGGGTTGGTGGCCATCGCGGGATTGGGTGGCTGTGTATCCAATTCCGATAGTGGCGGTAGTGACGGTGGGGCCGGCAAGGTTTACTACCTCAATTACAAGCCTGAATCTGACCAGGCCTTCCAAGAATTAGCGAAGAAATACCACGAGCAAACCGGGGTGGATATCAAGATCGTATCCGCGACCGGCGGCTCGTATGAGCCCACTCTCGCCAATGAGCTCGGGCGTGCGGATGGCCCCACCATTTTCCGGGTGGATGGCCCCGTCGGTCTGGCCAAGTGGAAGCAGTACGCCAGTGATATTTCCGATGCGCCCTTCATTGAGGCCATGACGGATAAGGACATGGCCCTCAAGGGCGATGACGGCAAGATTTACGGCGTCCCCCACGCGGTGGAAGGCTTCGGCATCATTTACAACGATGCTATTTTGCAGAAGTACTTCGCGCTACCGGGTGCCAAGGCTAAGTCCGTGGATGAAATCAAGAACTTTGACAAGCTCAAGGAAGTCGCGGATGATATGCAGGCCAAGAAGGATGAACTTGGCATTAAGGGCGCTTTCGCGGCCACCTCGCTCTCGCCCAATGAAGATTGGCGCTGGCAGACCCACCTCATGAACTGGGCGCTGCATTACGAATTGCGCGATAAGGGCGTATCGGATACCGGCCAGATTGAAGGCACCTACCTGGATAATATGAAGAAGATCTTCGATCTGTACCTCACCGATTCCACGGTAGAACCCTCGCAAACCACCGCGAAGGCGGTCACCGATTCCATGGCGGAATTCGCGCTGGGCCAGGTGGCTTTCGTGCAGAACGGTAACTGGGCCTGGTCTCAGATTGATGGCGTATCCGGAAATACCGTGAAGCCGGAAGATATCCACTTCCTCCCCATTTACATGGGTGTCAAGGGCGAAGAAAAGGCCGGTATTTCGGTAGGTACCGAAGCTTACCTGACCATCAATAACAAGGCCTCGGATGCCGATAAGAAGGCATCGATGGACTTCCTCAACTGGATGCTCAACGATCCCACCGGCGCTAAGCTCTGCGCGGAGGACCTCGGCTTCATTGCCCCCTTCAAGGAATACGCGAGCTTGTCGCCCACCGATCCCCTCGGTAAGGAAGTCCTCAAGTACATGAAGGATACCGATAGGTACAACGTTGCCTGGGACTTCCAGGTGGCTCCCTCTATGGAGTTCAAGAACGGGCTGGGGCAGCACCTGAGCCAGTATGCCGTCGGTAAGGAAAGCTGGGATCAGGTGAAGGACTACTTCGTCACCCAGTGGAATACTGAGAAGGCAGCCGCCGGGGTGAAGTAGCGGGGCGGCGCGGGCGCAGGCCGTGCGCTACGCAGCCAGCGCCCGCGTCCACTGCTACCACACCCGCCTTGCCTGAGGTGAGGCGCGGGGCTCACCATCGCGGTGGGCCCCGCGTGTCACAGGGGGTTTCTCATGAGAACATTGAAAAAACACGGGCTCGCTTTCGTGGGGCCCACGTACGTGGCGTTCGGGATAGCTTTCCTCGCCCCGTTCTTTATTGGTATTTATCTTTCGTTTACGAATTTCACCACGCTGGATGATGCTACCTGGGTGGGCGTGCAAAATTACGTCAATGCCTTCACGGAGCAACAAAATTACGTCGGGGCGTTGATCTTCACTGCCTCGGTGGCAATTGTGTCCATTATCAGCGTTAATATCATCGCGTTTTTCCTGGCGTATCTGCTCACGCAGAAGCTACCCGCCACGAATTTTTACCGCACGATTTTCTTCATGCCGAATCTCATCGGCGGGATCGTGCTGGGCTACACCTGGCAGTCCCTCCTCAACGCGATCCTCTCCAATTACGGCACCACGCTGGTTAATGATTCGAAATATGGTTTCATCGGCCTCATCTTGCTGGTCAACTGGCAGATGATCGGCTACATGATGATTATCTATATCGCCGGATTCCAGAATGTGCCCGCCGAACTCAACGAAGCCGCGCAGATCGACGGCGCCGGGCGGTGGCGGACCCTCCGCTCGGTCACCATCCCCATGATGATGCCTTCGATTACGATCTGCCTCTTCTTGACCTTGGCGAATACCTTCAAGATTTACGATCAAAACTTGGCGCTCACGAACGGCGCCCCCATGCGGGAAACCGAAATGGCGGCGCTCAATATCGTCAAGAGCATGTACGAGCAGGTCGGGCAGCAGGGAGTATCGCAGGCCAAGGCCGTGATCTTCTTCCTCATCGTGTCCTCGATTGCGCTTATTCAGCTGCGCGCCACCCGCACGAAGGAGGTGGACCTGTGAGTACCGAAACTGGAAAACGCGCTGTCGCCGCTGAGTCCCAGGGCGCCGTCGTTCCCGCGAAAACGCGCACGGAGGTACGCGACTCTGCTCGCGCGGGAGCACGCGGTACTGATCCCGTGGCAAAGCCGAAGCTCAAGGCCCCGCGCCACCGGGTGCGCATGACGCCCGGGCGTTGGGCGGCTGTGGGCTTCCTCGGGATTCTTTCCCTCATTTACGTGGTGCCGCTGCTCTTCATCCTCGTGAATTCTTTCAAGGGGCGTTTCTTCATCTCGGATGACCCCTTCAGCCTCCCGGCCGGCGAAACCTTCGCGGGGATGGATAATTACCAGACCGCGCTGAACCTATCCGGCTTTATGCGGGCCCTGGGCTGGTCGTTCTTCGTGACGGTGGCCTCGGTGCTGGTGATTGTGTTCTTCTGCGCGATGACGGCCTACTACCTGGCGCGGGTGCGGAGCTGGTGGACGTCGCTGCTGTACTACCTGCTGGTGTTCTCCATGGTGGCGCCTTTCCAGATGGTCATGTTCCCGACCGTGAAAATCGCGGACAAACTGGGGCTGTCCTCTCCGTGGGGCCTGGTGGTGCTCTACCTCGGCTTCGGGGCGGGGCTTTCGGTCTTTATTTTCGCGGGTTTCGTGCGCTCGATTCCCGGCGAGATCGAGGAGGCGGCGTCTATTGACGGTGCCGGGCCCTTCAAGACCTACTTCCAGGTGGTCATGCCAATGCTCAAACCCACGGCGGTCACGGTCGCGATCCTCAACACCATGTGGATCTGGAACGACTTCCTGCTTCCGAACCTCGTGATCGGGCGCGAGGAGGCTTACCGGACCGTCCCGGTGGTCATCCAATTCCTGGTGGGCTCGAATGGAAATAAGGATCTGGGGGCCCAGATGGCGGTGCTGGTGCTCGCCATTATTCCGATTATTATTTTCTACCTCTTTGCGCAGCGCTATATTGTGGAAGGCGTTGCGGCAGGTTCCGTCAAGGGTTAAGAAGTACGACGACGCCGCGGCGCCGCGCACCCGATACCGGGAGCGCGGCGCCGTAAGTCGGCCACGTGGGGCTTTGCGGGCGTGGGCCGGTTCGCGGGCGCGGGGATGCCACCAACTAAAGGAGATGTATGCGCCGGATTTTCGATCCTGACTCACCTTTCCAGCGCGGACTTTCCGACGCCGTCATCCTGGTGGAGCTCAATATTATGACGCTGCTCGGGCTGCTCCCGGTGGTGAGCGGGGGAGCCAGTTTGGTGGCCTCGGCGCGGGTGAGCGCCCAGCTGCTTCGCGGCGAGGCGCCCCGGCCCTGGCGCCTCTGGTGGCAGCACTTCCGGGCCGCTGCGCTGCCCTCGCTGGCCTGGTGGCTGCCCACTCTCGGCCTTCTCGGTCTGGCCTGGTGGGAAAACCGCTGGGTCTTCGGCCTGGCTGCCCCCGGCCTGGCCGCCCCCGCGGCAGGGCTCAGCACCGACGCGGCCGCTCACGCCGCCGATTCTGCTCTAGCCGGGCAATCGGTCGCCGACTCTGCCGGGGTGCTCGCTACTAACCCCGCAATCGCCGCGGATCCGCGCATGGCTGGCATCCTCTCCGGCCTCATTATTGTGGCCCTCCTGCTTGTGCTGGCGGTGCTGGTCTGGCTGGTGACGCTCCAGGCATTCTTCTCCAACGCCTTCCTGGAGCACCTAGGTAACTCGGTGCTCCTCGCCATCACCCGGCCGCTACGCACGGCCGCGTGCGTAGCGGCCGCGGTGGCGCTCCCGCTGGCCTGGCTTTATGCGCCGATATCGCGCTTGGCCATCTTCTGGGCATTGGCGCTGGCCGGGCTGAGCGTCCCGCTTTACCTCACGGCCTGGCTGCAACGCCCGGTTCTCGACGCCCTCCTCGCCGAAGCCGAAGGCTAGCCCGCAGCGCCGGCAGCTGCCAGCGGCCCGGCATTCCCGGCCCGGAAACAAAGTGTGCGTGAGAGCACCGGTTCGGGGCGATTTTGTGTCTCTTACGCACACTACGCGGGATGCGCTGTCTGAGATGCACGCTTGGTGCCCGCCAATTCACCGCCCCGGCCGGAGGCGGGTGCTTTTTCCGCGGTGTACTTCGCGTGTACGACATCTGCACTACAGCTCGGACAACACACACCGCACCCGCGGGGACTGGGCCAGGCTAAGCCTGTGACGATTACGCGCCTGGCAACACACACCGCACCCGCGGGGACTGGTGTGAATTCTGAGTTTGGTGTGACTATTGACGTTTGTAAGGCCCGTGAGAATATCGCGGCGTCGTCGTTCTTAAATATGAGAAGCCGCCTGCGCGTGAACATTGATAGCGGGCAGGCTGGGCCGCGAAACAAAAATAAACGCGGGCGGCGGGATGTGCCAGAATCACACACCCGCCGCCCGCTTAGTTTGCGTGCGCTTTGCGTCGCTGCCCGCGGTTCGCGCAGCTGCATAGCCGCCCGCATGGGTTGCTTTGCGCGCAGCTTACGCAGCCGCGCAGCTACACGCGCTGCACGCGCTACTTAATCGGCGCTGCCTTCACGCCCCAAATATCGCGGCCGTAGTCCGCGATGGTGCGGTCGGAGGAGAAGCGGCCCGAGCGGCAGATATTGATCCACGCCTTGCGGCCCCACTCTTCCTGCTTGGCGTAATCCGCGGCCATACGGTCGCGGGTGGCCCGGTAATCAGCGAAATCGCCGAGCACGTAGTACACATCCGGGGTCTCCCACGAAGAACCATCCAGCAAAGACCCGAGAAGATCGTGGAATTCGCCGGTCCCGCCGTCGCTCACGGTGCCGTCCACCAGGGCGTCGAGCACCCGCTTGAGCCCGGGCACGGTCTCGTACTGTTCGCGCGGATTGTAGTGCGCCCGCAATTCCGGCAGCTCCTCTTCGCGCGCCCCGAAAATATAGGCATTTTCTTCGCCCACGGCGTCCACGATTTCCACCGTGGCCCCGTCCATGGTGCCCAGCGTCAGCGCGCCGTTCATCATGAACTTCATATTGCCGGTACCCGAAGCTTCCTTCCCGGCCAGGGAGATCTGCTCGGAAATATCGGTGGCCGGAATAATATGCTCGGCCGGCGACACGTTGTAGTTCTCCACGAAGAGCACGGTGATCTTCCCGCGAGTATCGGCGTCGTTATTCACCAGCTTCGCCACTTCGTTGATGAACTTGATAATCGCCTTGGCGCGCTTGTATCCCGGCGCGGCCTTCGCCCCGAAAATGAAGACCCGCGGCGGAACCTCCAGGCTGGGATTGTCCTTAATCCGGAAGTACAGATCGAGGATGTACAGCGCGTTCATGAGCTGGCGCTTGTATTCGTGCAGGCGCTTAATAATCGTGTCATAAATAGCATCGGTGGGAATATCAATGCCGTCACGGCGCTTAATCCAACGCGCGAAATCACGCTTATTTTCCGCCTTGATCTCCATGAGACGGCGGTAAATATCCGCATTCCCGCGTTCCTCGATGGTGGCTAGCTTATCCAGATCCGTGACCCAGGAATCATCCCCGAGCACCTCGGTGAGCAGCGCGGCCAGGCGCGGATTGCAATTATGCAGCCAGCGGCGCGGCGTCACGCCATTCGTCTTGTTATTGAAACGCTCGGGCCAGATGTCGTACCAGTCGTGGAGGGTATCGCGCTTGAGGATCTCACTGTGGATCGCGGCCACCCCGTTAATAGAGAACGAGGCATAGCACGCGATCCAGGCCATATGAACCAGCCCGCCGGACAGCGGCGCCATGTACTCAATCTTGCCCGGGTGGAAACCGGCCTCCGCCAGCTCCGCGCGGAAACGGCGATCCATTTCCGCCACGATGTCATAAATACGCGGGAAAAGCTTGGTGAAAATCGAGGTTTCCCAGGTCTCCAGCGCTTCTGCCAGCACCGTGTGGTTGGTGTAGGCGAAGGTCTGGGAAACAATCTTCCAGGCATCCTCCCACCCCAAGCCTTCCTCATCCATGAGCAGGCGCATGAGCTCCGGAATAGCGAGCACCGGGTGAGTATCGTTCAGCTGGATCGAGTTGTACTCCCCGAAGGAACGAATATCTCCGTGCGCTTCCTTATGTTCCGCGATCAGGCACTGGAGGGAAGCCGAGCAGAAGAAGTACTGCTGGCGCACCCGCAGCACCTTGCCTTCGTAGGTGGTGTCATTCGGGTAGAGCACCCGGCACAGGTCATTCACGCGCTCGCGTTCCACAATCGCATCGGTGAAACGCTGGGAATTGAAAGCGTCGTAATCGAATTCTTCCAGGGGCTCCGCCTTCCACAGGCGCAGCGTATTGACATTCGCGGTGCCGTAGCCGGTGATCGGCATATCATAAGGAACCGCGCGCACATCCATATCCGCGAACTTCACGTGCTTGGCTTCCGCCTCCCGGCGCACCACGAAAGGTGAACCGTTTTCCATCCACGGATCCGGTTCTTCCTTCTGGAAACCATCCACGAAGCTCTGCTTGAAAAGGCCGTAGCGGTAAAGGATCCCGTAGCCGACCACGGGGAAATTGAGGGTAGCGCACGAATCCATGAAACAGGCGGCCAAGCGCCCCAGCCCACCGTTACCGAGCGCGGCATCGGGTTCTTCATCGAGCACATCGGTGAGGTTGAGACCGTAATCTTCCAGGGCCTTGCGGGCATCTTCCACCAGGCCAAGATTGACGAGATTATTGAGAAGTGCGCGCCCCATGAGGAATTCCGCGGAGAAGTAGCTGGCGCGCTGACCCTCCCGGTATTTCTTAGTGGTAGCTTCCCAGTTATCGGCCAGCCGGCTCATGGTGAGCTCGGACAGCCCCTCCCAGTAATCGCGCAGGGAGGATCCGGAGGTTGAAACACCGGATACCGAACGGGTAAAAGCCCCGAGTGGTTGAGTCAGTTCAGACATTTTTCTCCTCGAAAAATATTAGGGCACGTGCCTCCTCTACCTTAGCTGAGAAACTTTCTGAAAATGTGCAAAGATGCCCGCGGCGGGCTGTGGCGGTTATTATTGTGTAGTAAAGCGGGACGTTAGCCTGGGCTGTCCAACGGTGGCGGCACGGTAGCCGCAGAGCGGCACGGGCGGCGGAGCTCTTTACACCTGTTTGATATAACGAGGAGATTAGATACTATGCCCGCGGTCATTATTCTCGGCGTCCAGTGGGGCGACGAAGGAAAAGGCAAGGCAACTGACCAGCTCGGCCAGCGTGCCGATTATGTTGTGAAATTTAACGGGGGTAATAATGCCGGCCACACGGTCAGCGTGGATGGCCAGAAATTCGCTCTCCACCTCCTCCCGTCCGGCATTCTTAATTCAGATTGCATCTCGGTGATTGGCAACGGCGTCGTCGTTGATCCCGAAGCGCTTTTCGCGGAAATGGCGGAGCTGGAATCGCGCGGCGTTTCCACGAAAAACCTCCGCATCGCCGGAAATGCCCACGTCATCACCTCGTATACGAAAATGTTCGACCGCCTCAACGAGGAGGTCCTCGGCGACGGCAAAATTGGCACCACCGGCCGCGGCATCGGCCCCACCTACGCGGATAAAGCCAATCGCGTGGGGATCCGAATCGTAGACCTCGTGCACCCGCGGCGCTTGCGCGGGCAGGTGGAGACCGCGGTGGCGCAGAAAAACTTGGTGTTGCGGGCCCTGGGGCGCGAGGAGATTAATGTCGACGACGTACTCACCGAGCTCCTCGCCTATGGGGAACGCCTCGCACCCATGATGATTAGCGCCTCGCGTGAACTCAACGAGGCCCTTGATGACGGCAAGACGGTCGTTTTTGAAGGCGGGCAATCCACCCTCCTGGACATCGACCACGGCAACTATCCCTATGTGACTTCCTCGAATGCCACGGCCGGCGGGGCGGTCACCGGCAGCGGGGTGGGCCCTACCCGAATCGACCGGGTGGTGGGTATCGTCAAGGCCTATGCCACCCGCGTGGGCGAAGGGCCTTTCCCCACCGAGTTGCACGGAGATACCGGCGATTGGCTGCGCGAAGCGGGCGGTGAATACGGGGTGACAACCGGGCGCCCGCGCCGCTGCGGCTGGTATGACGCCCCGGTGACACGCTACGCGGTGCGGGTCAACGGCCTGACGGACCTGGTCCTCACCAAGCTGGATGTGCTCACCGGCGTGGAAGAGATCCCGGTGTGCGTGGGCTATGAGATTGACGGCCAGCGCGTTCATGAATTCCCCATCGATACCTGGGATTTCGCCAATGCCAAGCCCATTTACGAATATCACCCGGGCTGGACGGAGGACATCTCCACGGTGCGTGAATTCGCGGACCTGCCCGCCAATGCGCAAAGCTACGTGCGCTGGCTGGAGGAGATGGCCGGTTGCCGTTTCTCGCTCATCGGGGTGGGTCCGGATCGCGAACAGACGATTGTGCTCCACGACCTGCTGGGCTGAGCTTGGCGGCGCGGCCGCGTGACGCGGAGCGGTAGCTCGCGGGCGCGCCGCCAGCTGCCCCACGGGCAGCTGCGCCGTCGTGCTTTACCCCGCTTGACCTACGTAAATGCGGCATAGGTGACTTAGCTCCCAGGACAGGCGGTGAAGATTCCTTTACTATAAGGAAAGAACGTTGTGTGGGGAGAATCACCGTTGGGCTGCGATGCGTGATGCAGAGCCCGCGGTGATCCCTCGCGCAACACCGGAGCGGGAACGCGAAGGAGCCTCCCGCGTGAAGAGATTGAGGGGCGGGAATGTCTACACACACCACAGGTAGCCTTGTCCCCATTCGGGGATGGCAACGCACCTACTCCGGGAAGGTGCACGATTTATACCGGCCCGTGCCCGGGGGTGCGATGGCCGGGATGGATACCTATCTTATTGTGGCCTCGGATCGCATCGCGGCTTTCGACCACGTTGTTCCCACATTCATTCCGGACAAGGGCGAAATCATCACCCGGATCGCCCGCTGGTGGTTCGACCGCACCGGGGACATCGCAGAAAGTCACTACCTCCCCGGCGGCGTCCCGCGGGATATCGCCGCGCGCGGGATCCTGGTGCGGGCCCTGCGCATGCTCCCGTACGAAGTAATGGTGCGCGGCTATCTGACCGCGGGCGCGGTGCGCTCGCTCGGAACCCTCGGCACTCTCGATGCCATGCCGTACAACGGCGCTATCGAGGTGGGCGCCAAACTGGAACTACCCTGGGTCGGGATTGCGGAAAAGCGCCGGCCTGGCTGCCCGGATATCCCCATTCCATGGGAGGAATTCATACTTCGAGTGGGGGAGAGCACCGCGGAGCGAGTGCGCGTGCTGGCTCTCAATCTTTACCGGCACGCCCACGCCATCGCGCTGGCCCGCGGGCTGGTGCTCGCGGATGCCAAGCTGGAATTCGGTACGGATATGGATGCCGGCTCCAGCCGGCTCATCCTGGCCGACGAAGCCTTCACGCCGGATACCGCCCACTACTGGCTTTCCACCGACTACCGTGCGGTGAAATCCGGGGAGGTGCTGCCCACCCCGGAAGCGCTGCGTTCTTTCGATAAGGACGCTGCCCAGGTCTGGCTCATGTCCCCGCAATCCGGGTGGAATGCGGAGCAAGGCACCCAACCTCCAGCCCTTCCCGCCGCTGTGGTGGCCGATATTCGCGACCGTTACCTGCGTGTTTGTGAAATGCTCACCGGGGAGCGCTGGCCCGGGCGGTAAGTGTGACGTGCACCGCGGAGTCGTGTTCGCGGTGCGAAATCTTACCGCGAAAGCACCCGGACGTTTTACCATTTTGATATGCATTACGCGAATAAAGTTTACGATCAGGTCGTCGCCGCCAACCCGGGCGAACCCGAATTCCATCAGGCCGTGCGCGAAGTTTTCGACTCCATTGCGCCGGTCCTCGATGCTCACCCCGAGTACGCCGACCAAGCCATCCTGGAACGGCTCGTCGAACCCGAGCGCATCATTGCCTTTCGGGTGCCGTGGGTGGATGACGCCGGGAAAATTCGCGTCAATAAAGGCTATCGGGTGCAATTCAACTCCGCGCTCGGGCCCTATAAGGGTGGCTTACGCTTCCACCCCACCGTCTACCTCGGCATGCTCAAATTCCTTGGCTTCGAGCAGATCTTCAAGAACGCGCTGACCCGCCAGCACATCGGTGGCGCCAAGGGCGGGGCGAACTTCGACCCCAAGGGTAAAAGCGATAACGAAGTGATGCGCTTCTGCCAGTCCTTCATGACCGAGCTGCAGCGCCACATCGGCCCGGATAGTGATGTTCCCGCCGGTGACATCGGCGTGGGCGGGCGCGAAATCGGCTATCTTTTCGGCCAGTACCGCCGCATCCGCGATAGCTTCGACGCCGGCGTGCTCACCGGCAAAGGACTCGGCTTCGGCGGCTCGCTCGCGCGCACCGAAGCCACCGGTTACGGCGCGGTCTACTTCGCCGACGCCATGCTCGCCGCGCACGGGGAAAGCTTGGACGGGCGCACCGCGGTGGTATCCGGTTCCGGGAACGTTGCGCTGTACGCGATTGCGAAGGCGCAGCAGCTGGGCGCGCGCGTGGTCACCGCCTCGGATTCTTCCGGGATGGTGTACGACGACGCCGGCATCGACGTCGAGCTCCTTCGCCATATTAAGGAAGATCTGCGCGGGCGGGTCTCTGATTACGCGGCGCAGCGCCCCGGGGCCCGGTACCAGGCCGGGGCGAAGGTATGGAACCTGGTTGAACTGGGGATTCGCGCGGATATTGCTTTCCCGTGTGCCACCCAGAACGAGCTCAATGAGGCCGATGCGCGCCAGCTTCTCGACGGGGGAGTGCGCGCGGTGGTGGAAGGTGCGAATATGCCGACCACCCTCGAGGCCACCCACCTGCTCCAGGAGAACGGTGTGCTCTTTGCGCCCAGCAAGGCCGCGAACGCCGGCGGGGTGGCCACCTCCGCACTGGAAATGCAGCAGAATTCCGCACGGCAAAGCTGGGACTTCGAGAAAGTGGATGCCAAACTGCATGACATTATGCGCGATATCCACGACACCGCCCTGGATGCCGCCGCCCGTTACGGCCACGAAGGTGACTATGTGGTGGGCGCCAATGCCGCGGGCTTCGAGATGGTCGCGGAGGCGATGATTGCCCAGGGCGTGATCTAAGAGCGGTGTGCCCGGAGCGCCCGGCGCGTTCGGTGTGCCCGGAGCGCTCGCGGTGGCGCCGTCGTACCTTAGGTGCCGTTGTTATCCAAGCCGTCGTAGAGTGGATCCGTGACACGAAAAATCGATAGCGCGGACGCGCTGCCCCTCCTCTCCCGTTTTCACGCGGGTGAGGAGCTCAGCGCGAGTGAATCGCGCACGGCTGTGCGGTTCCTTCTCGAGGAGTTTGCGGCGCGGCATCCCGGGCACGCGGTGGAAATCCGAGTTCCTTATGTTGGGGCGGTGCAGGCGGTTGCCGGGGTGCGCCACCGGCGTGGTACCCCGCCGAATGTGGTCGAATGCGATGCGGGCACTTTCTTGGGATTGTGCGTGGGTACTCTGAACTGGGATGAAGCCGTGGCTTCCGGGCGGGTGGACGCTTCCGGAACCCGCGCGAACCTCTCCGAGTTTCTCCCCCTGGTGCATGTGGCCGGCTCGGCTCGCTGAGCCGAGGGTGTGGAGCGCCGATCGCGGGAATCCCATAAGTCACACAAGTCTCTGGAGCCTCAACAGTCACACGCGTCCCGGCGGGGGGGGGAGGTGTTTTCCGAGCTGTAGTGCAGATGTCGTACATGCGAAGTACATCTCGGAAAAACACACCCGTCTCCCGCCGGCCCAAGGTAGGCAGGATGGGTCATTCTCAAGCGTCAAGGCTGTAAAAGGTGCGTTTTGGACTGTTAGGGCCGCGGAGTGTACGCCACGGACATTAAATCGCGGAAAAACTGTCACCCATGTACATTTTGTTAGCTGACCGAGTCTCTCCCCCTCAAAGTGCGCGTAAGGAACACGAAATCGCTCTGAAACGGCGCTCTCCCGCGCACTTTGTTTTCGGGCTTGGCTTGGAAACAATTGTGCCGGCAGCCTTGGGGCCGCCGGCACGTTCGTTAACGGAATGAGTACCTATTTGGTGGCTGGTGGAATATTGTTCGGATCGTAGTCGTCCGCCCAGTCATCGTCATTGTCATCTGACTCGTCGTAATCTGCGTAGTCTGCGTAACGAGCGTACGGATCATCCGAGGAATCGTAGTGGGATTCCTGACGCGCATCACGATTAATACCCAGCTCACGTTCGAGAGCGGCGTAATCAGTATCCGGTGTAAAGTACTTGAGATTCCGGGCTACCTTACGCTGCTTAGCCTTCTGACGGCCGCGCCCCATGAGCTCGACCCCCTTCATCTCATCTGGGCTCTTCTAGCCCGGTTTACTATTTCGTGACCTATATTAGCCGCTGTAGCCCATAGATGGCTATGTGACATACGTGGAAAGAGTACGGCGCTCCTCACCTTTCCCAGGTAGATGGCCTGTAAAGAGCCTGCGAGCCCGCGACAGGTGTCACGCGCCACGCCCGCAGTTCAGGTCTACAGGCCGCGGAAATGATTCGCCCCACCTCGGGGCAACGTACCTCCCGGCGAGCAACCCGCGGGTGAAGGCGCCGCGCAGCTACTTGCGCCGGTGCCCGAAGAGGGCACTACCCAGTAGTGTGACTGCACCCAAGGCGGCAATCCCAAGACCAGCCACCACGGCCAGCCCGGTTTGTTCCCCGCGCCGAGCATCGGCAATAACATCCTGGGCTACCTGCGCGGGCGAGGGAATTCCTGCGGAGCAATGCCCGGCGGAGCAGTGGCCGGAGCACCCGTGGCCGGCGGCGGCGTCGTCGTAATGGTGCGCGCCACCGCATTCACACGCTCCACCGCACGTCCCGCACCCCTCGCATTCTGCAACCGTGACGTCGGTATCGGCACAACCGCAACCGCACGGGCCGCAGTCATCGGCACCCGCGGCGCTGGCACCCACGCCGGCGAAACGCTCCTTCGCGGAATCAGCCAGGCAGTTCACTTTCTCTTTCGCGGTGTACGCGAAATCGGAGGCTTTGGCGGAGGCCTCGGCCGCGGTGCTCTTCGCGCTATCCGCAAAAGCCGAAGCCTTATCCTTCGCGGCTTCTGTCAAAGCAGCAGCCTTATCTTTCAGGGTGGCCGTGGTGGAAGCCACCTTATCTTTAGCGGCATCCGTAGCGTTTTTGATATTCGTGCGCGGATCGAGGCGATCCACCAGCTCATTGACGGTGGCGGTTAGCTCCGCGCGGGTGCGTTCGATATCGCGCTGGATGTCCTCAGGTTTACGGTTATCGGAAGCGCTCACTTCGATAGGCCTTTCTTCACGGCGTCGACGTCCTTGCTCAGGCCGCCAACAAGATTAGTTGGATACTTTCCGGATTTCTTGAGTTTGCGCAGCCCCAGCAGCGCGAGCACCGCAATGATAAGGAGCAGAATCCCGGCAACTGTCAGGTAGCCGGCCCACCAGCGCCCACCGAAGACCATCGTGAAGAAAGCCGCGGCCGCGTGCAGCAGGAAACCGAACATAAACAGCGCCAGCACGCCGGCCACCGCGAGGAGCACCCCGCCCATCCCGAGATTGAGGACCTTGTGCTTGAGACTGGCCTGGGTGTACTGAATCTCGTCACGAACCAGGGTGGAGAACTGAGCCGTGGCGGAGGAGAACAATTCGCCCACGGTGCGGCGGTTCGGTTCGCGTGCCGCGGCTGCTCGCGCTTCTTCGGAGGAGGACGCCACGTAGCCGGAGCCCGGAAGTGGCCCGGTGGTGCTTGCCCGTGCGTTCTCAACATCTTTTTGCGCCATCACATCCCCTTTGCGTCGGCCAATAACGTGGCGATAGATACATTCTAGTGTGCCCCAGAAAGCTTTAAATAGATAACGGAAGGCTGAAAATTTCTTCCTGAGCGAGGACGCGGCGGTTTCACGCCGTGCGGGGCGGTGCCGTTCCGATGACGGGGTGATCCCTCAGTGGTACGACGCCGCAGCAGCCTCCCGCGCGGTGCGCCTATCTCGCAATGGCGATTTCTCGGAAAATTCGCCCCACATCGGCGCGGGCCACCAGTCCGATCAACACCCCGGTGGCATCTCCGGTGCGGGTGATCAGTACGGCGGGGTGGCCGCGGTCGGTCAGGGCCGTGCATACCGCCATGGCGCGGTCGGAAGGTTTGGCGTAGAGAGGAGCATCATGTGCACCGCTGTGGGCGAGGATCTCCCCGGCCGGCACCTCAGCCAGCTGTGATTCCTTCCCGGCCGCTACCATGCCGGCCACCCAGCGGGCCACCATATTAGTGGTGAGTAGTCCGGTAATCGTGGCGTCTGTGGACTCCGTGGAGTTGTCCACCACCGGCAGTTGGGCGTAGCCGTGGGCGTGCAGAATGGTGGCGACAGTAGCGAAGGTGTCCGCGGGGGAGACGGTAGCGACGTCGTGAACCATGAAGTTCTGGATTTGAGGTTCGTTACGCACCTGGAAAAGTAACCGTTCGGCGGCCTCCACCAGATCGGCGCGCGGGGTGGCAATGGGCTGGCCATTCTTGTAGTTGTTATGCGCGATGGTATTACGCAGGTTGCGCAGCACCTCTCCCAAGTCATGATTGCGGACCACCGCGGGAACCCGCTTCGCGTACGCTTTCGCCCAGGCATCCCCAAAACCGCGCGAATCTAGCCCGGTGGCATGGTCAAGCTCGGCCCGGAGATCTTCCACCGCGGAAAGGAAACGTTGGGTGAGGGAGTTCGCGGTGGAAGAAGTAGCGTCGTCGTGCATATCACCATGGTAGCGAAGCGGCGGTGCCGCGAGTCGCCTAGTGGCCCGCCCCGCGCAACCGATCCGCCTAGCCCGTAAACCCGGTACCCAGGGTGCCCACCGGGCCGGGCGCACCGTGAGTATTCGCGTGCCCGGAGCGCACCACCCACCAGCCGCCCAGCAGACCGAGCACCGCGATGGCGCCCCAGACACCCACCACGGCCCATCCCATACCGGCCAAAGCCATAACGGGCACGAAGGATACCGCGGAAATTTCCACCGGCACCACGGGTAGGTAGGCGTAACCGAATTGCTCGATGGTTCCTGATTCCAGCTTAGGATCCACGATGCGCAGCAGCGCCAGGCCGGTGGAGACCGAGCCGGTGGCCCAGCCCCAGGTGAAGAGCTGGCGCTCGAACCAGCCCTCGCCCATGAGCCGCGGGGCCACTACCAGGCCCAGAACCGTGCACAGGATAAGGCCGAAGAGGAACAGCAACCCGAGAGCAAGAATATGGTCAGATACAAATTCCGGCTGAATGGACGCGATACCGCACACGATAAGAATGTCCGTGCATAGGCCGGATACCGAGCGCAGGGTGCCCGCGTCGAGCAGGTGGGAGGCACCCACCCCGTTCATGACGATACGCACCACGATACCCACCAGGAAAGCGATGGCGAAAAGCGGGAAGGAAATGCCGGGGAACAGGTGCTTGAGGAGCTGGCCGATGCCGTAGCCCACCACCGCCACGAGGCTCACAATCCCAACCTCGAAAGAGAGCGTCTCAATCGAGCCGCCGGAGAAGGTGTGGTAGCCCAGGGCCGGGCGGCGTTTATTGGCGTCAAGCACCCCGGTGCGGAGTTCATCGGGCAGGGAATCCATGCCGCGGAAAGCCTTGGCCTGCCCGCGCCGCGCCCCGAATTTCGCGAGAATAATCCCGCCGATCACCCCGACCAGCAGGCCGACCGTGGCCGAGGTGAAGGCTAGTGAGGCCACTTCCGGTTGCCCATTTTCCGCGTAAATATTGCCCACGGCCGCGGCGGTTCCGAAACCGCCCGCCCAGCCGGTGAAGAGCATAATTCCGAGCACGTCCGGCGAACCGAGTACCGGGGTGAGGAAAAGCAGCGCGAAAGCCATGCCGAGCGCCACCTGCGCCCCGTACATGAGCACTCCGTAGGAGGCGAAACCTCCTACCGCTTTATTGACTTTGCGGATGTCGAAATCATCGGTGAGGGCCATGCAGGCGAATACGATGACGATAAGAATCGAGGCATAGGTGCCCATATGCTCGGAGAACGGAATCCCGGTTACCTGCCAGGAGCCGATATGCCAGCCGCGGTTTTTCGCTATCGCACCGAGCACATTCGGGCCGAGCACCAGCCCCAATGCGCCGGCGATCACCGAGGCGGGAACTAGCATATTCTGCAGCCACTTCACTCGGGCGCGCAGGAATACCCCAATGGCGAGCAGCAGGCCAATCATTCCGGCGTCGACCAGCATGGTCCACGGCGTATATGCGTTCATCGTCCCTCCTACGGTTGCGATAGTTGCGCGAAGCTTAGGGGAGGGGTCGTGGAACCTCCTCCTATTGGTAAAGATACAGTAAAATTCCTGTGATGTTTTAGTTAGGTGTGGTGCTGGGGGTTGTGATGTGCGGAGTTTCACGCCGGGGCTTGCGTCTCGTCGTGGCTTGCGCTGTGTGCTTTTTCCTTTATTAACGACGACGCCGGACCTCTTCTCCCGTGCGTGCTCCCCCTCGATATGATGGCTATGGTGACCGCCACGCACGCGGCGCCGGCGCACCAGGCCGGGGCGGCGGGGCGCGGGCGGCGTCGTCATCAAGGAGGACAAATATGACGGATCTGGTGACTTTCGGCGAATCGATGGGGGCGCTGACCTTTACGGAATCCCCGCAGATCGGGGCGCGACCGCGCGCGTCTTTCGGCGGTGCAGAAACGAATGTGGCCATCGGGATGGCGCGGCTGGGGCATTCCACCGCGTGGGTCGGGAGCGTCGGCAAGGACCTATTTGGTTACATGATTATGCGCACCCTGCGCGGCGAGGGCGTGCGCTGGGATCACGCTCGCCAGATCACCACCGCGCCCACCGGGGTGCTGGTGTCGCGCCACGCCGGGCTGGGGACCTTCGCGGTGGATTACCACCGTAAGTTTTCCGCGGGGCGCCTCATTACCCCTGATCAGATCCGCGCCATGTTTGATCTGGAGCCGAAAATCGTGCATCTCACGGGTATCACTCCGGCGCTCGGGGAGGAGGCGCGCGCCGCCACGATGCTCGCGGTGGAGCTGGCCGGGGAGCGCGGGGTACCGGTCTCCTTCGACGTCAATTTCCGCTCGCGCTTGTGGGATGCAGCGGAGGCAGCGCCGGTGCTCGCGCAGATCGCGCGCGGGGCGCATGTGGTCTTCGGCGGTACGGAGGAACTTGAGCTGCTCACCGGTGAATCCGAGGTAGCCGCGGCGACTCAGCGCCTGCTGGACTGGGGCGTTGCGGAAGTGGTGTGGAAGGATTCGACGACGGCGCGCGTGACCACCCCCACCGAGTCGGTAGAACGACCCGGGCGGCGGGTCACCGTGGTGGACACCATCGGGGCTGGTGATGCCTTCGTGGCCGGGTATCTTTCCGGGTGGCTCGAGGGGCTTTCCTTCGCGGAGCGCCTGGACCGGGGGCACCTCCTGGGAGCCTTCGCGGTGGGCACCATCGGCGATTGGGAAGGCGGGCCCACCCGCGAAGAACTCACCATCGCGGAGATTTCCGGCGGCGAAGTGGCGCGTTAGCACATAGGTTGCGGGCCTTGGCTAACGCGCCACCTCGGTAGCGGTTCGGAGTGTTACGGGTTAGCGGCGAACGGCGGGGGTATCGGTACCGTTGCCGTCCCAATCGCCCACGAAGAGCTGATCGGAGGCCCGCCCGTAGGTGAGGACCTGATCCGCTTCGCCGGCGGCTAGCGAGTTCTTCACATAAACGGTATTGCCGCGGCGCACCGCCAGCGTATCGACGCCGTCGCCATCGAAATCGCCCAGGATTGTGGCGTCACCGGCACGGCCGTAAGAGAAAACGGTATCCGCCGCGCCACCCGCAATAATATTCTTGACGTAGTACAGGTTGCCGCGCCGCACCGCGAACGTGTCCTTCCCGTCCCCGTCGAAATCGCCGGTAAGCACGGTATCGCCCGCGCGGCCGTAGTGGGCGACCTCGTCGGCCTCTCCGCCGTGCAAGGAATTGAGGACGTAGAAGGTATTGCCGCGGCGCACCGCGAAGGTATCCTTCCCATCGCCATCGAAATCGCCCACCAGGATCTCATCACCGGCGCGACCGTAGGAGAATTCAACATCGGCAGCCCCGCCGTCGACGCTGTTCTTCACGTAGATCTTATTGCCGCGCCGCACCGCGAAGGTATCGACACCGTCGCCGTCCCAGTCACCCACGAGAACCTCATCGCCCGCGCGACCGTAGGAGAACACATTGCTGGCCTGGCGCGAGGTCCAATCATTGGAAACATAGAAAACATTGCCGGTGGCGGGCATATCTCTACCGGGGCCGCCCGGCGTGGGCTTAGGCGCGGGCACCGGGGAGA
Source organism: Actinotignum schaalii (assembly GCF_028864145.1). Taxonomy (GTDB): domain Bacteria; phylum Actinomycetota; class Actinomycetes; order Actinomycetales; family Actinomycetaceae; genus Actinotignum; species Actinotignum schaalii_B. The sequence continues at coordinate 53,807 of NZ_JARBHJ010000004.1, read as the reverse complement.
GACGATCCACATCGGCCTGAGCGCGCGCCACATCAGCTTCGGCGGCGGCAAGCCGCTGGCCAAATTCGCCGAGCTGTGCGGCGCGGGCGGCGGCACGATCACGTTCCGCGGTTGCCGCGGCGAGCTGTTCTGCCAGTTTCTGGACAGCTTGCTTTGCGGACTTCGCGCTCTCGTAGGTTTCGGTCGCAGCAGTGAGCTTGGCCTGCCCGGTATCGAGTGCGGCTTTGGCGGCCTCGTATTCACGCGTGGCAGTTTCTAGTTTCGCCTTCGCGACCTGGGCTTCTATGGAATCGGGATTGTTCTTGCTGGCGGTGGCTAGTTCCGCGGTGGCAGTATCGAGAGCCATGCGAGCTGCGAGGGATCCGTTCGAAATAGTGTTCTTAAGACCCTCCATATAGCGCTGCAATGAATCGGAGTATTCGGCAACCGTTTGCGCTTCGGAGCGATCCTCGTAGAGAGGAGTGTGATCAAAGGTATTTGCCTGAATATTGGGAGCGTAGGCCAGCCCCGTCACCGTGTAATTGGGGCTGACAATATTAAGGTAATGCCCGACTTTCGCGAAATCCGTGACGCCCTGGTCGTGGAGGGCCTTTTCGTTGTGATACCAGAGCTTGAGAGAGAGCTCATCTCCAGCATAGCGGGCGGAAGCGAGGTTCTCCGCCACATTGAAAGCCTTAATATGAGCCATCTTATTGGTGCGGGACTGCGCGTTCACCTGCAGCTGCGCTACCGCCATAAGGTAGTCCGTGACCTTGAGGGGCTCGAGCTGATGCTGCGCGCGCAGCTCGTTGATCTTATTAATAAGGCTGAGGGTTTTCGCCATGGAATCCAGGTTCGTAGCATCATCAGCTGCGCCCGGATGGGTATAGGAGGCCAGCGGCTTACCCTGGTAGTCCTTGTCGGTAGCAAAAACATCCAGGGCTTTCTGGGCATTGCGGGTTTCATAGAACCCGAGGGCACCCCGGTCCCATTGTTGCTGCGCTGCGGCCTTGGATTCTTCAAGCTTGGCCCGTGCAGCGTCAACCTTTTCCTGGGCCGTTTTGGCAGCCTCAGGATTGGGCGCGATGGCCTTATCGTAAGCGGCCTGTGCGGCATCGCGGCGGGCCTTGGTTGACTCGGCATTTGTGGTGAGGTGGGGCATGGCTGCTGCGGCGTCGTCGTACCCCTTCTTCGCGGAATCGAAACCGGAAGCTTTCGCTACCGCGGCATCATAAGCCTGTTGCGCGGCCTCCGCCTGCGCATTCGCCCGCGCGTAGGCCTGCGCGGCGCTCTGGATATCCGCGGTGTTCGCGCCGCTTTCCTTCATCTCGGTGAGAATGGAGTCGCGAGCCGCGATGGCGGCGGCGAGCCGGGCGCGAGCCTCGGCGAGCTGCGCTGCGGAATTGTCACCGGGCGTGGATTCGCTGGCGGCGGCGGGAGCGGGACTGAGGACCGGCAGTGCCTGGGCGGCGAGCGGGACCAGCAGAGCCCCCGTCATGAGGAGTGCCGATGTGCGCATAAGAGTTCTCTTTCTGTTTCGACCGTGAAAGTGAAAGGGATGATTCCCGGTGCGCAGGTTAGTGGGCGTTTCTGGATATAAACCGGACATAGATTGGGAAGATGCTGGCCTAGCGGAAGGCTGCTAGCGCGCGGAGCGGGGCGGTTAACCCGCATGCGCGACACCGGCGCCGCGAAATACCCGTATACGACACCGACGCCGCGTAGCGAAACGGATTCCCACCGGAGGGGAGATCACGGTTCGCCACGCGGCGCCAATGGAGAGTTCAGGACTTGCGAGAGCTAGATAATTTTTTACTTACCGGTGGATCCGGGGCTGGCCTTACCGTCGGTGGTGTAGGACTTCGCGCCGGTTCCGGCGAGAGCCCCACCCTGGACGATAATGTAAGAATCGCGCAGCTGGCGGCCAGCGAAGAAATCTTCGAGGATTTCGCGGGTGCCGGCAGCGTAGCGAGTCTGTGCGGACAGCGAGGAACCGGAGGTGTGAGGGGTCATCGCGTTACGCGGCATCGTGCGCCACGGGTGATCCTCGGCCGGAGGCTGCGGGTACCACACGTCCCCACCGTAACCACCGAGCTGACCGGATTCGAGAGCCTTGACAATGTCGTCGCGCACCACAATTTCAGCGCGGGCGGTATTGACAATGTAGGAGCCGCGGCGCATCGAATTGATCATCTTCTCGTCCACCATATGATAGGTATCCGAGGTGAGCGGGGAATGGATGGAAACCACGTCCACGCTGCGCATGAGATCCTCGACGGTTTCATGATAGGTGGCACCGAGTTCCTTTTCCGTCTGCGGATCGAGACGGTACAGATCGTAGTAGTGCAGGTTGACATCGAAGGGCTTCATGCGCTTGAGCAGAGCCCGGCCGATACGCCCGGCGGCGATAACACCGACGTCCATGCCCTCCAGGTCATAGGACCACTTGACGGCATCGGCAATGTTCCAGCCCTTTTCGTCGGTGACGATGCGATGGGCGGGAACGAAATTACGCACCAGGTTGAGGATGGTCATGGCCGCATGTTCAGCCACTGAAATCGAGTTCGAGTAGGTCACCTCAGCAACCGTAATATTGCGCTTCATCGCTTCGGTGAGGTCCACGTGATCAGAGCCCACGCCGGCGGTGATAGCAAGCTTGAGGTTCTTGGCCTTCTCCAGGCGATCCTTACCCAGGTAAGCGGGCCAGAACGGTTGAGAAATAACCACGTCCGCTTCCGGCAGGTGCTTCTCAAATTCCGAATTCTCGCCTTCCTTATCGGAGGTGACGATGAGTTCGTGCCCGTTCTCCGCAGCCCACTTCTTCAGGCCCAGGGCGCCGGATACACATGCCACCATCTCACCCGGAGTGAAATCGATGCCCGACGGCGTAGGGGTGCTGGAGCCACCCGGGTAGGAATCAATCGTGGGGATGGAATCACGAATGTACTTGGGCGGGAAGCCGTCCACGGGATCCGGGTACAGCACCATGAGAATTTTCGCCATTAAAAATCACCTCTTTTAGTAGTGAGACGCCAGCCACTTCGCCGGCTCGGTTAGTACTTTAGTCCCAGGTGGTGTGTGCGTGTCAAGCCTTTTTCTTTAGTGTCGCTAAGGTTCGTGATCTGTCGCAAAAAAGTGCGGAATAGAGCGGCTATGTAACGGTTTTACGACAATAATTACCTTATCTATTATTGCAATTGCGAATATTTCCGATAGTGGAGGTGGTACTAACGTCCCGGATTTGTGGGCGCGGGTTCGCTGTTGTTGGGCGGGCTCGGCTGTGGTGTGGTCATTGCGCGGAGGTGCTGAGATGCGCCGAAGGCCCAATTGTACGTTGCTAGTGGGGATGATGCAGCGCACAGGGTTGGGGATGTTTTTGGTAGGCATCTCGAACTGGGTCACCAAAGCAAAGATAAGGAGGTGGCGTGAGTGCGAGAAATTGTTGTTGTAGCAAGGGGATCGGGTGGTGGCTCCGACCGGCGTCGATCCGGTGACCTTTCGATTTTCAGTCGAACGCTCTACCAACTGAGCTACAGAGCCGAAAGAGAAACACCCGGTTTCCCGGGCGTTCTTCCTTCGCGACCCCGACGGGACTTGAACCCGCGACCTCCGCCGTGACAGGGCGGCGCGCTAACCAACTGCGCTACGGGGCCATTTGCTAGGCAAATAACCATCGCGTACCCCCAACGGGATTCGAACCCGTGTTACCGGAGTGAAAGTCCGGCGTCCTAGGCCTCTAGACGATGGGGGCTCAAGAACGTTGTTCTCAAAGCGTCCCCGCTGAGGGAACGGGTATAAGCTTACGTAGGATTCCAGGTCTTAGCAAATTGAACGAGAGTGTTCTCGATCACCAACCTAGTTTTCCGCGGTAACTCGCGCATTCCGGGAAGTGACCACGCTGCGTGCGGGCGGCGTCGTACCAGATAGACGCTACGTACGCGCCTCGCAGTTATCTCACGCCGGAGGCGAAAGAAGTTCGACGCCGCTTTTTCTGTCGCAAGCACCTACTAGGCTTTCAGACATGAACGCATCGGTACTCGCGGGGGCCTTGGCCGCCTGGAAATCTCACGTGCTCGCGCCCTTGGTGCGGGCGGAAACTGAGGTGCCCACTCCGGAACCCACCCCCACCTCGGATCTGCACGAAGTCGCGGAACAGGCCGTCGCCGCCACGGTTGATATCGCGCAGCTACTCGGGGTGTGCTTGCTAGGTGCGTTTATCGGCTGGGTGATCGCGGTGGTGGTTGTCGCGGTGGTCAAAGCCGGTTTCCGGCGCCATACCGGGCTGATTGATGTGGTGCGTGGCATTCAAGTACCCACGCAATTCACACTTGCGGTGGTGGGTGCCCGCTTTGGATTGTTCTCCTACATGGAGAATTTCCCAGAACAGGATCGGCCCAATTGGTCGCCCGTGCTCAAACACCTGCTGCTCCTCCTCATTATCGCGGGCCTGACCTGGCTTCTTGTTGGTGTGGTCAACGGTGCAGCGCGCTCGTACCTCAAATTCGTGGAGCGGGTGGCTGAAACGCGCTATCGCCGGGTCCAAACGCAGCTGCAGATTTTGCGGCGCTTAGCGGTGGCCCTCATTATCGTGATCGGCCTGGCTGCCATGCTCATGACTTACCCGGGTGCAAAAGCCGCCGGCGCTTCACTTTTCGCATCCGCGGGCGTGATCTCCCTGGTTGTTGGTATTGCTGCGCAATCCACCCTGGGTACCCTCTTCGCTGGGCTGCAGCTGGCCTTCTCAGATTCCATTCGTGTCAATGACATCGTCATCTGGGATGGGAATATGTGCACTGTTGAGGAAATCACGCTGTCCTACGTGGTCCTCAAAGTATGGGACGGCCGGCGTCTCATTGTGCCTTCCAATAAACTCACTTCCACCACGTTCGAAAACTGGAGCCGGCGCGATCTGGACATCATGGGTTCGGTGGTCCTTCAGCTGGACTGGAGTGCTCCCATAGCGGAACTACGTGCCGAACTTGACCGTATCCTCGCTCATACTGACCTCTGGGATGGCGACACCGGCACCCTCGTGGTGGGGGATGCCTCCACCGCGAACGGCCTGCAAGTCTCCGCGATTGTTTCCGCCTCCTCGCCCGGCGAACTTACCGACTTGCGAAACCACGTGCGCGAAAAGCTCATCGTGTGGTTGCAAAACAACGCCCCGGATGCTTTCCCGCACACCCGTTTTTATAACGACGCCGCTGAATCTCCCACTCTCGGTGCTCTTCCCGCGGGAAGTGATGCGGAGCAGGCAGAATCCGATGTGGAACAGCGCGGAAGAGATGCGGCTGGCGAATCACGCGAAGCTAAGGCTGAAGAAGCTGAGGAAGTCGTGGCCGAGGAATCCGCGCGATGCGCGTCTGTGGAGTCGGGGGAGTCGGGGGAGCCGGCCAAGCCTGCAGCTCGCGAAGTCACCCGCACCTCCATCGGTGCCCAGGAACAAAGCGACGCGGATACCACCTTCGACCCGCAGGATTACCGGGAAACCCGGATCCTCTCCGCAGCTGATATCGAAGCGGCGGTACGCCCGGAGCGGGTACCCGTAGCAAGCCGCCCCGCAAGTACGGCTGGCACGGAAGGCCCGGCCACCCGCATCCGGGAAGGTCACGAAGCTTCGCTGTTCACCGGATCTATCCAAGCAGAAAAGCGCGGCCAAGAATTCTCCGGGCCGGGAGCCGAAGTTCTGGCGGAGCGCGAACATAATGCCGCGCGCCGCACCGGTCAGCAAGAACCTATTCACGAAACCGGCAAAGTCCCAGCAGAATCATCGGCTCCTCCCACCGCGGTATTCCCGGCCATTTCCGAAGAAACAGATGGAACTGACGCCACAAAGCAACCTGACAACAATAAGGAAACTGAAGAAAGGACAGCACATGGCACGGATGCTCCCGCAAAGCGATGAAGAATGGGCCCGGGTTCTCACCCCAGCAGAATTCACGGTCCTGCGCCAAGCCGGAACCGAAGCGCCCTTCACCGGCGAACTCCTGAACGAAGAACGCGAAGGTATCTACCGGTGCCGGGCCTGCGGGGCAGAACTTTTCCGCTCCACCACCAAATTCGATGCCGGATGCGGCTGGCCCAGCTTCTATGACCCTTCCCGCAGTGATGCCGTGCGAACAGACGTTGATTACAAACTCGGATACCCGCGCACTGAAGTCCGCTGTGCCACCTGCGATTCCCACCTCGGGCACGTCTTTCCAGATGCACCTCATACCCCTACTGGGCAGCGTTACTGCATGAACTCCGTAGCACTCACCTTCGAACCCGAAACTGAGCCCGCATCCGGCTCCCAGCCCTCGCCCGCGTCCGGGCCACTATCCAAACCCGCAAGCACGTCCACCACCGCATAGATTCGGTAGAATCACCGGTGTTGCACACCGCGGCCAACGGGGGCTCTTCCCGGGGTGGCGGTGTCCACCGGGTCGCGACAAAGGAGAAACCATGCCGAGCCTTCATGTCATGTCCGCAAACCTCCAGCAAGGTAAGCCCTCACGGCGCCCGCGCCCGGGCACGGACAAAGTGACATGGCAGCGCGAATCCATTAGTAAAGCCATTCGGCAGATCACCGCCGCTGGCCCGGACCTCCTCGCCCTCCAAGAACTCAAAGTCACCACTGCCGGAGGGGACCTCTACGCACCCCTCCTCGCCGCAGGTAACTACCACGAAGCCATTTTCGCGCCCACCAAGAATGAACGCGGCCGGCTCCGCTCCACCAAAAAAGGGCAGGCCCGCGGCGTTGGCACTGCGCTCCTCTCCGTCTACCCCATCGGCGCTCGTGAAGTCATCAACCTCCCCGTCCACCAGCAAGAAACATGGCTGAAAACCCTGCGGACAAATATCGGGATTGGTGAAATCCCCCGGGTTGCGATCCTTGCGGAAATTAAAGTGGCGCCCGGGTACTCCGTCGTCGTCGCTGCAACGCACCTCACTTACACGTACCGCCTCAACGTTACGCAACTACGCACCGTAGCCGGAGCCCTCGCCGGGTTCGCCCAGCGCCACGGTCTGGAGAAGGCCCCGCGCCTCATTATTGGGGATCTCAATATCCGCGGCTGCGATGTACCCCTAGCCGCCACCGGATATGAAGCGGCTGCCGAAGCCCTCACCTACCCCTCCGATGAGCCGGAAAGCCAAATCGACCATATCCTCGGAACCGGGGTAGATGTGCGCGCGGCGGAAAACCTCTTCTTGCCGCTCTCCGACCATCGCGCTTTGCGTGCCACCGCCGTCTGGACATAGGCTCGCCCTGCGCTGCGCTGCGCTGCTACACCGTCGCACTGCTGCGCTGCCGCACCGCGCGCTCGAGACGCGCCCTCACACCTGAAGAAGTCTGTCTACACTAGTGCTGTTATGGCCTCTGTACTGCTCAACTTTTGGGTGATTATCGCGATTATGCTCGTCGGCTACCTCGTCGCGCGCTGCAAAATCGTGCCCCCGGGAAGCGACCGCACCCTCACTCAGCTCGTCTTCTACACCACCCTGCCGGCACTTATGTTCACCACCCTCGCGAACTCCGACCCGGCCTCCTTCTTCGGTGTCAACGGGCTCGCCAATATCATCTCCTCGGTAGGAACCGGACTCATCTATACAGCCCTGGCCGCCACCCTGCTCAAAAGCCGAGGAACCGAACTCACCGTCGGCGCGCTCGTTGCCTGCTATACCAATATCGGCAACCTGGGCGTGGCCTTCCTCGTGGCCATCACCGGCGACCCCACCCCGGCCGCCCCCATCCTGCTTTTCCAAATCCTCGTGATGGTGCCGGTATTCTTCTCCATCCTCGACAACCAAACCGGGAAGAAAACCGAAGGGCTGTGGCGCACCATCCTCTCCCGCCTCAAAAACCCGCTACTCATCGCGGTCTTCGCCGGGCTTATGGTCGCCCTCCTCGAAATACCCATTCCGGAACTCATCTCCGCACCGCTCACCAAAATGGCAGGTGCGAACGTTCCCATTATTTTGCTGGCTATGGGAATGTCCCTACGCGGGGCGCACCTGCCCCGCTTCGGACGCGAAAGCGCACCCCTCATGCTCGGCATCTTCTGCCGGCTCGTCCTCGGGCCGCTTATTGCCTTCGGGGCTGGTTATCTCCTCGGCGCGCGCGGCGAAGCCCTCATGGCCATCGCCATCATCGGAGCCTTCCCCACCGCCAACAACGTGTTTGTTTACGCGCATCGCTACCGTTCCGGCGTCACTATGGCTCGCGACGCCGTCATTATCACTACGGTCGGTTCACTCCTCGTTATCCTCCTCATTACCGTCATTGCCCAAACAGTATGAGGTCACGATCCTTTCACAGGATTGTAATCAGGCCCGGGTGCCTCCCCGTCCACCTCAAAATCAGGCTGATCGTAGGTGTAATCCGGATCCGGAGCCGCGGGAGTAGGGGAGTTCATATCGGCGGTATCGAGTACGCGATCCTCCCCACCAAGGGTGTGCGACGCCGCCCGTGCCGTGACCGGCGAGGGCGATTCCTCCGCGCGGGTATTGAGCTCCTTCGCGTTGTATTCCAGCAGCTGCTTCGCCACCGCGGTACCCGCCAAATCGCGCAGATCCAGATCCGGGAGCTCCGTAAGCGGCTTGTCCGGGGTACGGCGCAGCACCTTGAATACTTCCCACACGATAGAAATAAGTGGAATCACAATAATCGCACCCAGCAGTCCCGCCACGAACGTACCGGCCGTCACGCCCACCGCAATAACGACCGGGTGGAGCGAAACCTGATGCCCCATAATCAGCGGTTGGAGCACATGCCCCTCGAACTGGCCAATGAGCGCCACGCCCACCAGCACTACCAAGGAAATAACCACACCCTTCGTGGCCAAAGCCACCAACGCTGCAATAATCATGGCCGCCGGGGCACCAAAAAGTGGAATAAAGGCACCGATGACCACCAGCACAGCCAGGGGAGCGGCCAGCGGAACCCCGCAAGCCACCAGGAGAATCGCGGCCATAACGCCGTCGCATAACGCAATAAGAATCGTGCCGCGCGCATACCCCGAGAAGCTATACCACCCGGCGGTAGCAGCCGCGTGGGTACGCCGCCGCGCCCGATCCGGGAGCACATTAATGAACCACAGCCACATATTCTTCCCGGCCGCCAGGAAGAAAATCGAGCAGAAAAGCGCCAGCGCAATCAAGGTGAAAGCCAGCGCAACCGTGCCGGCCTGCGAGAGCGCCGTCGACGCAATATTTCCCGCATTGTCCTGCAGATACGCGGCCGCGCGTTCAATGCCCTCATTCAGGGCCGCGCGCAGCTCATCGACCGTAATATTAATCGGAATTGGCCCGTCCGCAATCCAATTAAAAATCCCGTCCAGGCCGCGCTGCATCTGCTCGGAAAGACTCGACCACTGATTCGCCACCGAATCAACAATCCAGTAAATAATCCCGCCCAGCGCCGCAAACAGGCCGAGCAAAGCCAGCGCGGTTGCCAGCGCCCGCGGCATAATCCGATCCAGAATATTGACAATCGGATGGAGCAGCGAGGTCATCACCAGCCCGAGGAACACCGCCACCAGCACCCACTGCACCGAGGCCGCCATGTGGAAAATACCCCAGATGGCAATCACCACGCCGATGAGGAGCCAGGCGCTCACGCCCCATGTCACAAGAACCGGCTGCACCCCGGCCGGATGAATCTCCACAACGGTGCGCTGCGAACGCCCGCTACTATCGGCTGGGTCCTTCGCGTAACGCTCCACGGCCTCTTCGGCCACGCGCTCAATCTGTTCGCGCCGCGACACCGCCGAGCGAATCCGATCCATCAGGGAGGGTGACTTCTTTGATTCCTTCACAAGCTTTAGCTTACTGAAGAACAGTCTGTGCCGCGGGTATTAGTGCGCCGGTGCGTTACGGCGCGGCATTGGACTCGCGCTGCGCGCGGTAGTACGACGACGCCGCCACCCGCCGCGCTACTCATTTGGCCGCAGCAGGTCAATTTCGCTTTCTAGCCACTGAGCTAGCTCGCCAGCGGCAATTCGCGCGTCGATCTCACGCTGTTCTTCCGGCTCCTCAATGCCGACGAGGAAAGATTCCCCGCATTCCCCGAAAGGCACTGCGATGACTTCGCCATCCTCGCTGCCCGCCCACCAGAACTCGGGGCGGTAGCCGGCCGCTGTGAGCGTCTCCCACACCACCCGGGCACGTTCTTCATATTCGGGAGTGAAACGCCCCACCGGCGTATTCCACGCATCGGGCAAACCATCCGGAATGCGCGGGAACACCGCCGCGGGATCGCGCCCTTCAAGCATCTCGGCCGGGATAATACGCGGAGTATCCCGCTCGCTCACCCGCCCCGGCGCCACCGGCCGCAGCGCCAGCTGCCCGCCGGTAGGCTCTCCCAACACTCCCGCCTGGAAGCGGGCGGTTCCCACAGCTACCAGCTGCCCGGCCAGCGATTCCAGATCCACTTCGTTCTCGGCTACCTCGCTCTCGCCCACCTCGGTGAGAAGCGCCAGCGCAGCTGCATCCGCGGCCGGAGTCGCGGAAAGGACGAGAGCGGCGTCGTCGGCAAGAACACGGCGCTGCTCCGAGCCGTTCGCGTACGTGATAGCAACAAGGCAATAACCCTGCTCCGGAGTGGCGGTGATATCGAATGCGGCAATCGGTTGCCCGGAAACGGTGAGCGAGGTGATATTCATGCTTCGAGGATACTCCCCCGACGCGTGTGTTAGCCTGGCCGCGGGCGCGCAATAACCGCCGCGGACGAGGGAGCCGTACCCGCCCAGCGCAAAGACGGCCACAATACCTATGGCGTGGATAATTTTGCTGTTCTCCGGGGCGCTTGAAACCGTCTGGGCGGCGGCCCTTGATAAATCTGAACATTTCTCGCGGCGCGGGCCGGTAGCGGTCTTTGTGCTGGCCCAAACACTCTCGCTCCTCGGCCTGGCCTGGGCTATGCGCGAGATCCCCACCGGCACGGCCTACGCGGTCTGGGTAGGTGTGGGCGCGAGCCTCACCGTGCTGTACGGCTGGCTGAGCGGCCAGGAAAGCACCTCGCGCGCTCGCGTATTGCTGCTGAGTGTGCTCGTCGCTTCGGTGGTGGGACTCAAGGTGGTGAGCTGATGGCCTGGGCGATTCTGGTAGGTTCCGGTATTTTCGAGGCCGTATGGGCGACGGCGCTCGGTGATTCGCGCGGGCTCACCCGCCCGGTGCCGGCCCTAGTATTTGCCTGCGCGCTCGTCATTTCCATGTGGGGGCTCTCGCGGGCGCTACGCGAGATTCCGCTCGGCACGGCCTACGCAGTGTGGACGGGGACCGGCGCGGTGCTCACCGTGGCAATTGCTGCCGCGCGCGGAGTCGAGCAACTCACCGTACTGAAAATGGTGTTCCTGTGCGGGGTTGTTGGCGCGGTGGTGGGGCTGCGGCTGGTGGAGCGGTGTGAGCGTGCGGGTGGATGACACCATAACGCTCTTCGAGCTTTATTCGCCCGACTATCCGGATGTTCCTGCCCGCACCCTCATTGCGTATGTGGATGACCCCTTCATGTATGACAGGTGGGAAAGTGGTGATGACGAAGAATATACCGGGTATGAGGACTACCGGCTGAGCGCCGTCGCCAAAAAGATGGCGGTGTATTCCTCCTGGGAGGAATGGAACGGCGGCCGCGAAGTTAATGATAACGGCGTCATGCGGCCGGTGGCGAAGGACGATCCTCTTGTGGGCGATCAACTGATTCTCAGTGTGAGCCTTGCGATACATGGTGAAGAATTTGAGGCTGGTGAGGTGGATAACCTCACCCCGGACGTTATCCTGCGCGGAACGGTTCGTACTGCGGAACTGGTTGCCAATGCTTTAACCGGTCAAAAATGGTGGCGCTGCGAAGTAGATTGCGGGTTCTTGATTACGCTCGCTCTGCCGGGCGATATCGATCCTGCTCCGGCTCCGGGCACGCTCGTCGATGGCCAGGCGCTCCTGCTAGGATCCACGGGATTTTGGGAAGATAAAGAGCCTGGTGTGTACCAGCTGCGTGGCCAGGGCGAACTGTGAAGTAGTGCCCTTCGGCGAACGAAGAAAATGGTAGGCCCCGTGGGATTCGAACCCACAACCCTTGGTTTGCCTGGCTCACCCACCCTTTTTAAAATAATGCGACATTTTCACCACGTTCGCTAAAAGTGAACTGTCCGGCGGAGAAAAGTTCAATCTTTCCGTCTAGACATTGAGGCGAAACTGAAAAATGTACGCATGAACAAACTTAAAAAATGGACCGTTCCCGACGGCTGGGAAGAAGCACTTTGCGATTGGGAAAAGACTCAAACTCTCGCTGGGCACCGCGAAAGTTCTCGCGCGTACCGAATCGCAACGCTAAGAAGCTTCGCAAGAACTGTTGATAAGCCGCCGAATGAGGTCACTGAACAAGACATCATCGACTGGGCAAGCGGCAAAGATATAGCCCCCGAAACTCGGCACGGCTACTACATCGCGATAAGAGCGTTCTTCGACTGGTTCTCCAAAGGAGCCAGCCCAGCAAAAGTGCTCGGGCCCGTGCACCGGCTACGAGCCACAGCACGGCCGACCCCGGAAGCCGTGTATGAAGACGCACTCGACGGCGCGCCTCCCCGAACCCAGATCATCCTCCGCCTCGCAGGTGAGGTCGGACTAAGAGCCAACGAAATTGCCCAGATAAAAAAAGAACACCTCGGAAAAGACCTCCTTGGATACTGCCTCCAAGTGTGCGGCAAAGGAGGAAAAACCCGCATGGTTCCCCTCCCCACAGATATCTATCTAGAGATGGAAGAAATACTCAACATGACTGGAACATGGCTATTCCCAGGAAGCAAGAATGGACATCTCTCCGCAGCGTGGATCGGAAGACTCGCCCGCCGGGAACTCCCCGACCCCTGGACTCTCCACACTCTCCGGCACCGGTTCGCAACCCGCGCTTATCTTGAGGGCCACGACATTATGGCCGTGAAAGACCTCCTCGGGCACGAATCAGTAGCAACGACCCAACGCTACGTCGGTTCCGATCCCCATGCGATGCGAAACGCGATGCTCGGCGCGCGTCAAGACCGCTACAAATACTGTGCCCCGCTGCCAGCGGATACGGCAATGCCAGCCAATACAGCCGCGCCGGCAACGCCAGCACCAACCCACATCCCAGGACTATAGAGAAAGAAAACCAATGATTATTGCTATCTGTAACCAGAAAGGCGGGGTCGGTAAAACGACGATTGCCACCAACCTTGCACACCGCATCGCCCGCACCTCAGGTGCCCGTGTACTGCTTGTGGATGCCGATCCGCAAGGAAGCGCTACTACGACGCTCGGCGTGGACATTGACGCGGAAACACTGACCCTCAATGACGTGCTCGCAGCGACCGCCGCCGGAGCGCCACCCGAAACAGCCCGCCAAGCGATACTGGAGGTGCCTGGCTGGGGTATTGATCTACTCCCCGCCGACCGGGCGCTCTGGGATCGGGAAAACGACACGGCACTCGGGCGGGAATACCGCTTGAAGGCAATCCTCGCACCCCTACGCGATGCCTACGACGTGATCGTGGTGGACTGCCCACCATCCCTGGGGATGCTCACGACCGGCGCACTCGTCGCCGCAGATACCGCGTTGATCGTGACGACCGCGCGGGAAACTGCCTGTGATGGGGTTGCGGAGATGATCACCACCATCGCCACAATCAAAAACCTCTACAACGGTGGTCTGGAGCTTGCTGGCATCCTCGTGAACGCATACCAACGAGGCCGCCTCGACACGAAGCGGTGGCTCACTGAGCTAGAAGCAACTTACGGCGATTACTTGCTGGATCGGTATATGCCGGCCAGGGAAGCATTCCCCCACACCGCAACTAACCACACGCCAATAAATGGCGGTGACCCGTTGATTGAGGAAGCATTCAAGACCCTACAAGCCACACTCGCCGGCAACGCCGTATCCGCTGGCGCTGCCGCACCTGCTGGCAATGCCAGCAATGCCAGCAATGGCAGCAATGGCAGCACCGCTCTGTAAGGAGACCGCCATGAAAATGACGAAGAAAACCTTGCTCCGCCTGCTTACCAACCCCCACGACATCAACTTCCGGAACATGATCGCAAACGACACCGTGACGCTCTGGCACGCAGCAGCATCAAACGCAACCCTGCTCGAAATGCGCCTGGACTCCGACCCCTGGAGAATGCCGGGCAACGACATCATCAAACACGGCAGCGACCAGCAGCTCGTTGATCTGTACTTCACGCTCAACGAAACCTACGCCCAACTCGAACGGGCGATCAAACACCTCGACAAAGTCAAAGACACGCACAAAACAGAAACGGAAGAACAGTAATGAAAAAGCCTGACACCGCCGCTATGCAAACGCTCAAGAAAGCACCGATTACGAACCCTATCGTTGCGGGTGGAGAAGATAACATCCTCGCTGGCACCGCTGGCACCGCTGGCACCGCTGGCACCGCTGGCACCGCTGGCACCGCTGGCACCGCTGGCACCGCTGGCAAGGCCAGCAGCCAGCAGACCGCGAAAATCACCATCCGCCTCCCCCGCGAAGACGCCGATCGCATCCGGGGTGCCTGGCTCGCCGACTGCGCTACCGGCAACCGCATCTCACTCTCCGAATGGATAACCGCGATTCTCAACGCCCGCGTGGATACGTACGCAAACATCACGCCGGTTGTTGCCGGTGCTGCACCTAAAGGCAACATCTAACACCCAAAACCTTGATTCTTGAAAGGAAGAACCTCCATGTACTACCTGGATGCATCCTCGAAACTAACCACTCATGATGTCCGCTACGCAGTCCGACAAGCGGTAATCAAAGCCGGGCTAGAAAGCCTGGAAAAACAAGGGTTGAGCGAAACCGAGTACGACATGACCGAAGTCACCGGGAAACTCACCAGCGACGCCGACACCGTTTTCGAGGTATGGACCGGCCGCATTATTACCGCCGCGCGCCAGCACCTAGCAAGCGAAATGCTCGCTCGTCTTTCTCATAAAGGCGAGGAATACGATCGCGGGGCGGGCACCGCCTATGAAGAATATGAGGAAGCCAGAGAAGAAACAGGCGGCACCTACCGCCACGACGAAAACTCCCCTGCGTGGGATGCTTACGCGACCTACCAGCATCTAAAAGGCATGGACCTCGCCTGCGAGAAACACAAGACCTACATCCGCGAAATCCTCGCCAAAGCACCCTCCCTGGCTGACCTGACCATCCCAGATGATCAGCCAAGCAATTGCGCCTCTGAGGAGGTGAGTGAATAAATGGAACTCACGCCTGAAGCGATTATCGCGGCCACCCGCGAGCAGTTCGCGGGCCAAATGCTCGATTTGCTTTTCCGTAAGGGGCGGGAATACGAGCGCGAAGCACACGATGCTTACGAAGCATACGAAGAAGCCCGACAAGAGCAAGAGTTTGCTTACGAGCACGACGATAGTGAGCTTGCGTGGGAAGCCTGGCAGAACTCACGCGAGAGCTACGCGACCTACCAGCACGCGCGGGGCATGAATCTCGCCTGCGAGAAGCACCGAATTTACATCCGCGAATTTCTTGATGAAACCCCAACCCTGGCTGACCTAAACATTCCAGATGCACAGCCGGCCGCCGACGTTCCCGTGGAGGTGGGCAAGTAATGCAGCCAGAAGAAAACCAGGCCAGCAACGCCGGCAACGAGACATCTGCCGTATCTGCTGGCACTGCCAGCGATGCCAGCACCGCCAGCCACGCTGGCATGGACCGCGATGCCGGATGGAAGTTACTTGCTAGCTTCATGGCCCGCCAGAAACAGCACGAAAAAGATGGAACCTGGCGCAGCTACAGGCCAGGCGAACCTGAAACAGAGGAGGAGTGATGCAGTTATCTAAGGCTGATACCGCGCGGTTGGAAGCCGCCGCGAGCATGGCGCTCCATGCCCCAATCACAATCAACCTCGACAACGGCGCTACCGCCGTTGTCTCCCCGGGCGGGCATATCCGTATTGACGGCCAGGAATGGAGTCTGGAAGTATCGTCCGTGCCAGCCGTGCCAGCCGTGCCAGCCGTGCCAGCCGTGCCAGCCGTGCCAGCCGTGCCAGCACCGCCGGCGGATACGGCCGTGGGCCAGGGTGCTTCGTCGTCAGAAGTCCCAGTACACTCGGAAACTACTGACGCCGCTCCGCCCGCACCTGTGGGCACGTTAGAAGATGGGCGTTTGCGTCTCCTTGAGCGGGAATACGCCAGCCTGCTCCTAGAAAAACGAAGTCTCGAGGCAGAGTGTGAAATACTCAGAAATGCTCACGCCGTCGACGAGCATGAGAGCGAGTATTTAGTTGCTCAGCTTGAGGGTCTGCAATCGAGCCTTGAAAGTGCTCAGCGTGCAGCAACACAAGCCGAAGAGCAACGCGACAGCCTTGAGTTAGAGGTTCGTCAGGTCCGTCAAGAATACGCAGACCTCCAAACACGTTACGCGAACGAAAAGGTTGCGTGGGAAGAACAAGTAGCCGCACATAACCTTGCTTTACAGCAGGCTCAGGCATCTAGCTCGGCGCTAGAAACCGAACTGGCAGGAGCGCGTAATGAGCTGGACGCGGCACACGGTCGGGTGGGTGAACTTGAAGAGCAAGTCCAAACTTTGCAGCAAGCACTCAGTGATGCCGAGGTGACCCGTGAAGCCCTCACTGCCTGTCAGCAAGATCTAGCCCAAGCAAAAGAAGAAAACGAGAAACTCAAGGATACCAACGACGCGCTTGCTGGGCAGCTAGAGCAAGCCCAAGTTCAGGTATCTGTGCTTTCGAGGCGGCTTGAAGAAGAGACTGCCCGGGCAAAGGCGCTAGAAACCCAGCAAGGAGAAGATCGTGAGAAATTGAGTAATGCTCTCCAGCAGTCTGAGCAAGACTTGGCCACAGAGCGAGACGCGCGCGCAGCCGAGCGCCAGGAATTGGAGGCACTCCGGCGTGAGATGAAGGAAAACCAGGCGACGCAAACGGGGGCAGGTGAACAAGTCGAATCCTTGCGTCTTGAGCTTGCCCAGGCCCGTGAAGAACAGGTTCGTTTGAGTCAGGTGTTGGACGAGCGCGCCGAATACGCCCAGTCGCTTGAGGCGGATAAAGACCGCTTGAAGCGCGAACGTAACACGGTGGCTGGTCAGGTGCGGGATCTGCACACCGAGCTTGCAGCAGCCAGTATCGCCCTGGAAAAAGTACAGGCACAAAACGCGGAACAATCTCGCAAACTTGGCGAGCTGGAGGCGGAAAACCAGCGTTTGAGCAATCAACTCCGCTCGGCACGCCTAACGGACACGGTGAGTTTGCCGGTGGTTCAGCGCCCACCCACCATCCCTCCAGCACCCGCGGAAGAAAACGCTACTTCCGGTGATGACAAGGAGGGCGACAGACGCCGCGGTCTCATAAAAATCTTGGCTGCACTTGTGGCTTTGGTCTTGGCTTTAGCGGCTGGATACCTCGCACTCCTCCTCGCTAGCACCGATGAAGACAAGGCTATGCCTGCCCCGGAAATGCCTAGTGTTACGGCAACGCCGCACCCGCGGAGCGCTCCGTCCGAAGCGCCTTCGCCAGCCTTGCCGGCAACTCCGGCCGTGCCAGCGCCGCCAGCAGATACAGCACCCCCGCCGCCCCCGACGGGTGAGGGTGGGAGCGCGCCTCAAGGCGGTCATGAAGAGCCAGTAGAGCGTCAACCGGGCTACCAGCCTGCGCCTGTCGAAGAACCGCCCGCACCCGCACCGGCTCCTGAACCGGCACCGGTCCCCGAGCCTGCTTACGTCACCGACCTCGCCGCAAACGCCAGCTCTAGTGGCCGTTCGGTCACCATCAGCGCGAACGTGAGCACAACCGGAGCGGTCCCGGTTTCGGTCTACGCGACCGTTGGCGGTCGCTCCCTATCACTCGGCTCCCAGACCGTCGCGGGTAGTGGCTTCTTCGAAGCCAGCATCACTATGGAGCCGGGCACCTATTCGTGGTCTGTGAGCGCTGACGGGCTTGTGAATTCGGGAACCATTACGGTCTACTAAGAGGAGCCTTTTCGTGAAAAGTACTATCTATATCGGCGCGGCTGCCGTCCTCGCTTTGCTCGCGCCTCTCATGATCGTTCTGCTGGGTGGTGACTCTAAGGGCAGCGCGAGCCTTGCTGGGGTTGCGAGTAATATCCCACCCGAATACGCCGCCATCATCACGAAGGCCGGGAGTATTTGTGAAGGCATTACCCCGGCCTTGATCGCGGCGCAGATTGAAGCAGAATCAAACTGGAACCCCACCGCAGTCTCTCATGCAGGCGCACAAGGCATCGCACAATTCATGCCAACCACCTGGGCAGTAGCCGGTAAAGACGGCGACGGGGACGGAGTCGCCGATGTCAACAACCCGCAAGACGCTATCTGGAGCCAGGGGCATTACATGTGTGACCTCCTCACCAGCACGCGGGGCCTCGTCGAAGGCGGGCAGGCGAAAGACGACCCCGTCGACCTCGCCCTGGCCGCATACAACGCCGGCCTTGGTGCGGTCCAGTCGTTCGGGGGTATCCCGCCCTACCCGGAAACCATGGCCTATGTAGAGAAAATCAAGAGCCTTGCGGCGACTCGCTACGCACCCACCGCCGCGGGTGGCTCAAACGCAAGCGTTGTTGCTTGGGCTATCTCCCAACGCGGCAAACCCTACCGCGGGGAGGGCAGCGGGGCGTGCGGGAGCATGGGACCCGACTGCTATGACTGCTGTGGACTCGTCTGGGCAGCCTTCAAGAACGGCCGCGGCATTGATTTGCCGATGAGTATTCCTGGTGAGACGCTGGCCCGGCGTAAATGCGAAAACGCACTCTACAGCGCTACCCAGTTTGGTGGCACCTATGTGCCCGCCGATGTCTCACACCTCCAACCCGGAGATATTCTCGCTTTCCAATCAACCAGCGTTGACCCAGCCGTCGATTACATCACCCACGTCGCGCTCTATATCGGTAATGGCGAATTTATTGACGCAGCCCCCGGATATGGTGTGAATACCTACCCGCTCGGGTGGGGCGAAGCAGCCGACAAGATGTTCCCGCAAGCACTAAGGATCCCATAATGACAACACAAATCAGAACCATCGGTTTATTTGCGACGCTGGTGCTTGCGGTGGCCACTGGCTGCACCCACCCCGAACCCGACACAGCACCGACCATGCCTGCTCCGGCGTCGCCGGCCGCACTGATGCCACGCTGCCTAACAAACGCCCCGACCGTCAACGAGGCGGATGCGGAAAGCGTCGCCGACACAGTCGCGCTCTTGCTTTCATGCCAGGATTCGCGCACGGACGCCAGCCCGCTCGATGCCTATAAGCGTGCCAGTCCCTATCTCACTCATTCACTCCAACCCAGCGAAGAAGCACAGGTGCGTGGGGGAGCGGCCTGGGAAACCCTCAAAACCAACGACGCATACACGGCTATCGCGATCGAGCCGCTATGGGGAGAAGCCCCACCAGCCGCAGCTGCCGATGTCGCTTATGCCGACCGCCAAGTAACCATCACCCCGACGAGCGAGAATGGCTGGACGGGAACCCCCGTGACGGCTTTCTACAACTTCACTCTCACGAAAGAAGACGGAACTTGGCGAGTAAGCAACATCGCAACGATGAGATAGCAGGTTAGGGGCAACCTCGCAAGTCTATTGTAGTATAGTATCACATCCAGCCTTGGGGAGAAGGGAACCAGAAAAATGAACCAACCAACCAACTACCAAGTGTCGCCGGTGCCGCCGGACCTGGCATACGGGTACCCGACCTACGACGCCAGCATCTATCTGCCGGAGCCGGCACGCCCGAGGAGCCGAATCATGCGCACGTTTTCGTGGATTCGTCGCCACTACCGCACCGGCGCTCTTATCACCGGGCTGGTGTTTGCGGCCACGGCTCCCTTTGCGCTTCCCGCAGACTACGGCACGGGCTGGACGATCTACTTTGCGTTCTTTTTCCTTGTATTCGGCTACCAGATTTACATGCACGGTATTTTCTTCGGGATTTTGCGAGGGGTTATGTGGACCATCCTCTTCCCGATACTGATCATCTTGATGTTCACGCCTTTGATCGCGGCCGCAGCACGTAACCCATAACACAAAATCCGTTGTGCAGTGCACAACCACTAGCTAAGTGACCCCAAAAAACAATTCCCGGGCCATGCCCGGGAGGATGGAGACACTTAGCTATGGTGCGACGCACAAAAATCTCGCGTGGGCAAGAAGCCCTCTTCGACCTCACCTTCTACCTCAACACAACCAGCCCTCAAGGAGAAAACAACGATGAGCAAGGAAACCCGCCAACAACTGGAAGCGAACGTCAACGAAGCGACGCTGGAGACACAGAACGCGCTCGAGCAAGCACTCCTAGCGGCCTACCCGCCAGCCAGCGAGAACTATCTCGACCAAGTAGCAGCCCGGCAGACGGCGGCAGCGACAGCCCGGATGGAAGCAGCATACGAGCGGGCCGCGATCATGGACGAGTACGAAGCCGAGGAATCCTTGGAGATTTGGAAGAATCAGGACCTTCCCGAACCTTTGCCGACAATCCTCGCTTCGGAGTGGATGACGGAGTGGTGGGATATGTCGGATTGGGTGCTGCGCGGGGATCAGCTGGAGGACCCGGAAGCGATAGCCGAGATGAGGGCCGAGATGATCGAGCAGGCCGAGAACCGGGTCGAGCGAATGTCTTGGGATTGGGTGATGCGATTCATCTTCGATACGGGCGGGGACAAATCACCGAGCTTGACGGTGGCCGACTTCAAGGAAGCGTTCAAGAGTCAGGATTCGATGCTGGATATCGACCCGTACGTACTGACGTGGGAGAAAGTCGAGGAAGCGATGATCGGGCTAGCGCCAGCGAGCCTGGACCCGAAACGGGGAGACAACGCACGCTGGGCGAACGAGTTGAAAGAAGCCGGCCTGCTTACCGACTAACCAACCAGGTCAGTCCGCGCGGTGAGAAAGCCCGTATCGAGGCGAACCTCGCCGCGCTAAGCCTCCTCACCCAGCTAGGCGAACGCACCCCAACCACTGACGAGCAAGAGGTTTTGGTGCGGTTTTCCGGGTGGGGAGGCCTCTCCGCGCTTTTCGACACCCGTACCGACACTTACAAGCACGAACGCGAAACCCTGCAATCGCTTGTAGACGAAAGCGCCTATAAGAGGGCGTTACAGTCCACAGCGAATGCCCACTACACCAACCCGGCCATCGCCCGCGCTTTGTGGACTGCACTGAGCGCCCTCGGCTTAGAGGAAGGCGCACGGGTGGTGGAACCGGGCTGCGGCGTCGGTATGTTCATCGGCACCGCACCGGAAACTATCCGCATCATTGGTGTTGAAATAGACCCGACCCCGGCCACTATCGCCGCCCGACTCTACCCAAACGCCGACATTAGGAACGAGTCTTATACGGACACGGACCTTGACGAAGCTGGCTATTTTGATGCCGCTATCGGGAACGTGCCCTTTGGTAGCTTCCGCCCGTATGACCCGGTCTATAACCCCGGTGGCCACACTATTCACAACTACTTCATCAGTAAGGCGTTAGCGCAGGTGCGGCCCGGTGGCATTGTCGCGGTGCTTACCTCGCGCTACACGATGGACGCGAAGAACCCGGGAGTTCGCCGCGAACTATATGCACGCGCCGACCTGTTGGGTGCTGTCCGCCTACCGGCCGGCACGCATGAAGCGATGGCTGGCACGGATGTCGTCTCCGACATCCTGATCTTCCGACGCCGTGAAAAAGGAGAAGAACCTCAACCTTTCGACTGGGAATACGCACCACTCCTCGAGATCGGCGGCAATGAGTTTCCGGTGAACGAATACTTCCACACCCACACCGAGCACGTGCTCGGGGGGTGGGAAGAAACCACCAACCAATACGGCCCGGCGCTTAGCGTGACCGGCAATATAGATGCCCTGGAGGGGCAGCTTGCCACCACCCTCGCCACGATCACCTCCCAGGCGCGGGCTGCTGGTCTTGTCTTCACCCCACGCCGTGATGCTTACGAGGGCGAGATTGCGCTGCGCCCGGTCGACCAACAAAAACTCGGCCGCATCACGAAAACCGAGGCCGGCTTCGAGCGCTACACGGTGAATGGCAATACGCCTGTCAGAATCGCGAAAAACGCGACCGAACAGCTCACCGCACTCCTTGATTTACGCGACCAGACGCGCGCACTGGTGGAGTTTGAGTCCCAAACCCAGGAAAACCCACCCACACTCACCCAAGCCCGCAACCGCCTGAAAACCGCCTACGAAGAATACGTAGCACGGTTCGGGCCATTGAATTCCCAGCGGGAGCGTTGGTATACGGACAAGAAAACAGGGGAAGAAAAACTCTCCTGGATCGACGTACCCGCAGTCCGTGTTTTCCGCTCTGACCCCGACGCCGCCCTGACCATGGCTATCGAAATCTTTGATAAAGACACCCGCATGGCACGCCCGGCCGGGATTCTCGAGCGGCGCCAAATCGGCATCACCTTCAAACCCCTAGGCGCAGACACTATTGAGGATGGTCTGGCTATCTGTATGGTTGAGAAAGGCCGCGTCGATACCGAATACATTGGCTATCTCACCGGCCAAACCAGCGAGGAAGTTATGGCCGGTTTGCGCGAGCATACCTTCTTCGACCCGGAAACCAATGAGTTGATGGAGCGCACTGCTTATCTATCGGGCAATATCCACACCAAGCTAGTAGACGCAGAAACGGCGCTCGAAACCGATGCCCGCATGAGCGAGAATATCGCGGCACTCAAAGCGGCTCTGCCCGAACCACTCACTCTCTCCGATATTGAGATCAGCCCCGGGGCACCCTGGATCAGCGTTAAAGACCATCACGACTTTTACTCTCAAGTGGTGATGGGGTGGCACCAGCAACGCGTTGGGCAAGTGGGCTATAACCCGGTTACGGGCGCCTGGAAAGCTGTCCAGGATGGCTACCAGCCCTCTCCAACGGCCCGCCGCATATGGAACACGGAACGCCGTAGCGGCACTCAGATTTTTGAGGCGCTTCTCAATCACAGCCCTATCACAGTGAAATCAAAAACCATTGACGGTGAAGAATTCATCGACCGCGCCGAAACCGCCGCCGTCGCCCAGAAAATGGAAGACATGGCCACCGCGTTCACCGATTGGGTCTGGGCAGACGGCGAACGCGCCGCACGGCTTGAGGCCCGCTATAACGTGATGTTCAATTCCTTTGTACCCCGCGACTACACAGGAGCCGGCGAAGCGCTCAAGCTTCCCGGTCTCGCGAAAGACATCACCCCGTATTCGCATCAGCGCTCGGGCGTGGCACGCATGATCTACCAAGAATCCGTCGGGCTATTCCATCAGGTTGGGGCAGGCAAGACAAAAACGATGATTATGGGGGCGATGGAACTCAAACGCCTCGGCCTCATCCACAAACCGGTGATCGCGGTGCCGGCGAACGTGCTTTACCAGTTTGCCTCGGAGTTCCAGCAAACCTACCCGGCCGCCCGGGTGCTCACCGCTACCCCGGATGATCTGACCAAAAGCGGGCGGCGTGAGTTTGTTGCGAAAGTCGCCACCAACGACTGGGACGCCGTCGTCATGACGCACGAGCAATTCAAGGCATTGGGGTGCTCAAATAAAACCCAGGCCGAATACATTGAGGCGCGCATTGATGAGCTGGAAGAAGCGATTAAGGCCAGTGATTCTTCCTCCACGATTCAAGATATGACCAACCAAATAAAGTCACTGGAAAGCTCCCTGAAAAAAGCGCTTGATCACCCCACCGACCCGGGCATATCCTTTGAGGAAACCGGCATCGACTACATCATCGCTGATGAGGCCCACCGCTACAAAAACCTCCAGATCATCACGAAACTGGAGGGCGTTGGCGCGGGCAAAGGCAATGAATATACTGCCGACCTGGACATGAAACTCCACTATTTACGCTCGAAGAATCCGGGTGGGCATATCTGCACGCTCGCCACCGCCACCCCCATCTCCAACAGCCTCGCGGAGGCACACACCATGATGCGCTACCTCGCGCCCGGAGTTTTGAAGGATGCGGGGATTGAGCCGTTCGATGCTTTCGCCGCCACGTTCACCCGCTCGGAACGTAAAGCAGAAATCTCACCCTCCGGGGGATTCCGCATGCGTACCCGCATCTCCCGCTTCCACAACCTCCCCGAATTCCTGAGCCTGTGGGGAATCGCGGCCGACGTCAAAACATCCGCCGAGTTATCCCTCAATGTGCCTTTGCTTGCGCCGAACAGCGAGGGTGAGCGTGCCCCGCAAATCGTTTCTATCGACGGCGGGGAAAACATGAAGGCGTTCATGGACGATATCGCGCGCCGCGCGGACCGCATCGCTGCGGGCAGTAGCGGCAACGACAACATGCTCGCACTCTCCACCGACGGGCGGCTTGGTGCGCTTGATCTACGGCTGCGCGGCCGTGCACCTATCGACCACCCCGTCAGTGAAGTCGCCGCCCGTAACATCTACCGGATCTGGGAACAGACTAAAGACAACCGCTATAGCGGCGTTGGTGGTGAAGAATCCGCTATCCCGG
Organism: Actinotignum schaalii; assembly: GCF_028864145.1. Classification (GTDB taxonomy): domain Bacteria; phylum Actinomycetota; class Actinomycetes; order Actinomycetales; family Actinomycetaceae; genus Actinotignum; species Actinotignum schaalii_B. The sequence continues at coordinate 29,358 of NZ_JARBHJ010000004.1, read as the reverse complement.
GTGCTCTCCAGTTGGTCTTCTGTGACTACGACACTCCCAAAGACGGCTGGAACACCTACGATGCCTTACGCAGTGAGCTATACGGGCTGGGGCTACCGGAAGGATCAGTCAGGTTCATCCACGAAGCGAAAAACAATCCCGAAAAAGAAGAGCTATTCCGGGATTGTAGGGAGGGTCGGGTTGCGGTTTTGATTGGCTCCACCCAAAAAATGGGCACGGGTACGAACGTGCAGAAGCGTTGTATTGCCACGCATCATTTGGATGTTCCGTGGAGGCCCACCGATATCACCCAGCGAGACGGGCGCATGGTCCGCCAGGGTAATGAAAACCCAGAAGTTTATAACTTTAGGTATGTGGTGACGGGGTCTTTTGCGGCCTATATGTGGCAGACCAACGAGCGTAAGGCGCGCTCGATCGCGCAGATCATGACCAACAAATCTGGCACGCGGTCTGTTGAGGATGTTTCGCCGGAGGAGATGGAAGCCGGACGCGCGAAAGCCATCGCCACTGGCAACCCGCTCCTGCTCGAGAAGTGCGAAGTGGATGCGACCTTGCAAAAATACAAGGCGCTCCATTCTTCTTGGCAGAGGACTCGTAACCGGGCCATTGACGACACCCGCACGCTAGGCTTACGCATCCGAGCAAGCGAGCAAACCATCGCCACTCTGGAGCACCTCCAGCAATACATCCGTGATACGAGCGGGGATCGGTTCTCAATACGGATTGAGAACGGCACATATACGGAGCGGGCGGCCGCCGCACAAGCCCTCTCGCGGGCTGTATCGGCTCGCATCTCCCCCTACACCATCGAGAATGTACGCCGCACCGGAGGTACCTACTCGGTTCCGCAAGGGGTGAGAATAGAACTCGGCGGTATCGAGCTTGACATCGCGCGGGTCGAGGCCGAAAGCCGGATGGGAGTTGTCTCCGATGTGGCAATCGTCTTCATGCCTACAGAATTGAAAGATGTGCGGTATGGGCCACGAGCCAGTATCCCGCTCTCGATTTTGCAGCGCGGCCAAAGTGGTCTCATCCAACGCCTAGAAAACCTCGTGGCATCTTTGCCGCAGCGTCTTGAGGAAGAAAAAGAAAACCTTGAGTTCCTACGGGAAGAAGCCCAAAGCGCACAAGAACTCTCTACCAAAGAATTCCCACACGAGGCAGAATATGCGGCGGTGCGTACCCGTTCGAAAGAAATCACTCTCGCCCTCGAAGACCAAGGAGACACCAAAGCCCACCGCGAACAAGAGGCGCGGTTCCGGGAAGGCATTAAACACGAAGGTCACGAGGGGTTCTTCGAGGGGCTAGCTACCTGGCCGCGTATTCCCCTCCCACCCAAACCAACCCCGATAGACGCTATCGAGAATTGGCAAACCCTCCCGGCCGTCGCTAGATATGAGTCACGCGAGTATATGTGGGAGGTGTTGGGGATTGTTGCTGGCAGTCAAAACGGCCAAGCCCTCACGCGCCTAACAAGCAACGCGCAAACCCACTTGTTTGTGGCGGACTTGGTTGAGCTGGAAGCAATGTCCGATCCGCTTACTCACGCACCGGGAACGGTGGCGCAGCCCCTCGTCCACCGCACCCCACTCGACGAGGGCCAGCGGGAAGGTGGAACGCTAGCGGCCACCGATAACCACAGCGAGCAAAGCGCGCTAAGCGATGTGGGGGAGGTGACTAGCGGCGTCGCCGATCATGTAGACGACGAACAGCCAGCGGCCGCGATGCGGCCGAGCATCCCTACTCTCTACGACGGCGTCGAGCGCACGGCTCTCACTGAAGCCGCACCCGGTGTATTCATTGCGAAGTACGGTGAGAGCGTCGTGACCTTCCTAGACGAAGCCCGCAATCAGCAAGTTGGTGTCCCGTATCAAAGGCTCTTCCCTGAACCTGGCGACCCCGTACTCTTCGCCTACCCAGACCTGGATATTGCGCAGACTGGCAACGTCGCGGGTAGCGGCCAGGTCGCACGCGCAATCCTCCTCGGTTCGCGCCAAGATTCCGCCTATCTCGACGGTTATGCGCCCACCTGGCGCACCGCTATAGACGAGCCAGATGTACCTGATGTACGCGAGCTTGAGACCGCAGACAGCGCCGAAGAAAGTGCAGATCTCAGTATCCCTGTGCGGTATGTTCCACCCATCTACCGGGGTGAAACACCCGAACACGTCGAGGTGCTTGCCCCGGGTATTGAAACCGCAACCTATGAGAGCGCGGGAACGATAGTGTTCCTTGATCCCGAGGTTGATGCGCTCCTGCCCAGCCGTTATCGCGCGTCCTTGTTTGCGTATCCCGGATCCGAAACAAGCGCAGCTTATCGGGAAGACAAACCACGCGAAGCACGCTTGCGCGGCAGCGCACAACTGGTGCGCGCGCTCCTCCTCGGCAACCGAGAAGACGCACGCTACTGCCACGCCGTCGACCCGACATGGAACGACGACGCAAGCGAGGTACGTGCACAATACAAGGCGTATTGCGCAGCGAACTACGAACGCCAAGCAAGCTCCCCTGTGTTCACTGCGGTGAGCCGGGCGGTAAACGCAGCACGCACTATTGGCGCGCGCGAAGCGGCCGATCCGCGCGAGCACGGCGACGCACTCATGTAACAAACTGCGATGCCGAAACACGCGGCGGGCGAGACCTCCTCAACGGACCGGCTCTCGCCCGCTGTGCTTTCGTAACGGGCTACATCGCACCCGTTTCTTCGTTGCTTGTTTGCTCCACGCCGTGCGCGTCTGCGCTCGGGCTAGTGGTGCGTTTGGTGCGCGGCTTTTTACGCGGTTGAACCGGAGCGTTTAGCCCATAGTTTTTCAGTTCGCGCTCACTCCACCCCGCCTTCAAAGCCTGCGCCCACGCACCCCGATACTCACCCTCAAGCGTGCGCAGGCGCGCCGCTATTTCTTGCAAGCGCACACCCGCGTCGAGTCGTTTGGTGAAGCGTTCTTGCTCGGCCGCGCGCAACGCCTCCACCTCTTTACTCACACGCTCAGCGCTGCTTGTCATCGCGCCGGTGTCCATGTTTTCGTCCACGAAAATTCTCCTTATCTCGATGCGCCGCTCATCATTTTTGCGGCCACATCTTGCTAGTGCAGCGTGCACACACAATGACAAAAGGATCTATGTCACACGCGCACCTGTACACGCCACGCGCTACCCTTCCCCTGCCCGTTTGCGGGTGGGGTGAGGCGCTGCCTCACACTCCGCCAGGGGCACCCGTGCCCCTGGACCCCCGAGGCCCGTGCCAACAAAGTTGGCACGGATGAGAACCCGCCACCCGGCCCCTCTGCACACGCAATACACCACCCACCCAACCACACCCCAGCGGCCCCGCAGGCGCGCGCTAAAGCGCGCCCAAAGCGGAGCGCCCGGCCGCTACGCGGCCACCCGCCCCGGCCAACCCCTCCGGCGCTGCGCGTAACCTCCACGCCACTAGTGGCGTGGAGCAAGCTAAAGATTCGTGTGCACGAATCAGCTTGAGGGGCTATACTAGCCACAAGGCCCACTAGAACTTCCGCGCGCTGTGCGCGCGGGCCGGGCCATTGTTGTGAGCCGGGGAGGTGACGTGATGGCGAGCGATACGCAGCAGGCGCGGATGCCGATCACGTACGCCTCGACCGCGCCGAAAGGCGATCCGCGCCGCTCCTTCCATTTGAAACTCAAAGCTAGCCAGTATGAAGAATTGAAAATGAAAGCGGCCGGCGAGCGCGTCTCCATGTCGGACTACCTCGTGCGCTTCGGATTGGGTCGCAAAGTTGAGCAAGTGAGTGCGGGGGAGATGCGAGAGGTGCTCGCCGAACTACGCAAACTGCGCCGGCAAATCCAAGGTGAAGCCACCAACATCAACCAGATAGCACACTGGGCAAACAGCGAACAATCCTTCCCCGCGGAGGCACGTGAGGTGGCCGCACAATTACGCGCTCAGGTCAACGCGATCAACCTGCTGCGCATTAAGTTGGTGGAGCTTTTATGATCCCAAACATCATGCGCGGCGGCGACATCGCCGGCTTAGTGCGTTACCTTTTTGGGCCGGGGCGCGCCAACGAACACACAAACCAGCACATTGTTGCGGGCAGCGAAGACATCGCCGCCGAGTGGGCTTACGGCGGGCGCGTACTCGAACAAGAAGAAAAGCGCGTCGTCGCGAAACTCCTTGACCAAAACAGGCTCGAACACGGCACCCAAATCCTCGGTGAAGTCACGCGCTGGGACTACGAAGCTGAGCGAGCTGTCCCTGTTTCTAAAGAAAAGACACCCGCACACGTCTGGCACTGCTCACTGTCTTTGCATCCCGATGAAGAACCTTTGAGCGACGAAACATGGGCCGCCATCGCACGCGACTTCATTGAAGGAATGGAATTCGACAACCGAGCAACAACCTCGAAGTCGCCCTGCCAGTGGATAGCCGTGCGCCACGGATTCACGAAAGCCGGGGGCGACCACATCCACATCGCCCTCGTCCTCGTGCGTGAAGACGGAACCAAAGCCAATACTTGGCTCGACTATAAGCGCTCCCAAAAACTGTGCACCGCGCTAGAGGAAAAATACGGGCTAGCTGTCTTGGAGTCACGCAAGCATAATTATGCTTCCAGGGGCTACAAAAACGGAGACAATAAGGAGCTGCGTCTCGATCTGGAAACAGCAATGCGCCTCGCGGCCGGGGCAGCTTCTACCGAAAGTGAATATGTTGAAGGACTCACGCGTCACGGCATTGAGTTTCGCCCTAGGTATGCGAAAGGCCAAGGCGTTGTCGCCTATACCGTCACCAAACAAGAACCCGGTAAACGCGCTATCTGGATTGGCGGGGGACGTGTTGCCCGCGACCTCACCCTCACCCGACTACGCGCCCGGTGGGACGACAATCCAGAAGAGCGTCGCAAAGCAGCTGACCTATGGAACCCACTCAAAGACCCGGCACCGCATACGGCCGCGCAAGCGTGCAGTCTTGAAGAAAAAATCAAGACCATTGCCGCAAGTGTTGCTAATGAGAGCGACTTCGCGCAGCATCTGCGTGCCTCGGGCCTGCTCGTATCGGTACGCCTCAACGACGAAGCAAGTGAGGCAGTTTCGTATTCGGTGGCCACTAAACCCGAGAGTGGACACAAGCCCACGTGGTATTCCATGAACCGGATGTCGGCCGACGTCAGTTTGAATGCGCTACGCGAACACTGGTGGGACAACACTCTCACGCGCTCGAGCGCAGTAGCGATCTGGAAGCCCGCCGCCCGCACAAGCGACGTCGATGAGGCGCGCGTGTGGAGCGAGTTCGGGAAAACCCTCACTGCGACTATCACCGACATCGAGCACACCGATGCCAGTGACTGTGTGGCTATTGCTGATACGTGCGGGCGTGCATCCGCACTCTTCGCCGGCCTGGCAAACGCATACGGTCCAGAACACGGACGCCCGTTCGCCCGTGCATCCCAAGTCCTCGGACGACGAGCCCAAACCAAACGCGCACCCACCCCGCGGCGTTATTCGCCTGTTTTCACCAGCGGGCTACGGGCACTGAGCAGCCTGGCCCGGCCGCGCAGCCGCGCCACGTGGGTGAGTAGTCAGGTCATGGATTCAATGGAGCGGATTGTCACCGGTATCACCCGGATACAAGCCGCCCACGGCGAACTCACGACTGCCCGCCGCACACTCAAAGAAACCCAGGCAGCCCTCGCCACACTCACAGCGCCTGAACCACGCACCGACATTGGAGCGTGGCTACCGGGAGTGGAATACGACCCGGTGGATTGGAGTTACGTAACGCGCTCCGACCGGTCGGAAACTCACCGCGTTAGGGGCGATAGTGCCCAGGGCTTCGGGGAGGCACCTGGCCTCGGCGAAGGGAGCTAAAACACCATGACCTACGTGACTGGACCGATTGACTTCGGTGATACGTTTCCCCTTTACGAATATGGTGGCACCGCTAAGATGGAGAGCAAAGATAGGAGGTGGCAACAACAATGAGCCAGTTAGTGGACATTCTTGCTCTTGCGCGTAAAACCAATAAGAAGATCACACAACCGGTACGCCTTGCCACCCTGCTATACGAGGGGATTGACGCTGCCCTCATGGAAGTTGATCCCGGAGCCTTACAACCATGCCAGCTCGAGCGTGAACAAGCTGCCCACGATATTGCTACCTGGAATGAGCGCGGCATCAACATTCTGTCGGTAGTAGACCATGACTACCCCCAATACCTCGCCCAAGTACGCGAAGCACCCTTGCTCATCTACTACGAAGGCAAGATCGAGCCGGTAGACCGCGCGGTAGCGATTGTTGGTTCACGCCAAGCTACGCGAGAGGACTGCGAACGCGCGCGGGTGATCGCACACCTGATGGTTGAGCAAGGCTACAGCGTTGCCAGCGGACTCGCGCGCGGTATCGACACCGCCGCACACGAAGGAACCCTAGAGGCCACTGGCCGCACCATCGCCGTCATGGGAACCGGTATCGATATCACCTACCCGCCCGAAAACACCCAGCTACGCTCACGAATCGTGGAAAGCGGCGGCCTCGTTCTCACCCAGTTCGAGCCAGGTGCCCCGCCCACCAAGGTGTCATTCCCAATGAGGAACGCCACCATGTCCGGATATTCTCAAGCGACCATAGTGGTGGCCGCTGGTGAATACTCGGGGACCCGTAACCAAGTACGCGCCGCACTAGCCCACGGACGCAGCGTTATTCTCCTTGCGCCCGTGGTTCGCGAAACGCAATGGGCAAGAAAGCTTGTGGGTAACCCGGGCGTGTATATTGCCTCCAGTATGAAAGATATTCGCGAAGCCCTGGAGAGTATTGCGCGTGCCTATAACCTCTTTGCCCTGACATGATTAGCTGGCAAGAACTCTCCCTCATCTGGGCACAGGCAGGCCCCACCATTGGAAACCTCGACTATATTTCCGCGGATTTAGCACCTTACGTATGTGCGGTGTGTCGCGGCCCGCGCGACTTTCGATACAAGTACTGCCCGCGGTGCCATAACTACCCAAGCCTTATCGACGAGACTGGCTTTTGTACCTACGTATATAAAGGCAATCAGCTCTTGCGCTACATGTACGACTACAAGGCACGCGGGACGCAAAACGAAATCAAGCAGGGCCTGGCACGCCCAGCGCTGTGCATGATCCTCGGAATCCAGCTAAGGAACCACTTGGATTGTACCTGCGGGAAAATAATCCGTGGCTATGACGCCTGGACGCTCGTCCCCTCAACCAAACACGCCCCAGAAGAAGGCGCCGCACATCCGCTCTACCACATCCTCACCAACACCATCCGCCTGAACGAGGACCTTCCCTACCTGCCCATCACAAGCCTCGACACTGGCACAAATCCACGCCAAGTCAGTCCAAACAGATACAAATTCGCGATACGTCCCACCCCGCCGCGAGTCCTCGTCATCGACGACACGTGGGTATCCGGCTCCCACATTTTCTCAGTCGCTGCACGCCTGCGTGAATACGGGACCCGGCACATCTCTACGTTGTGTGTTGCGCGCATGATCAATCCAGACTTTTACAACGGGAAAACCGTCCTCGAGACAGCCGAAAAGACGCATATCGGCCGCGCCGGAGACTACTGCCCGTGGCTATAAGAGAGGAGAGACTTTCATGCCCGGAAAACAGAAATTTAAACCCATGTATACCGATGAGTTTGAGTTTTTCGAGAAATGGCTCGCACCGAACTACCGCCGCTCCATCACCACCGGTTGCGTATGGTGTCCCTTATGGTGGGACCACCCCGAGGCGAGAACCCGTGTCCGAGCGATGTGGGAAGCCTGGGAAATCTACCGCTTCGAAAAACCCGTGGGCGGCCTCGCGGCATGGTTCACCGACGTCGCCGACCCGATGATGAGGGTGCTTCTGGATCCGAACGCCGTGTTTAAAGGATGTACAGCGATGACGCACTACGCACGCTCCGGCCCTGACCTAGGCTTGCCGTTTGTCTCGTCAGGTACGGAAATAGCTGAAAAGATGGCGGAAAATAGAGCACGGTTACAACAAAAAACTGCGCCAGAACCACACATCTACTTTTCTACCAAGAATTGAACACTGCCAAGAGCTGTTGTAAGCCAGCGAAGATACCGGAGCAGTACTGGCTATCGTGCCACTCTCAATTGGTAACATCACATAGATGTCTCATGCGGGCACATACGTTCATCGTTACAAAGGAGTCAATATGACCATCAATAGGGCGAACTTGAAACAAACCCTCAAGTCTATAGGATTCCGCTTTACCGGTGAAAAGGGTGAGGGAAAATTCGGGGAAGGTTTGCTCGACCGTGTTCAAGTCGATCTTGAAAACGAAACTATAACCTACCCGGAAGCCTTACGAGTGAACGAACAACAGACGACGAATTTTTCAGCTCCCGAGAATTTCGTTGTACTGGAATGCGTTTTTCGGCTCTTGAAAAAGGGGTATCGACCCGAGCATATTGAACTCGAAAAACGCTGGTCTCTCGGCCATACCCCGAAAGGTGGTCGCGCGGATATCTGTATTTATGACGCTACCGGGCAATGCGTTATCACAATCATTGAGTGTAAAACGGCTGGTAGCGAATATAAGAAAGCGCGCCGAATTCTCCTTAAAGATGGGGGACAACTCTTCTCATATCGCCAGCAAGAGGGATCGGCAAAATGGCTTGCCCTCTACGCCTCCGACTTCAAGGATGGCAAGGTAGAATACCAGACTGAGGTAGTCGCTGCTTTTGATGATCCTCAAAAGGTTAAACAGGCGGAAAAAGACGGAACCATTACGCTTTATCGTGAAGCTACATCCGTCGAAACGCTTTTCTCTGTTTGGCAAGAGACGTACGGAAAGCAGCTTCAAGGCGACCTTATTTTCAATCCCGATTCAAGCGCCTATAATGTTCAGATTCTCCCTTTGCGTAAACGAGACCTCAAAGCATTCACGCCAGAAGATAATATTGTAAACCGCTTTGAGGAGATCCTGCGCCATAATAATGTCTCCGATAAGGAAAATGCCTTCAACAGGCTTATAGCGCTTTTCATTTGCAAGCTCGTTGACGAATACGGCAAGAGTGAAAATGATGAAGTCGAATTCCAATACCGGCAAGGTGCCGACACATATGAATCGCTGCAGGATCGTCTGCAACGACTTCATCAACAAGGTATGCAGACATTCATGAAAGAAGAGATCTTCTACGTTCCGGCTGATTACCCCTCCCGCTTGTTCGCAACATATACCGAGAGTAAACGGGAAAGGGCAATCGAGGACCTTGATCGTACAATAAGAATCTTGAAATTCTATTCGAATAACGACTTCGCGTTCAAGGATGTGCACAACGAAGAACTTTTCCTACAGAACGGAAAAATTCTCGTAGAAATGGTTCAACTCTTCGAACGCTATCGAATTGTCTACACTAAAAAGCATCAATTCTTAGGCGATCTTTTCGAGCAGTTACTCAATAAAGGCTTCAAACAAAACGAAGGCCAGTTCTTCACACCCATGCCAATTACCCGTTTCATCTGGGATTGTCTTCCGATGAACAAAATTGCGGGAAGTGCTGCGGCGCCGAAATATCCGCGCGTAGTAGATTACGCCTGCGGTGCTGGGCACTTCCTCACCGAAGCAGTGGAAGCTATCAATGCTTTTCATAAATCACACTCGGACAACTCTTGGGTGAGAGACCATATTTTTGGTATCGAGAAAGACTACAGACTTGCACGAGTATCTAAAGTTTCTCTGTTCATGAATGGGGCAGGGGAGGGGACGATTATTTTCGGTGACGGATTGGAAAACAAAACCGATCAGGGCCTAAAACCAAACAGCTTCGACGTCCTTGTTGCGAACCCACCATACTCTGTAAAAGCTTTCAAATCCCACTTAGATCTAAAAGGAAACAATTTCGAGCTGCTGAAGTACATCACCGATCAGGGAGGTGAAATTGAAGTACTATTCGTTGAGCGCATCGCCCAGCTTCTCAAACCGAAAGGTATCGCGGCGGTGATCTTACCGTCATCAATTTTGGCTAAAAATACAGCTAGCTACAAGGGTTCGCGCGAGCTACTACTACAGAACTTTAAACTGCGCACAATAGTTCAGTTTGAATCTAAAACTTTCGGAGCAACAGGTACCAAGACTGTCGTATTGTTCCTGGAGAAGTACGATGAACCCCCGAAACGTAGCGCTCTTATCTCTGACTGTGTCGAGGCGATCCTGTCCGGTGCTGACATTAGCAAATGGGAAGACGAGGAAATCCTTGCTGACTATCTCGAACATATCGAGGTCTCCCAACGCCAGTATTTCAGTGCAGTCACTAGGAAGTCGACAAGCTTGGACGAGCTTGCGCAAATAAACCACTTTAAGCCGTATCTACAAACTTTCAATACTGGAATGGTACAAAAAATCGAGGGGCGCGAAGAATTCAAAACCCTTTCACAACACGAACAACAAGCTTATGTCCGCACTGCCTTTTATGATTTCATTCGACCTATCGAAGCAGAGAAGCTGCGCTACTTCGCGCTCACCCGCGACCAGTCCACGCTAGTCATAACAGCCCCGAGCAATACTAAGAGTGAAAAAGAATTCCTTGGCTACGAATGGTCAAACCGCAAAGGCAGCGAAGGAATCAAAATCTCACATCCGGGAGGCAAACTCTATAACGAGCAAAATCGCCAAGCCGAAGGAACCTTAGCTGCCGCAGTACGTGACTCATTCACAGGAACTCCACATTTGACTCGGGAGAGTCGCGCTTATGCGTCCGTGTTACGCACCAAGGATATGCTCGATTTCTCCCGAACCGAATTCAATCTGGAAATTAAGACCGTGGGAGACAAGCAGATAGTTATCGAATCAAAGTATCCAACGGTTTTCCTCGGTGAACTCAATAAGATCGAGATCAGGAAAGGACAATCTATTACCTCCAGCCAAGCTGGAAACGGTGACGTTAAGGTCGTTGCCGGTGGAAGAACGTTCGCATACTACACCGATGTTGCAAACCGTTCTGCTGAGATCATTACTATCAGCGCATCGGGCGCGAACGCCGGATTCGTCAATTATTGGCAAGAAGAGATTTTCGCTTCAGATTGCACCACAGTCCAAGCTTCTGATCCACTCACTACACGGTGGCTTTTCTATTTCCTGAAGTCTGTTGAAGCGCAAATTATGAACGTACTCCAGAAAGGCGCAGCGCAACCACACGTCTACCCAAGCGATATCGAGAGGATCAAAATACCCGTTTTAACTAAGGAACAACAGCAACAAGTTGTATCAGCTTGCTCAAGTATTGATGCTGCCTACGAAACGACACGCATGAGTATCGCAACTTACCGAGAGAAAATCCAACAACTGTTTACCGAACTTGACATTTTAGCTGCGGGGGGGGGGCACCGTCTCAAGCTTGCTGACCGTACTCATTTTGATATCCGCATCGGCAAACGTGTTCTCACCAAGGATCTCAGTTCAGACGGTAGCGTTCCGGTTTACAGCGCTAATGTCGCTGAACCTTTCGGTTATCTGAACCAAACCCTTTTCGATGATTTCAATCAGCCGTCGATTCTCTGGGGTATCGACGGTGACTGGATGGTTAGCTATCAGGAAGCAGGCAAGCCCTTTTATCCCACAGACCATTGCGGGGTCTTACGTGTCGTGTCCGATGCGGTGCAGCCCCGCTACCTTGCCCACGTTCTCCAGAGCGCTGGCCGGAAGGCAAGGTTTTCACGTGATTACAGGGCTTCGATCGACCGCATTTCGAGCTTGAGTATCCAAGCGCCCGATATCAACGCGCAGCGCCGAACTATCGAACGAGTAGAAGAGCTGGAAATGAACATAATTAATGCGCAACGTGAGCTAGACAATCTCTCTGAGCGAAGAAACGAAGTCGTTGCCCGGTTCCTTCGCTGAAATCGTCAACTCTTGACTGGATATAGACGCGCGGGTGTAGTGACTTTCCCGTAATTTATCAACGTCTATTGTGTGAGAGACGGCTGCTCGCTGGCCACGTTCTTCACCTTTGGCTTCTTCTTGTCAGGAGTTGCAACTGTTGCCGCTCGGGTGGCCGGGTTACCCGGGCACGCGGCTTGAACACTGTATTCGCCGGTGAGTGCTCCTTCGCCGGTATCCTCGCTGAATTTGATGCCGGCGGCTGCGGCTTTCTCCCGCATCTGCGCTATGCGTTGTTTCATCGCCTCGATACCCAAGACCGGCGCGTCCGGCTCAGCTGCTTCACTCTCCACACCAACCCCCGGCACGCCAACCCTCGGGGCTACTGCGGCCGGGTTAGTGGTGGACGCTGGTGTCTTGTCCGACGTCGCCACGTCAGGACGAGCATCCAGGGCGGCGGTGAGCTTATCTACCTGTTCGGGCGTGAGCGAGTTCGTGTCTGCTCGGTCGATCATGTCGTCAGTAATCCCGTGGTCTTCCAGGAAAGACGCAACACGAGCATGAGCCTGCGCCGCCAATGGATCGGCCCCTGCATATTTCTTCGATAGGCCATACATGCGGGCAATATCCATCGCGCTAGCGCTGTCCCACCAGCGTTCGTTGCTTGCTTGGGCGAGGAAAGGACGCGCAACCCCGAGCTGCGCCGTGAATGCTTGCTGGGCGGTGGCGGCGCGCTGCGCCGAGCGCTGGAGGTGTGCGGCATACTCGGTTTGGACGCGCGCGACGATCATCGATGCCGCTTTCAGGAGCGCTGCCAGGGACTCGGCGGTCTCGTCCATGACGTCTTCGGTCTGCTCGTTCATGGTGTCTTCTCCTTCTTTGATCTGAATAGATTTGTATGGTGGTTAGTTGGTCCAGGCATCACGCCCACCACTGGGCACTGCGCTGTGAGGTGTGGCTGTGGAGCCGTAGCGGGCAATAGACTCTTCCACCAACTCTTTCTTATCTCCCTCAAACCAGGGGAGGAGCCGGATGAGAGTGGGTCTAGATTTTGAGGCGAAAAGCCAGGCACGCCACGCCGGTAGCGCTGCCAGCTCCGCTTCACTCGCGATAGGCACCTCTAAAGAGTTTTGGGAGATGGAGGTCGATCGCACACCTTTCGACAGTGACGTCGAACGTTGGGAAGTCCTATAAGTTCCGATGAGTTTCGAGATTTTCGCGAGGATCTCGGTCTCTTTAACACCACCCGCATACAAAACGTTATTCGCCGCTGACCAGAGCATATTCATTCCCGCTTCACCCCACACGGAGACCCCTTGCGACCAGGACTGCAAGATCGTGTGGAGGCAGATGCCTTTCGACCCGAAATGCGAATAAAGACGCGGTAGTTCACGCCAAGGACAGACGTTCGCTGCTTCATCAAGCACGACCATCATGGGGGTGGCAAGACGCCCGCCGCGCTGACTCTGTGCGTAGTTTTCAGCCGCCAAACACGTCACGGCCGTCAGGGCCGCAACCAAGGGTGCGATTGCTGCGCCGTCAACGGACATCGAATAAAGCGCTTCGCGGGTTTGCACGAACATAGCTGGATCGAATTCTGCCCCGCCACCATCCCACCACGTCCTGGTTTCGGGGTCGCCCACCCATTCCAAACCACTACGCGCATGTGCCCACATCCCGCCTTTCGTGACGGCGGGGAGGTCCATTTGTGCACGGAGTAGCGCAGCGAGTTCGCCCATCCCGTGGTTACGAAGAATGTCGATAGGGGTCTCATCCAGGGTGGATTGCACCCAGGTGTAGACGTCGGCCATGGAGCGGTGCTCGAGCGCGGCCGCAGCAAGCAAACACGCGCGGATTTGTTCCCCGCCGCCATCCCAAAAGCTGTCATAGGCTTTAGTCGACATGCCAGCCCTAGCTGCATCCCCCAAAACTTTTGCTAGGTGGGTGGCGCGTGAGAAGAGGCTCCCGCCATAAGCAGCGTTGGTGAGGTAGGTGAGGGGATTCCACCACATGCCCCCGGGTTTTTGCAGGATATTGCAGGGGTCAAACACCCACACCCGCTCACCCAGTTGCTCGCGGGCATAGCGGGTGGCGTCAACGAGGTCACGTTTATTCGACGTCGCCAACACCGCTCCCGGCGCTTCCAGAAGCAAAGGAATCGCGTAGCCGGCTGTTTTACCACCGCGCGGCCCGGAGAGCATGAGCGAGACACTCTCGTAGTCCCCGTAGAGTAGTTCGCCGGTGTCTACCGCGCGCCCGAGCTTGTAACCTACGGGGTTATCTCCTGTGATGCCGAGGCGCTGGGCTTTCTCGGCAACGACAGTGCGTTGGAGGGCTTGGCGAGCAGAGCGTCCGCCGGTCAATCTGGCTTTGTTGTCTCCTCGTGCCCGCCGCCCCCGCACCCGGTATACACGCCAAGAGATCAGGCCGGCGATAGTTAGGACAATGCACGCAAAGAGAGCTGCCACTACCCATGTCATGCTGCTCACGTGGAGCTTGCCAGTCGCCAGGTAAATGATGAGCACTAGCGGGTTAAACGGTACGGCTTCGCCGGTGATGAGGCCGGCGAGGAAAAAGGATAAACACAGGCACACGCCGACGCCGATAGCACCGAGCGTTGCGATTAGCGTGCCGACGTCGCCGGTCGTTCCGGGCTTATTACTCATGACCTATCCCCAGTCGTATTGTCGCCTCGCTGTTGTCCGGCCCGGGTGAGGTAGCGCAGGAGATGCCAGGTGGCCCGCCCGGTCAGATCAGCGAAAATAATCGCGAAAAAGATGCCCAGGGTCAATGTTTTGGCTGTTATTTGTCCGCTAAGTAGAGCGGCCATCATGCTGAACGGGTAGGTGGGGATGTCCTCCCCGGTCGCAAAAGAAGCGAGCAAGAGTCCGGCATAGAGGGTAGAAAGGATCCCGAGGCTGATCGAGAACCACACCCGGCGCGGAATGGGGCGGTGGTAGTGGTTATTGTTGTTATTCATGCCATCTCCAAGAAGTATCAGACAAATCACGCTCACAAGGCGTGAGTACGCATTCGGCGGGGATGCCGGGCTGCCGGCCGACCTTGATCAAGAACCGCCCGCGCCCAACCGGCGCAGACAGCCTGCCGGTATCCGGGTCGAGGCTCCCGGGATCCTGCCAGGACGTGAGTACGTCTTCCTCAGCGCTGTTCAGTCTTACGGCACCGCGAAGTAAACCCATTTCTCGCTCGGGCAGCCCGCCGAGCAAGCAAACGCCGGCACGCTCGACAAACCCGCGGGCTTTCGCTCGGGCTTGCTCGCTGGCTAGGGCCTCGAGGTCGCTCATGGTGTGGGTGATCATGGCCTGGCCTACCGCCCATTGGCGGTTGAGGCGGGTGAGTGCGTCGACGGAGTCGACCATGCCCTCCCCCGCCCGGAGGACGCGCCAGAGTTCGTCCATGACCACAAAAAACAACCGGCGCGTAGCTATACCGGCGTCGGCGAGCATGTTCGCCGTCGTGATATTTCCGAAGCCATACGACCAACACGCCAGCAACACTGCGGCCTGTAATGCTTCATCCGCACCCGACACCGCGGAGACGTCGAAGACCACGCTACGGTCCATCCGCATAGGCGTTGTTGTGGGGGCGGCGAATATCTGCCCAAAACGCCCACCCAACAAAGCCATGAGCGACGCCTCGAGAGCCTCCGTGACTTCTAGGTAGCGGTCGATGGAGCCGCGATCAAGTGCCGCGAGTCGTACGTCGTCTGGGGCTGCCCGAACAATAGTGAGGATGTCGCCGATTACCGGCACGCTACCCGGATTATGGGTATCCCACACCCGCAAGGCCCGGTCAAGGATAGTCCTTTCGCGGTCGGTAATACGTCCCCCGCGCACCAGCTCAACAAGGGAGGAAAGCATGGTGAGCTGGCGCGCATGAGCGGAATTCAATAGATCGAGGCGAGCCTGGCCGGTGAGTTGGCTGGCGGCTGCGGGCGTGTTTCCGGTGTCTAGTGGATTCAGGCTCACTCCGCCTCGTCCGATGGTGATGCACTGGCCACCCATAGCCTCCACCAAATCCACATAATCCGGTTTCAAATCACCGAGAACCATTGTGGAAACCCCGAAGCCGGCCAGACCCAAGCTGATATGCCGGACCGCGGAGCTTTTGCCGAGGCCGGGCAGGCCGAGGACGAACATCGAGGGGTTGGAGATCATGCCCGCCCTAAACCAGGAGATCGGGTCGAAACAGACCGGCGACAAGCTGCCGCCTTTCTCGCACTGGCCGAACGGCACCCCAATCAAGGGTGCTGGCGCACCGCTAGCAAACGGCCAGAGGCCACATACCTGCACCGAGGTGCCGCGCCATTGTGGGAGTGCGGGCACGTATGCTTGGCGGCCGCCTCCGCGTCCGGTGAACCCCCGCGAACCAGGCACCCGCCCGTTCAGTATGGCCGCGGTATTGCTCTGTTTGCTCATAGTGCCTCCCGAACACTCTCACTAATCACGGAATAGCGCCCTGGCATAATCCCCAAAGGCAGTGAGATAGCGAAAGCCGAGTCTTGCCCACCAAAACATTTACGGATCCGAATCCGAGCGCTCGAGGCCAACGACCCGACCGCATCAACCATGTCCTTGACGTCATCCCCGCGCGTGCTAGTTGCGGTAATGACCATGCCGAAATTCTCTAGCCCGGCGCCGGCGGCCTCCTCGGCCGCCGACGCCATAGCGTGAGCCAAGGCAACCTCATCGCGTGCCCGCACATTCGTTGACGAAGACACCCGCACGCTGGCGGCGTTTTTGTCTTTCTCCACGATCTCGCCCGCGCGTCCGGCCTCGATAGGCCGATAAAGCAGGGCGACGCGTTTGCGGGCAATACGAGGCGACGGAGCAAGCAGCGAGGCAAGGATATTGGATTGGACGATGCCGCGGGGTGCGGCGCTCATAACCCACGACACCGACACCGCACCATCATGGGCCAAACTATCCCAGTTAGCTTGGGTAGCGGAGGGTCCGATTTCGCTCCAATCGAGCGAGATGCTTTCGCTGTTCGAGAGTGCGTCGTCGAAAATCTCTTGCGCATCAGGGTCATACGCCAGGCGCACTACCCGCCCCACACCCGCGGAATCTAAAGGCCGCACGAAACCCGCACCAGTCCCAGTCAATGCCTGAGACAAGGACGGGAGGCGGGTGGCAAGCTCCTGGCCCGCTTGTTCTAAGTCGAGTGTCTTCCCGCTACCCTTCCCCAGATGATTCTCAAACGTTAGCGTCACGTAGGCCCGCAGGGACGCGGAACCATACGGGTATATCTGGCTTACTTCGCTGAGCATCTGTTCAGCGAGCGGTGGGATGTTTTCTGCTCTGTTTGCGGTGATTTCCCGCTGGAGGCGCGAGCCGGTATCGGGTGCGGATTCCACGACAACGCTCGCACCTACCAGGCCTGGCTCTTCCCCTAAGCGCGCCAAAAACTGCCCCCACCGGGCGACCCAGGTGTCGACCTGGTCTTGCGTGACGAGGGATGCTCCTTCACTCTCACAGGCGAACACGACAGCGAAAGTGCCAGTTTTACCGGTTGTGATGACGGCGAAGTCACGTCCGAAACCATCCACAAAATCAGCCACCCTCGTGGGTGCGAGAATACCCGGGAGCATGAACGGGCCGCCGGTGACTCCGAGTGGTCCGCCGCGGTACAGGTTCTCGCCGCGTCTGCGGGAGCGTAGGAAACGCATTCTTTCTCCAATCTTCCCCGCCAAAGACACGGAGTGTGCGTCTTTGCGGGCAAACAACAAACCAAGACTTCCGCAGATAGTCCCGAGCACCAGGGCGGGGATAATCCCGGCAATAATCTGCACCAACACCATGAGAATTAACAGTGCGAAGACACCGACAGTCAGCGCACCAGAGAGCCTGCCTATCCCGGGGGCTTGGGGCTTGCGCCAGTGGCCGTATGTGCGTGGTGTGCTCATGCGTTTTCCTCGCTCTCACTATCCGCGCCGCTGGCTAGATTCGATGTGAAGGCGCCGACCCCGCGGGCTTTATCGAAAGCGCCCCGGCCGGGCTGTTTGGTTGGTAGGGCGAACGGTGAGGCCGGCTTTGCGGGTGGGGTTGGGGCAGCGCCGCTAGCCTGACCACCCGCCGACACCGGCTGTGTAGAGGTTGGTGGGAGTGGGGGGGTCTGTGCCTGCTTCTTCGCCGCCCGCGCACGCCGCGACACCTTCTTCCCGCTGCTTGTATTCGGTGCGGGTGCGTTGGTAGCGCCACTAGCCGCGCCGCTCCGGCTAGCCGGGCCTGTCCTGCTTGTCCCGGTGGTTCCGGTGGTTGTTGCGCCGGTCGCAGCCACACCACCACTACCACTCGCCGTGCTACTGGCACTTGTTTTTGTGGCGCGGGCGGCTCGGACTTTCGAGACACCGCCACGGGCTGCGGCGACTCCGCCGCGGGCGACTTTAATAGCGCCCGACGCCACCAAAGATCCCGCTGCTCCGCCGAGGCCTGCCGCGATACCACTCATCCCCGCGCCTGAACTCATTGAGGCGGTTGCGGGGACGACGAAACGCATGAGGGCTGGCATCGCGAACCCCGCCAAGCAAAGCACACCCACACCCACGAGAATCGTCGTGACGGAATTGGTGAGGGAGCTGTCGTCTCCGATGGCGGCTTTCATCTGCTCGAGCACGCATTTTTGGTATTCCTCGAGTTTCGCTTCGTCGAAGGTTCCGCAGGCTTGCTCAACGCGCGCGGTCATGGTCGGCGGGCTATCCGAAGAGATCAGGCGCATGCCGATAGAGAGGATGATGGCGAACGCCGGCTTATACAGCAGGAAAGCGATAATCCAGGTTTTTGTTTTCTCAAACCACTGCCGCCCCACCGCGGTGTTGGTGGCCGCTGCCGAAAGCGGCAGAATACCGATCAGGAGCACGAGGAAAGAATCCCGACACAACAGCAAAATAAGGGCGAGGAGGGTGCCGAGCAGCATCGCCGCAAGCAAGAAAATCGTCAGGATCGCCAAATTTGTGCCCTCATCAATCATGACATTGATCGCAGCCTGAACACTCTCCATCGACCCCGACGACGCCAAGAGCCAGCTTGAGAAAAGGGAAGATGCTTCCATGAGGAGTTGGACGACCGTCACACCCGCACCGCTCACGATGACGAGTTGGATGACGGAGGCCAGCATGTCGCGTAGGGGTTCGCCGCGTCGATGCCACGCCATCGACCCCGCACCCACCAACACGCCCAAGAGCATAAAAAGACCGGTTGCGTAGGAAAGCGAGTCATGAATCCACGTGATCGCCTCCGTATCTTTTAAATTCAGGCGCGGATTGGAGGAAACAAACCCTACGAGAAATTCGAGGAGCCACATGCTTGCTGCGGCCATTGCTTCAGCGAGCAACTCAACAACGGAGCCGACGAGGGTTCCAATGCCCTTGCCAACCCAGGCAAGCGGGTTCAAAATACTCCACCCACACACATCCGTCACACACACCATGGGTGCCGGGCCTCCGGGCACCCAAGCCGGTGCGGGAGTCAGGAACTCCGCAAACGCTACCGCGTCCATAGCACCCACCCAGTCGAAAGCGGCCGATCAACCACGGTGAGGACCGTGGACATGTCCGCCACCGGAACCACCCTCCACATCTGCGCCTTTTTGTCGTAGGTGAGGTCAAGGCTACGGCCAAACACCACGCCAGGCTTAGCGTCCAGCATGAACGCCACCCCGACACTAGCCCGCTCTAAGTCGTAGTCGAAGACCTGGAAACCCACCAAACGCGGCGCGGGAAGTACCCGCCCGGCTAGCTCACCCGCCGCCTCAAGCAACACCTTTTTGTCTGGCCCGTCTGCTAAGAGTTCGTTGAGAACCTTTTGTGCGTTTGGGCCGCCGACCGAGGACAGGCTCACGTAGTTGAGTGCAGCTAAAACCGCGGCCTTCGGGGTGTTCGTATACCCGCGCGCCACCGGAGTCTGCTCACATGGGCCGGCTCCGGGTAGGGTTGCTAGCCGCACGCCCAGCGGGCCGTCCTGCCAGACCGGCGTGAAATTCCGGTCGGGGAGCGTCATGTCGCCAAAGTCGAGTCCGCATTCAGGTGTTGCCGACGCCGGTGGCGCGGGCGCGGCGGTGGTGGGGATGGAGGGGACCGGCCCGGGCGTAGGTTCTGTGTGAGTATTCGCGGGTGCGATGAGCGCCCACACCACCGCCACCACGCCAGCAATGACGAGCAAACCGCCTATTGCTAGTCCTACACCCAGGCTCCGGCCTGGCTTGGTTTCTTTACCCATGCCTTTCCCTCCATTCCGTTTCTCGTCTTTTTGCTGCGGGCTGCTTATAGGGTGATGAACGCGCCGATAAGCGAGGTAGCCGAACCAATCAACACCAGCGCCGCCAAGACCCAGAGCAAGCCTTTGGCTTCCTCGAGGCCCTCGCCATGGCGTGCGTTGATGGCGAGCTTGCCCGCAACAATGAAAATCCCGAGCAAACACAACACGCCTGCGCCCCAGGCCACATACCCGAGAATCTGGGTGATCTTTTCCGTTCCCGGGGGCTGAGTCGGTGTCACCTCAATAAGCGGTAAAAGCGCCGCGTGAAGGTAGGCTTCCAGGGCTGATAGCTGGGTAAACATAGTGGTTTTCTCCTTTAGTTATCTAGGGAATCCCCACCCATAGCGGGGATGTTGGTATCAAAAAATTCCGATTCTTCTGGCAGCCCGGCGAGTTCCCGCAGTTCTTGGATGGCCTTATGTACGGCGAGTTGCGGGTCGTCTCGCCCGCACCGTATTGCCTGGCTGTAAGGGATGCGCCACACGGCCGGAAACACAGACTCCGTCAAAGCACGTGCCCGGGCTAGCTCGCGCGGCAAGCGCCCGGGCTGATCAGCAACAAGCACCAACCCGAGACACTCGACACCATTCGTGCGCCCACCGAAGACCGCGCCCGCACACTCACGCGCCGCCGCCATGCTGGTAGCGGTGGTGCGGGCAACCACCACACACCTCGCCGCCTGCGGCGCTGAGACCGGCCACGCACGCCCAAAATCAACCAACCCACACAGCGCCGCCAGGGTGGTGGTACCCACGCCCCCACTCGCACCCACCGCAAACACCGCCGTGCTCGGATCAGTCCATACACACGGCAGGACAGTGCCTTCGCCTGGCAGGTCAGGAAGCTGACCCCACGGCAGGGCAAGCCCGGCACGATCTGGTTGTTTCATCTTGTGTTTACGCATGTACGCACACCTCCACGAGGTCCGGCTGACATACGCGCCGCACACACCCAGATGCATGTGACGCAAATCGCGCCCGTGCGTTGTGTGTGCACGCTCCACTAGCAAGACAAGACCGCAAAACAAACGGACAACACCCAACGCAAGGAGTATTCACATGCACAAGAACACGAACACGAGCACAACGCCCACCCGACCGGGAGTCCATCTGGGCTGGCCGCGTGACGTCGAAACGAACATCGAAACCGTCTACGCGGTAACCCGCGACCGCCTCCCGCCGTTCGTCCAAGAATCCCACTGGTATACAAATATTGAAGACGCGCGAGCCGCCGCCAGCGAAGCCGGCGGCATCGTGTGGGCTAGTCAAATAGTCACCACCATGTCGATAAGCGAATGGGCACTTGTTCACGAGGCCACCCCCAAACCAGATTCATTCGGGGAAGAAACACCCGACCCGAGGTGACAGGTGCCATTGACGATACGTTGGAGCCGGTATTCTTCCCGCTCGGTAAACGTGCGCCGCCCGCGGGCGAAACCCAAGAGGAACGATCCTTCCTCACCCGCGCGCCGCGCCCCACTAAGAAGACCCATCCACGCACCAATCACTCTCGGGCTAAGCCCAAGCCGGGCCAGCTCAGCGTCTTCACGCGCTTTCGTGATCCGGGCGTGAAACCCCCACCGGGTGCAAATCTCAAGCATCCGCCGAGTCGCGTGCCACGCCAAACCCTGGTCAACCCCGCGGGCGACCAGCTCGCCGATAAGGAACTGGATGCCGGCATTCCAGCCGGTTATGTCTTCCACTAAGACCTGATCAAAGCCATGCTCATAATTCCCAACTGCGCCCGCGCTGCTCTCATCGGCGGCATCGAAACGAGTCTCATCACCTGTCGGCAACTCAAAGGTGCTCGCCCGGTTAGTCTTTTCATACTGGCGGGCCGCTGCCCGCAGCACATACGCCCACCCAAACTCAGCCCCGATAACATCGCGGGTTTGGGTGCGGATAATCTCCCACACCCGAGCACAAACATCAGCAAGCACTTCTCTAAAACCAAGAGGTGAGTTGTGCTTGATCAGGAACGCTAGGCGGGAGCGCGTACGCGCCTCAATAGCTATCAAGAGCCGGTCAATAATCTCCTGGTCGGCCCACCCACACTCCTCCAAATACGCGAGAATCGTGGTGAGTCCTTCGTTCGTGAGCGGATCCGCCACCTTGATATGGGCGGGCGTGGTAGTCACGTGGTCAGTGCCAGCAGTGCCAGCAGTGCCAGCAGTGCCAGCAGTGCCAGCAGTGCCAGCAGTGCCAGCAGTGCCAGCAGTGCCAGCAGTGCCAGCAGTGCCAGCAGTGCCAGCAGTGCCAGCCATGCCAGCCATGCCAGCCATGCCAGCCATGCCAGCCATGCCAGCCATGCCAGCCATGCCAGCCATGCCAGCCATGCCAGCGTCGCTGGCGGTCGTGGTGAGTGTTGTCGAAATAATACGCAAGCCACGCTCTAACTCACCGGCCGCCGAGACCGGCGTGGCCGTGTCGTCTAAATACTCGCGCGGAGCAAGAACACTAAAAGCAGTGCCGGTGGTGGTTTCTTGCACCGCGAGCAGGCCCGCATCAATAAGCTCGGCCAATGCTTGCGTAAAGCTTGATTTATTCAATCCTGCTCGTGCCTGTAAATCCGCGGGCGTCAGGATACACACCCCGGCCGGATCCGCGAAAAGAGACACCACGCCGAGGAGGGCGAGAGCATTTGCGGTGGTGCGTCCGCCTTGCTCAAGTGCCCACACGCCAAGCCGCTCACCCATCAGCGCCACCTCCTCACACAGATACACAGGGGTAATAAAAAGGAAGAAAAAGATAAGGAAAAGAAAAGGGGAAGGATTGCGATACGCCCCACCGAGAACGGGGAGGGTGGTGTGCCCGCACCCACACCTAGAGTGCGGGCACACCACTACTTACCTACCTATATGTAGGGGAATATTTTTGGTTAGTTGTTACGACGACGCAGCACCGCAGCCGCGCCAACACCAATAAACCCAAGCGCAAGGATGCCTCCGCCGAGGATGCTTACCCCGGTACGGGTTAGCCGCCGCTTCGACTTGTCGTTATCCCCATCGCCGGGAATCTCCACCGACACCGTCTGAGCATCGTCCTTGAGGTCGTGGTGAACCGAGACGGTGCGGCCGTCTTGGGTCACGGTCTCGAAAACGACAACGCGCTTACCCGCCAATTTGCTGGCATCGAACGTAATGTCAATTGAGGCGCAGTCGTTCGCGGCCGCCGGAATGAACTTCGAGGTAACCGTTACGGGCTTGCCGTTCGCGTCAAGCAACGCATCACCGTTATCCAACATCAACGCGGTCGTAATGTCATACTCGGTACCCGGCACGAGCGTGCCGGCGACATCGCACACCCGGTCGGTGATCACCGCATTCGGGATCGGTGCTAGCACCTTGTCGCCGTCGGTCTTGTCGGTCGCCGTGGTTTGAAGCTTCGAGAAGCTCACCGTCTGATTGAGATCGTTAATGTCCGTGTGTACGGCGATTTCGCGGCCGTCTTGCGTCAGGCGCTCGAAAGCCACGGTCTGCTTACCCGCAAACAACGAACCATCCACCGTGAACACGACAGTGGCGGTGCCGTTCGGTGTCTCAGGTGTAAACGAAACGGTGGAAACAATCTTGTCTCCGTTCGCGTCCACGAGCGGCTTACCGGTCGCCTTATCCATAAGCGTGCCGGAAAGCTCGTATTCCTTGCCAGGCTTGAGATTCTGGTACGAGACCGTATCGACAAGCTCAACCTTCGCGGTATTCGGTGCCACATGCGTGTTCTCATGCGTCAAAGTGGTGTGAATCGACGGCTCAGGAGTAATGGTGAACTGCTCGGTCACGTCCTCAACGCTCGTCGTGAGCGGTTGGACACGGTCATCACCAGCAAAGCTGCTGACGAAAACATACGTGCCCGGCAGATTCTTACCAGCCGCGTCTTGCTTTACCAACCACGATGTGTCACCAACGCTGGGATAGAACCCGTTCTTCGCCAGAATGCTCACGGTCTCGCCGATCTTCTCAGCCTTGGCGCGGTTCGCTTCCGTCACTTCTAGGCCGTGGGGGAAGAAGAGCACTTCATGCTCGATCACCTGGGTATCAGGCTTGAATCCCATTCCACCCGCAAAAGCCGGATGATTAGCGGGCATGCCCGTCACGAACACGTCATCGACCAAATAGGTACCCGACTTGGTATCGCGGATAGAGAGCGTGGAGTCGATCTTGGCGGGGTAACGCACGCTCGTGGTCTCGTCCGGAAGGCCAAACTGGTCGGCCCACCCTGGCTTAATCCACTTCGCGGAATCGGCGGGCTGGTCTTCAGCCTTGACTTCCCAGACCCAGGTGACGAACCCGGCTTTGGTCGTCGGCTGCGAGAGCGTGGCTTTAAGCTCGCCGGGGCCGTTCGCTACAACGGTCACGGACTCGATCAGTTCGGCCGACGCCGGAACCGCATCCGCGGTCGAGGGTAGCTCGGTCGGGGAAACATAATACGCGGAAGCACGGTAGGTCACCGGCACATAGGTGCCTTCATCAAACGATGCGCCAGGCGCAACGATGCGTGTCCATTCACCGTCGCGATACTGCGGGTCAGCCTTAGCCTCGAAAGTATCGGAAAGCACGGTGCCCTTGTCAATCACCTTAGCGTCAGCAACGTGTGAGGTGCCGAGGGGCCTGAAGTCGAAATTCTCCGACGTGGTTTCCGCCTCAAGGCCGAACGAGTCACTCCAGTTCTGGTGGATGTATTGGCTGTTCGCGCCTTGCTTGTTCTTATCGACGCTCCAAACCCAAGTGACATATCCGCGCTTGGGCGTGGTGAGTTTTGCTTCGAGTTTCTGGCCCTCGCCCGTCGCGGTCACGTCCACGCTGCCGAGTACCTCGGCACCCGCCGGAATAGTCGTTGAGGTGGCGGGCTTGGTGCGGCCCGCCCAATAAGCGGTCGCGGTATAAACCACGGGCACGGGCTTGCCGTTTACCTGCGTCCACTGCCCATCCCCATAGTTCTTGTCCACGCTCGTGGTGAGGGTGTCGGAGATTGAGCCGTCGAGGTTAATCTCCTGGGAGACCGCCTGGCTGGTGCCGGTGGGTTGGAAATCAAAAATCACACGCCACGATTGGCCAGGGACCGTAACTTCTTCAGGGTCGGATGCCGGGCGATTACCGTACGTGACCATATCCTGGACGCTGCCGTCAGACCCAAATTTTGTCACGGTGCTGCGGACTTCGGCGTGATAAACGGCGTTTCCTGTGACAGTTCCATTACCGGTCGCAGTCCAATTGAGCGTGACCGGCTCACTTGCCGTGTTACCGCTCCATACATTGGTTCCGGTGGCATCGAAAACAGCCGGACCGTTCAGAGTGACTGTGAATGGGAGATTCGGAACATAAGCACCTGCGGAATTAACCTGGCCGAGTCCGGTAATAGCACCCGTGCGCTGACCATCCCCTTGGACAGTCCATGACTCATAGCCCGCTACCGCTGAGTTGCGGGCTTCTGCCACATATTGCAATGCGCGTGTCCAGGTGTCGGGCTGCTGGGTTTGTGTGGCTCCGGCGATCTCGTGAGCCACCGCTGCGGTGTTTTCGAAGTTCGCGTGCATGAGCAAGCCGAGGGCCGCGAGATTCGTGTCATCGCCCGTGTTGCCCTGGTACTTGTGCAGGATCCAGGCCGCTTGTGGCGTCGTGAGCGCCAGCTCGGGAATATGTTGTGCCGAATCGGTCAGGGTCGCGATTGAGGTCAGGTCTCCCGGGCCTGGGTCGGCTTTCTTGCCATCGATGCACCATTGGGGTGCCGGTTCAATCCCAACCCCGCCGATTTGGGGTGTTTGGTTGACGTGTGGGCCAAGCCGGAGATAACCGACGGCGTTGATGCCGTTGAGGTTGAGGCCGCGGCCGGTGGTGGAATCCCACAGTGCCATGGCATTCCCGCCGCTGAGTAGGCTGGAAACAATTAGTGTGAATGCCGCGAGGAGTGCGGCGAGAGTCCGGCCCCGTGGCCGGATCTTTGTGTTCGCTGCCATAATAGGTAACGAGTCCTTTCATCGAATCTATATTGCTAACGTGGTTCAAAGAGGGATTCATCGGCTCGGTGCTTGTTGGCGCAGGCACCGAGCCACCTTTAGCCCGATATCAGGGCTTGCATGGCCAGGAATTACCGTGCGTATCGAAACAGACGCCTTCCCCGGAAGTGTTGTCGACGATTATGTCGCCGGTGTTTACCCATCCGCCGCCGTTGTTGTTTGCGGGTGCCGGGTCCGGGTCGGGTGCTGGGGCTGCTGGTGCGGGTGCCTCATAATCCGAATCATCTGACCATGAAGAAGACCCGCTTTCCGTTGCGGAATACTCGCTAGTGGCTTCCGAACCACCACCAGACACTGGGGCCGGCGCGGACGGTGCCGGAACCTGCTGGGCGGCCGCCACCTTCCCATTCAACGCATCAAGGCGGGCCTGAAGCGCTGCGGTCTTTTCCTTGAGAACCGACACACGCACGCTCTTCCCGGAAGTCGCGAGAGCCTTGCAGTCCGCGCTCAGGGCATCGGCTTCACCTGCAAGACCCTCAACACCACGAGCACTTGCTGCGGACATCTCACACGATGTCGCGAGGTTTGCTGCGTCACCGGCGAGGTATGCCGTGGTAGCTGCCTCGAACTGGGTGTTCAGCTTCCCGGCCGCGTCCTTGATCTGAGCAGCCTGGGCTTGCATATCAGTAGCCGCGTCCTGTAAAGCCCCCGCTTGGGACCGCGCCGTAGCCGCATCCAGTTCCTTGGCGTTCGCCGCCTTGAAAGGCTCAGCCAGCCCGGCACGCGCGGTCTCCACGGCCTGCGCCAACGCTGCACAGTCTGCGGGCACGCCGCCATCAGCCTCACACTCCTGCGATGTGAACCCGACACCGTCAACGGCCACCTGGAGCGCGGTGCGGGCTTGCTCGTTGACCGTCACGGCCTCGCTGTAGGCCGCGCGAGCCTCGTCGACGCCACTTGAACGCTGCGCCAGATATACACCAGCGCCGGCCACGATTGCCGCAGTGATAGCCACGCTCGGCCACAGCCACACACGCCTACCACGGCGCTGCCCGGTAGCAGTCTCGCCAGCGACACCGACTGCCTCGTCGCCAGCAACGGCAGTAGCCGTTTCGTCAACCGTGGTTGTTTGCTCGCCCATGGCTCGCCCTCCCTTTTCGCTAAAAAATCTCTCAAAAACTTGCGGGTTGTCTTTTCTTCAGCCTAACCCGTCACTAGGCCTTGCCAGAACCCCTACACCGCACCGGCCCGGCCTCACCCGGCGGCCCAGTCGAGGCCGGCTCCGGAGCCGGCGAGCGAGAGCGGGAAACCCTCGCCCGCAGCCCCTCAGGCATCCCACACACCTCACCCGGATCCGGCCGAGTATCCACCACCACCGGGGAACGCGGCTTCGGTGGCCGGGGCGGGCGAGCCAGCGCGATATCGCGGATGCGATGCGCAACAACCCCGCCGGGATTGCGAGTTTCCCCGAGCGCGTTGCCGGCTAGCTGGGCGCGAATCTCCGCGCGCTGCCAGCCCGAATCAAGCGCTACCTGCAAATCCCGGGCAACCGCCACAAACCGGGCCGGTGCCAAGAACCGCACCAAGTCACGCGGCACGCATTCACCAATCAGGCTAGCTGCCCAGGCTTGCTGTGAACGCTGGTCCTGCCGCGAGCCTTGCTGGCTCACGCCACGCGGCGGTTGCGCAGTGCTCGACGGCTGCCCGCCGCTACCCGGCGGTTCCTGCCCGGCATCCGGCCGCCCCGAACCGCCCGGCACAGGGCCGCGCCGAGCTTGGCCCTCGACGGGCCGCATCGGCTCACGGCGAACCGGAGCCGGAGCTACCGCGGCCGGCACGGGGTGTGGGGTAGTCCCGCCAGGGACACCCCCACCCGCACCCTGCTCGGGGTGCTCGACCTGGGAATCATCTTCCACACCAACCATGCCAGACGCCTCCGACACGAAAATTTCGCCTGGGCTTGGTTGGTTGGTTAATTCCGAACGTAGTGAGGAATTATTGGAGATCTCTTTAGAGATCTGCGCCTGGGCTGACCGTGCTGCGGTCCACCGTGCTCCGGTAATCCCCGCACGGTGAGAACCTGTGGATAACTCACTACCAGGTTCACCTACCGCGGAATCTCGCGGTTCCCACCGTGCCGAGGTTTTCCAGGCACGGTGAAAATCCGTTCCACTTTCGTTACCTGGGTCACTCTGAGAATTTGTAACTGTAGGACAGTTCGAACCGGGCGTTTCGTGGTTATCCACAGGCTCGGTAGTGGCTGTTTCAGGGTTATCCACAAGGAGTACGGCTGTAATGATCGG
Organism: Actinotignum schaalii; assembly: GCF_028864145.1. Classification (GTDB taxonomy): domain Bacteria; phylum Actinomycetota; class Actinomycetes; order Actinomycetales; family Actinomycetaceae; genus Actinotignum; species Actinotignum schaalii_B. The sequence continues at coordinate 998 of NZ_JARBHJ010000004.1, read as the reverse complement.
CTCCGCGCTCTCACCTGCGTCTCCCGTTGGGACGGGTGACGCTCCTGGCACGGATGCCATCGGCATGGCTGGTGCCTCATCGAGGCACACCTCATTTTCCATACCGAACTCACCGACCGGTGCAGTGCGTGTGAACTCGCCCGGGTGGCTCGGACAGCCAACTACCTGGCGGGCGGTGATCGCTCCGCTTTCCATCCGCCCCTGGATTTCACAAAGCGCCTCACCCACGGACACGGGGGTGTCAAACATGACCACCAGTTCGCGGATTTGACCCGAGGCGCGGGTGCGGAACCGGAAACGATAATGCTGCTCTTCTAGGAGCGCGAGGGCTTTGCGGGCGCGGTGTTCGCCCATATCCCGGCCCATGAGATCGCGATAACCAACAGGCGCATTCGGCGGCAACGAGAGCGACACAGTCGCCAGCGCGAGGGCATCATAAGAGAGTGCCTTGTTGAAGATCATGGAGTTCGGTAGCGCCGTAGCACCCCGCCGCACCGCAAAATACTCACCCATGACACACCCCCACACTGGAACTACCGGCAGCAGCCGGCGTATGAAGTGGTCTGGGTTTTGTTCCGCTTCTTATACGGGGGTCAATTGTCTGACCTGGTGTTGATTATAACTTGCAAGAGTCTCCTCGGGAGTGGCATAGCCCAGGGACTGATGAATCCGGATGTTGTTCCACCAGTGCACCCAGTTCAGGGTCGCCCACTCGACTTCAGCGCATGATCTCCAAGACTGGCAGTAGATCAGCTCGGTCTTGTAAAGGCCGTTAACTGTCTCGGCTAGAGCGTTATCGTAGGAATCCCCGACAGTTCCGGTTGATGACTTGATACCGGCGTCTGTCAACCGTTGGCCGTATTTAATGCTTACGTATTGGGACCCGTGATCGGCGTGATGGATTAGCCCTGCCAGATTGTCTTTAGCGCTGTTGATTGCCTGTTCTAAGGCCTCTAACGGTAACGCCTCAGTGGACATAGTCGACCGGGTGGACCAGC
>NZ_JARBHJ010000049.1 GCF_028864145.1 Actinotignum schaalii | reverse complement strand
GGAAATTATTGCTTGACCTGTGTCTGATATCCAGTCCTTATTAGTATCGAAACCAGACAATGACAATCATGATTCGAGAACACAGATACACCACTAACCAGGACTTGACCATGTAGTCTTCATAGACTTCGAGGATCTTCGAGATCAAGCATCCTGTGATAAAGCAACGTTCAACGCATTGTCATTTTCCGCCCCTGAAGGGTGTGACGCCTTGGAAGGAGATTGGTACTCTGTTTCCAGAGTTTTGGCGAGCTTATTCGATCCTAGATATGTACACGCGACCCTTTCGCCTGTCTATTGGCAAGTTTTGTTGAATAATGTCAAAAGGGACTTTGGAGAGGAAGTCTCGCACTATATAGACTCCATAGCAAAGCGCAGCGGCGAGGCTAGTAGTAAAGGTGTGGAGCTTACACCAGGTAATCCGCCACAGCCAATACAGCTTACACATGCGAACTCTACTGGATCTTTAGCTCTTTCTCTCGAAACGCGCAATAGAATTGCTGAAGGGATTTTGAGTGCTCGCCATTGCATACCCGGCACTATCTTCCCTGGCAACATTGAAATATTCGAAGATACATGGGGTTCACTTAATGTCTCAAGCGGTGCCAGCGGGGTTCTCTGGGCGTTAAAACGAAGTGGCTATGCCCCCGCGAGTGGGGACGTTCGATGGCTTGCCGATACGACTCTTGTGGCGATGCGATCAGTCGCTCGTAATCTCGGTCTGCTTAATGGTCTTGCGGGGATTGCGGGGTTCCTCACGGAGATAGGCGTTAACGATCATGCGCAAATTATCTGGGCTAGCCTAGCTCCTAATGCTACACGTTTAAAGAGTATAAACCTAGCGGAAGGTCTGGCAGGTGTGGGTCTTAGTATGCTTTCGCTCGGGCTACACGATAATACAGAAGCCTACATTGATATGGCTAAGATGGTGTCTGAACTGATTGTCGGTCGAGCGGATCCACGCGATCATTCTGTCGTTGCGCCTCCATCGGTGAATAAGCCGGGGCTTCTAGCAGGGTGGTCAGGGGTTTCACTTCTTTGGACGGCTCTCGCAAATATCAGCGACAATCCATCCGAGTACCAGCAGCTTGCATTAGCTGCCATACGTCGAGACCTAGCTCAATGTAGGATCGACCGAGATGGTGCTCTCGGAGTGTGGGATGCGGATAAGAACCGTAATCTTCCGTATCTTGGGTGGGGAACGGCAGGAATCGTATATGCGCTTGCTGCACTATGTGCTTCAGACCCTGAAGCGCTTAATCAGATAGAAGACAATGTAATCGAAGGGGCAATTCGAGCCTGCTCTGGTGAGCTATACCTAATGCCTGGTCTTTACCGTGGTCGAGCGGGTATTGTCGCAGCTCTAATTGCCTTACAAGAACTGGGACTTGATAACAGTAAGATTATTGAGAAACACGTGCAACTGCTTTCCGACTCTGCTTTCGAGGTAAATGGGAATTTGCATTTTGCGGGTGATTATCTTTTACGACTTTCTGATGACTACGGAACCGGGGGTGCCGGCGTCCTATGTACATTAACTTGCCTGGAAACCTCTCCCTGGGATCTACTTCCAGTAATAAATGCATCGCAGCTATTTCACGGTAATGTCAATCTGAATCGCGAAAGGAGGTGAAAGGAAAATGCGCAGTGTAGTCGAGTTGCAAGCTGATACTGTCGTGGAGGACGAAGACACCCGTTGGAGTGGTGCCTCCATCTCCGCATGTAGTGGCTTCTCCGGTATTAGCCTGGTTTGGTGCGGACCGTAAACAATACGAACGCTAGGGACTTGGTGGTCGAGTGGGTGAAAGCACCGGCTCGGCCACCAAGCTCAAATATGGAGCTAGTTTAGCGAAAAGAGGTGACTAACAATCCATCCTGCTACTGGAGGATACCATACCTATGCGCGGTGAATCACGGTTATTGGATCTTTGGCGAATCACTAGAGGATGGCGTCACAGACTTTTCGTCGCCAGCCTCTTGTCTCTCGTCACGGCGTGCGCTAGCATTACGTTGCCTCTCCTGTTAAACATAGTCTTTGATCGTGTTGTAAAGTCGGAGCCAATCGAAACGTATATCATCTGTATTGGCGCACTGATTCTCGGGATTGGCATCTTAAATGGCATTGAGGCCTATATTGTCCTAGTCTCAGCTGAAGAGATCATTAAGAAACTCCGAAAGGATATCGTTCAACAACTCACTGAGCTTGAAATCAGTGAGTACGAAAAACGTCCACTGGGAGATCTCATATCGCGGGTTACCAGCGATACGACAGCTCTACGTTCCGGATTTACGAGTGGTGCAGTTGAAATCCTAGGAAATTTGCTAATTGTTGTAGGATGCTGCATTGCAATGGCGTATCTTAGTCCTACTTTGACTATCGTCACCATTCTAGTTCTGATAGCCGCAGTTGTAATCATGGCTTTTCTCAGCAAAGGCATGCGGAATATTTCCTCGGAAATGCAGGACTCAATAGGGTCGGTGGCCAACCGTATACTACGAATCCTTGAAGCTGTTCGCACGCTTCGGGCCGCTGGCGCAGTTGAGACAGAACGCTCTGGGGTAAATCGCTCAATCGACACCGCTTTCAAGCTAGGAAAACGACTTTCACGCCGAGAAGCTGTGATCGTACCGACTTCGTCGTCAGTGTTACAAATCTCATTATTAGCTCTATTGGGAGCGGGCGGACTGTTGGTTGGAAATGGCTCCCTTACTGCCTCGGCGCTAGTGACCTTCCTGCTTTATATGATGATGATGTTTATGCCTGTCGCTTCTATAGGTCCGACCCTAACTAGTTTATTTCGCGCTGCTGGCGCCTACCAGAGGCTATCCAGCATTGAAGCAATGCCGCTCGAGACAGCAAGACATAAGATCACCGACCTCGAGTCAGCCCATCGAAGCACAGACCCTGACGCAGTAATATCCATGCGGCGCGTTAGTTTTACTTACGATGCAGCAGCTGGTAGCTCAGGGAAGTCTTGCAGCTCCGAGTTTTCCTGGGCATTAGACGGGGTCACCTTTGATGTTATTCGTAATAAAGTTACGGCGATTATTGGTCCATCCGGAGCTGGTAAAAGTACTGTCTTTTCCCTTTTGGAGTGCTTCTACCCCCTAAGGTATGGGCAGATATATGTAAAGGGTCGGGCATTAACGTCAATGACAATAGAAGAAGTTAGATCTCAATTCGCGTACGTTGAGCAAAATGCGCCCCTTTTATCTGGTACGGTTCAGGATAACCTCTGCCTCGGACTTTCTGGGGTTACGCGCGAGGAATGTGTTAGAGCACTTGAGGTGGTTGGGTTGGACCATCTGGCGGATAGTCTCTGCCGTGACATAGACGCGTATATTGGCGAGCACGGCGTTTTGCTAAGCGGAGGCGAGAGGCAGCGGCTTGCATTGGCTCGTGCACTGCTTTCAGATAGAGATATATTGCTACTTGATGAGTCGACGTCTAACGTCGACGAGATTGCGCAGAAAAGGCTAGCTTTCTTTCTCAAGGAGTATGTAAAGAATAAAACTGTATTGATGATCGCTCATCGACCCGCACTGATTGAAGCTGCCGATAATGTAATTGTTTTCGACAAGGGGCAACTGGTGGACTCAGGATCGCTCGAAGCTGTCCGCAGTCGCTGCTCTCTTTACCGACAGTTGACTCAGGCAGGCATTTAGTTTATAAGGATGGCGGATATGGAGATGCAGATTAACTTGGGTAGTCAGGTTTAGCATGCAAGCTGGTTTATCTTTTGAGGAAACGCGTCGGATATACGGACCCCTGGTTCGACTTGCTCGCAAAGAGCTAGGCAAAGATATCGCCCCCTGGATATCACTTGCGCTTACATCAGCGTTGACCGCTATGGGGGTGTCTTTCTATATCGGTAGCCTAGTCCGAGGGACCGGGTTTGATGGTCAGATCGGGCAGGCTTATATTGAGTCCGGCTCTACAGGTATTGTGCTCTTAATCTTGGTTTCTGTATTTGCGATCTCATCAAGCTCGAGGGTAGCAGTTACGCTACAGCGTAGAGATATTGTTGTATGGCGGCTTGCTGGGGTTAGTGAGCGGCAAGCCAGAATCGTTGTGCTGGTTGAGATTTCGTTTGCGGCAACGGTTGGTACACTTGTCGGCGCAGCTTGCGCTTTTGGACTTTGGCCTATCTGGAGGCTTGTGTTACACGCTGCGGATATGCCTTATGCGTTAACGCTTGGTTTCCCACCGCTTGCGGTTTTTCCTATTGTTGTCTTCGCTCTTACCATCACTGCGGTTTTGGGTGGCATGAAGGCAGGTAGGGAAGCTGCGAGTGTCCGACCGGTATTGGTGCTGAGGTCTGATTCTGTGGCGGTGCGACGGTTTAGCTGGGGTAGTTGGTTAATCGGTGGACTTGCGCTGTGCCTTATTGGGTATCTTCTATTCTTTGCGAATCGCACGTCAGCTCATAGCAGTGTTATTGATATAACGCAAAAGACGACGTTCATTTATATGGGAACATCGTTGGCTTACGCCGTTCTCATTGGCTCAGTGGGTAAGTTTTTTGTCGGTCGCTTTCTACGTGTGTGGACGGCAGTTGTGCCCGGACGATGGTCAAAATCTTGGTTTTTGGCCAGTCGACAGTCTGAGCATGACTTAGAGCTTTCAACTGCTCTTGTAATTCCGTTGACAGTCTCCCTTGTCCTAGTAACCGGCGTGTTCGGTTATGTTGGGCAGGCAGAAGATGCGGCGAGGGCGTTTGGTGTTGCCTTTGCTGGAAAGGGAATCGATGTCGGTGGTCTTGTGCAGCTGCTCGGTCTTCCGGTTCTGATTTCTTTGATAAATGCTGGAGGAATCGCAATAGCCACGGGTGCTAAGAAGCGCAGGGATGCAAGTATGCTGTTCGTGCTCGGGGCGACCAAGAGGCAGCTTTATTCCAAATTGGTTTTTGAGTCAGTCATGCTTGTGGGGACTTCTTTATTGATTTCGCTAATGGTATATTTCGTTAACGGATTGGGTTTCTTTGTTGCTGTCCGATACGGTCCGATTCCCAACGCAAGTTTCATATGGCCCAGTTTTGCACCATTTTCATTGGCATTGATCGGATTTGGAATCTTCTTGGTGGCTTCAGTATCTACTCACCTTAGGCTTGACTATGTTCAGTCAACAGATATCCAGTAGGGGTTCGTGAGTAATGAGGATCGTAAGTATGAAAGGTGATGGAATCTTGGTACAAGAAACAACGGCTCGGGTGTGCTGTCAGAATCTCAATAAAAGTTATGGTATCCCAGGGCGTGAAGGACTAACAAGGCAGATTCTTCAGGATGTTTCCTTCCAGGTGTGTGACGGTGAGTTGGTTTCTGTGGTAGGTCCCTCAGGTAGCGGAAAGAGTACCTTGTTATACTGCCTTTCCGGACTTGAATCCTGCGATGATGGCAAAGTTGAACTTTGTGGTGTTGATATCACCCAGCTAAGCCTTCCAGACATTTCGCGGATTAGGCGTGATAACGTCGGTTTCGTCTTTCAGGATTACAACCTGATTCAGTCGTTGACATCAATTGAGAATGTGATGCTACCTGCCCAGTTAGCGGGCGTTGATGCTGATCCTGCTGCCGCGAAAGCACTGCTAGATAAACTCGGGTTATCGAATCAAATCAATGCGAAACCGCAGACACTTTCAGGAGGTGAACAGCAGCGGGTTGCAGTTGCTCGCATCCTTTTCAATCAATCAAAAATTGTCTTTGCAGATGAACCCACTGGTGCGCTCGATTCTCAGGCGAGCAAAGTCATTGCCAATCTCCTTCGAGAAGCAGCTCATGCGGGCTCCGCAGTAGTGATCGTGACACACGACATTGAGCTCGCGGCACAATCGGATCGAGTGTTGGTGCTCTACGACGGTCGCGTTAACAGCATATTGGAAGACCCATCACCCCATGAGGTGTTTGAGACCCTCAACATGCTAAATAACGATAACGGCGCTCATGAAACCAGCTCTGATTAGCCAGTTCGAGAATCTTTCCGCCCTCACTAATGAGGCGGTGCGGAACAAATGGGCAAGGCATGGCGAGTGGTGGTACTACTCGGATAGCACCACTGGTCTCTTAATGCGCGTTCCGATCAGTAATCCGGACGACTGGGATCTCGAAGAACATGACATGCAGCGGCTGCGCCTGTCCGCGCAGCCTGTGTTTAACCATGATCAAACGCAGCACTCAGAAGTCATAAGTCAAGATATTTCAAGTAACGGAAGTTACGCCTGTTCGGCTACACGATCATTATCTGACCGTGTTATTCGGCTAAGTGTTCGTGACGTTGCATCTCAGCGTGTAGTTTTTAGCAAATCTCTTCACGAATGCTCGCTTGACCGTGTGTATCTGTCGAGAAATGGTGAAATAGTCTACTTTACCTGCGTGTCCTCGCCGCGTCGTTCTAAATCCTTGTGGGCAATTAGGGTCGATAACCCGAAAGCAGAGTCTCCAAAACGTCTTTTTGCGGGTATGGAGGGCAATTACGTCGGTGTCAGCCGCACTACATCACAAAGGTTTCTGAAAGTAATACATACATCTAGCTTGCACCGCGTGTTTACTCTCATTGACCTTGACGCTCCTCAGATTAACTCCGGCGTCGAAGTCACTACAGGATTAACTTCCAAGCATTATACATTCGAGCATCTAGAGTGCGAAGGGATAGACTTCGCACTCGTTATTGAACACGGGGATACAGCTTCTGAGGGCAAGCTGAGTTGCTTCAGTCTCAACGACAACCGTGTCATGGGAGTAAGATGTTCCTTTAAGGGAGACGTAAATCAGTCTTTGACGTGTGCGTCCTCGGTTTACCTAGGAAAAGAAAGTGTTGTCGCCTTCCTCCCCGATGGGCTTTCTGTAGATGTAGTTGTCTTTTCTTACAGATACTGCGGGATTGGTGGATTAGTCTTGGAGGCTCGATCGACTGTTCACCTGCCAGCGAATGTGGACTCAGCGCTAATGCGCCCGTTGGACTGGCAGCAACCTTATGTCGATATATCTATTTCGAGCTTAGTCGCACCACCGGAGTTGTTGCGAATCCCTCTCAACAGAAGATTGTGGAAACGCCAATCTCCATCTTCCTCTGTATTTGATGTACTAGCGAAAATGAAGGAGAGTAGATACGGCATTGTTCGCACTCTAGGTCGCTTAGATGGCAACTCACCCGCAGGGCTAACAATAGCCTCGTCGACCGCTGGTAGGCAGCCAGCAAAGGGCTGCTTAGTTGTCGGTTACGGAGCCTATGGACGGTCATTGCCCCGTGGTTTCAATCCGCTGTACGCAATGATGCTTGAACGCGGCGTTGATATTGCAGTTGCGCACGTTCGAGGCGGCGGAGAATTTGGTGTAAAATGGCACCAACAGGGAGCGAAGTTACATAAACTTGACTCTATCGGTGATTTTCTTGATGTCTGTGAATATATTAAGACTAACGGAACCAGGTTAAACCCGGACTATAAAGTGTTTGCGCTAGGGGCTAGTGCCGGAGGGCTTTTGGTGGCAGCAGCCGCGAATATGTCGCCTGGTCTTTTTGATAGTCTCATACTGATCGCTCCGTTCGTCTCACCACTTCGTGCTCTCATGGACCCCGATGATCCGCTGGCTGTTACTGATTGGAAAGAGTACGGTAACCCCATTTCCGATCTCGATATTAGGAAGTATATTGCGGGCTACTCGCCGCTTGAAAACATTCCTCCCGTTAGGATGCCAGACGTATTCTTAGCTCTCAATGAATTAGATAACAAAGTCAATAATCGGCATGCTTTAGAATGGGTTGACCGCATGCGCGCAACTGGATCGCACATAGAGTTGGAGATCCGTCCGGGTGCCGATCATGCCGGCTCGTGGTCTGGCGCATCAGCGTCTCAAATACGCATCCTCGAATGGATTACAAAACGCCTGACCTAATAGACATGCCTGGTAGATTCCGGTGATGCCTGCTGGAAATGGTGTCAAAGCCGTACGGAATCGTATTCCTCCTCTCTACTACAACGCTAGCTTAGTCAACGCCAAGAGATGGAGCAGCTACGAGGAGTTGACAACCACTATCCTCGACCTCAACGACAAGAACACAGCAGTCACCTCAAACCAATCGAGTATGAAACACTAAGCGAAAGCACATCCCCCACAGGCCGTACAAACTGTCACTCGGACGTAACGCAGACCCAAGCATGTTCATGTTTTCGAGGAGATGGACACCCCCTCACTCCGAACGCACCAACGCAATCCACAAAGCGCCTCCCCTCGGCACCCGCAGCACGGATGATAGACCCACGCAGGCTTGCTAACGACAGGCATCGGCTTAGATTATAGGTAGGCTGGTCTAACCAGGAAATCGCAAAACCCCTAACCAGCACGGAATAGGAAGCAGTTCAGCCCTTATCAAATCCGACGTCCAAACATCCAGTTTTCAGGCAACAAACCTGCCCACACATCAATATCCCACCCATTAAAATCGCAAGTGTTAGGGCTACCGCTCACATCCAAGGAGGGATGACGGTGACTAAAGAATTTGCAGAATCCGCCAAAGTGAAGGCGAAGGGACGCGTAACCATCCCGAAGGTGGTGCGCGAGCGGCTAGGCATCAACAAAGGAGACCACATCGCCTTCGTCGTAGACGGCAACGACGTGCGCGTGATCAACTCCGCCCGCTATGCAATGTCAGCGCTCCAAACTGGGTTAGCGGGCGAAGCGGAACGTTTGGGCCTTGAATCCGAAGAAGCCGTGAACGATCTGGTCGCGAGTATTAGAAACAGTTAGTCATGCGGGCTAACTCTCGCCAAAACCGACACCCACAAACCCCTTCAAATTAGGCTATATTCAACCTAGGATATGTTGCATATTCTTCTTGGAAGGGGAGGTAAGCCATGAATGTCAATACGAATACCTTGGTACCAATTTCGGAAGCGAATCAGAATTTCTCGAAGGTGGCGCGATTGGTAGACGAGTATGGCTCAGCCGTTATTTTGAAAAATAATCGCCCTCGTTACATCATCACAAAATTCGCTGAGGCGGATGAAATCACAGAACCGAACGATGCTGAGCTCGCGAAGGTCTCAGCCGCGCTCATCAGAAAAAATGCGCGCGTATATGAGGAACTGGCGAAGTGAAGTACCTAAGCAAGCGGCAGATCCTCCTGATTCACCAGGAACTGCTTGAAACATCCGGTGGGACATCAGGGCTCCGAGACGAAGGCCTCTTAGATTCAGCCCTCATGACTCCATTACAGAGTTTTGGTGGGCAGGATCTCTACCCCAGTCTTATCGATAAAGCTGTCCGCCTTGCGTTTGGGCTTATCAAGAATCATCCGTTTATCGACGGAAACAAGCGTATTGGCACGCACGCGATGCTAGTCTTCCTCGCACTCAACGGTGCGGAACTGAGCTATACGGACGATGAGATGATCGCGATTATTTTAAGCATGGCTGCGGGACAGGTAGATGAATCAGACCTACGCGCATGGATTGACGAACACCTCCTGTAGTTACACTGCGCTCCGTCGTCGCTATCGATTCAACATCGCCAGTTGAAGAACCCCACTTGTTTCCCCTCTCGGAAACGCTAAAATTCATCGGTGGCCGCACGCTACGGGCCCACGCCGCACGGTGCCGGCATCAGTCACGCCAAGCGCGGCAATAGTTCGAAAACAGTCAGAAAAGGGATAACCGCATGGATGAGGAGAAGGCCATCGGCACTGAGCGGGCGCGCGGGAAGCGGCGTGGCTGGCTGCCGCTATCCGAAACTCTCTCGCTTATTTCGGTTGTCATCGCGGTGGCCGTGCTCGGCTTGAATATCTATGACCGCCACGAGGCAATCAAAGCCGAACAGTTCTCCCAGGCTAACCAGGCTTTCGTCCAAAACAAGATCACCGCGGAGGAACACCGCACCGACACCGGGAAAACCGGCCGGCAGATCACTTCGAGTTTCCATAATGCCTCCCCCAACCCGGTTTTTGACCTCACGCTCGCATTGCCGGCGCCCCTTGACGGGCTCAAAGTTTCAGCCGATCACTATCACGAATTCCGGCAAACCTCGGCCGGTTACGAAATCACTTTCCCTACGCTCCCGCCGAAAGAAAAAGCCGAGTACGTTGATACCTACGGTGACAGCCTTTTCGGCGACCGACCCCCACTCACCGTCATTAACGAAAACTTCCGCTTCTGTTTCACGGACGTCAACGGCCAACGTTGGCTCGCTGATCATCGTGGGGCCCAGCGCATTTCTTCAACAACGCAGTGCATTCCCGATAAGAACGACGACGCCGCCTAGGCCGCTACCAGCACAACCATTCGATCATCTGGGCACCACATTCTCAAACGATCCGCCTTAAAAGTGACGGCCTCGTAAAGCGCGGCTATACCGCATTGATCAACGAAGGAACTACAGAGCAGCAGGAACGCTGGCTAAATCGGGAACTCCTCATGCGCGTCTGGCCCACACTCAGTTTGCCGTGGCGCGTCTATGCCATGTGGGAATCAAAATTCCCGGAACTTCCAGGGAATCGGATCTTCCATGGAAAATCTCGACTTTCAGCGTAAGCTCACACCAGAGAGCATGCACGATTAACCGCATAAAAATCCACGGCGGCCCCGCTTACCTATTCCGTAGCATCCGGAACATCGGGAGCCACACCACTGCCACGACTCACCACCGCACCCCACCTCGTCGCGCCCATCTCCACCTCAGTACGACGGCGCAAAATTCCCCCACCGCGACCTGGTCATACGTCACAAGAAATCGGTTTTCAACCCTCTGACCTGCGGATTAGAATAGCGATAACAATTCTCTATTCAAATCGATGTTACATTCACTGTTCAACGATTGGGAAATAAGGAAGGGATCTCGTGACCTCTTTTCGTAAGATAGCGGGTGCCACTCTGGCGGCAACCCTTATATTCTTCGGCGGCACTCCCGCGCTCGCCGATCCAGCTTCCCCTGCGGGAGCTTCCAGCTCTGAACAAGCTAACTCAGCAAAGTTCGGCGGCGCCATCGCAAAGAACTTCTTCCTGGTCGATGGTCTGACCGAGGCAGAGGTTATCGAATCGGTCAAGGCTCAGCTCACCAAGAACAACCTCAACCCTGACGAGTATAACTTCACGGTAAAGAACCTCAAGGCTGCCAACGCAAACTCGTACGGCCCGAAGCGCAAAGATCGCGTTAAGGACGTTCCGGTTATCGTGGCTAAGAAGGGGACTCCGGACACCTTTGAAACTTACAATGTCAAGGTTTTCTACTACGCCCCGCCCTTCGCGTTCCGGGAGGAAAGCCCGGATCCCGAAAAGGGTGCAACCCTGAACCACAGTATCAACAATAAAGACAAGGTAACCGTTGAGGATCCGAATAGCTACACCCTGTCCGGGGCGCAGCAGACGAAGATCATCGACGCTTTCTTGAAGAATAACCCCGCTCTCGGTCTCAGCCGTGACCAGCTTGCCGTGGATAATCAGGGCCAGCTGACTATCACGAACAAGGCCGGCGAAGATGCCTTTAGCGTCGTCGTTCCTAGCAGCGAATCGGTAAGCGTTATCGGAAAAGTTCCGAATATCCTGGTCTTCCTGGATCCTGCCACAAACGCAGATCAGAAGAAACAGAAGTCCACGCCTGTCCCTCCGGTAACCGTCACTCTCAAAACCGATGACTACAGCAAGGGAAAGCTGTGGGGAACTAATGCTCCAGGGCAGGGCGAGGACTGGCCGGCGGCAAAACAGCTCACAGGCTTTGACCTCAAGTTAGCCGGCAATACCGCCGTCATCTCCGGCCAGTATGACGCCGGGCAGTCAAATAATATTGGCGGTAAGCGTTTTATCGGGGTCCGTACCGATGCCTCTGGCGACAAGCGCTACACCCAATCTTTCTCCAACCTGTTCAAGGTGCGCGTCATCCCGCTGAAACAAGACACGCTTATCCGTAGCTTGGATACCGATGACCCCTTCACTCCCGATGATGTGAAGGGCCTTATCGGCGTCGATTACGGCAAGCTCAACCCGCTCAAGTACGGTGACGATGGCAACCTTTCCAGGAAGGACGTCCACGACGAGGTCAAGGGTAAAATCACCAAGAACATCGTGGTGGATAATATGAACCACGATCCTGGGACCCAGACGTTCACCGGCACGCTCACAACTGACCTGGGTGCGGTTTCCCCGAAGCTGACCGCCACCATCATTTACTACACGTCTAAGATTTCCGAGACGGCAGTCACCGATCCGAACAACCTGACGCCCGGCGAACAGGAAATCATCGCAAAGAAGGTCAAGGAGCTCAACCAGCTCAAGGACACGGATAAAGTAACCGTGGATAAGCAAGGTAATGTCACCATTGCTTACAACCGCAATGGCAAGGATCTCGGCACCAAGACCTTCAAGGCACCCCTCGTCACACCTTCATACCCGGATTCGAACGGAAAGTCCGGTTCCACGGTTGAGGTTCCGATCTCTACACCAGAAGGCTTCACTTTCCCGGACGGTTCTACGTTTAAGGTCGACGGCGCACCTATCGACGGACTCACCGTTGGCAATGACGGCAAGATTACCTACCAGATCCCCGAGGATAAGGAGACTGGCGATGTGACGGGCACTGTGCTCGTGACAATCCCGGGCCAGCCCGATCCGGTGAAGGTTCCCTTCAAGATCGCTGTTACCAAGCCGAAGATGGCCGAGAAGATCACCCTCAAGGATCCCGACATCACCGGTGTTGTTGACCTCAATAAACTAACGTCCGAGGAAAAGACCAAGGTTAGCGACGCCATCAAGGCCAAGAACCCTGACCTGCCCAAGGACGCCGAGATTACTGTTTCCGATAACGGCACGGCAACGGTGACCTACAAGGATGGATCCTCAACCACCTTCACTCCGGACAAGACCGTCCGCCAGCTCGAGGACAACGAGAAAATCAAGATCAACGACCCCGAGGTAACCGGCGTCGTCGATGTCAACAAGCTCACCGATCCCGAACGCGAACAGGTCAAGAAGGCCGTCGAAAAGAAGAACCCGGATCTTCCGACCGGCACTACGATCACCGTTTCCGAAAACGGAACCGTGACCGTGACCTTCCCGGATAACTCGACGACTACGATCACTCCGGACAAGACCGTCCGCAAGCTCAAGGACAACGAGAAAATCAAGATCAACGAC
>NZ_JARBHJ010000048.1 GCF_028864145.1 Actinotignum schaalii | reverse complement strand
GTGGGTGTGGGTGTGGACTTATGTCGTGGGACATGCCCGGACTCATGTCGTGGGACATGGGTATTTAAGGTGTGGTGGGGTGGGGTGGACATATGTCCTGAAACCAGACACCGCCGCCACCGCCATGTGATGTCCCGCGTCATAGGTCCGCCTGTGACGCGGGATTTCGCGTCTCTGCCCACCGCGCGGTGGCGTGGGTGAAGGTTCAACAGCAGGTCCACAGCGAAGTGTGCGTGAGAGTACCGTTTTGGGGCGATTTCATGTCTCTTACGCACACTACGTGGGATGCATTGTCTGTAATGCACACTTCGAGGAGGCTAGGGGCCGAGCCGAATAACAGAATGTACGTGGGTGACAGTTTTTCGGCTGTTTAATGTCCGTGGCGTACATTCTGTGCCCTAACAGTCCGAAATGCACGTTTTGCAGCCTTGAAGTTGGAGAATGACTCACTTCAGCCCGCGCCGGCGGGAGGTGGCGTACTTTTTCCGGGGTGTACTGCGGATGTTGTACATGCGAAGTACAGCTCTGACAACACATGCCCCCTCTCCAGGTGCTGGTGTGACTGTTGGGGTTTGTGATGGCCGATAGCTGCGCCGCCGCCGAAGCTGCGCCGTCGTACCGCGCGCGATTGCAACACAAACGCAAGTGCTCCAAAAATCTGCAAAATATTATTTATTCTACGTAAACGTATGCCGTGTGAAAATTTTGTGAAGATGCTCAAACGCGCGGTCATGACCTGGGTAAATGTTGAATGACTTGAGAATAAACTCTCCAAATATGATTTACTTGAGTTGAGTTTACTCATCACTCATCACTCATCTAAGGTAAGGAAACACCACATGCTCGCGCGAAACCTTTCGAGGTTGCTGGCGGTGATCGCTGCTATTGCGATGGTCGCCGTTGGGCAACCCCTTCGGGCTGAGGCAGCGCCTCAATCTGTTGATTTTAACTACGTGATCGGTGACAAAATACAAAAATTCGAATTCACCGCGCACAACCCGAACAACCCATCGGAAAGTATTACCTATCCGAGCGACCCGGCCAATAAATGGAATTTCAAGCGAATTCCGGCGGGCTGGGTACTCAACGGAAAAATCGTAATGCAGCCGGGTTGGAAGATTACCAGCACGGGTTCGGATCTGCTCTATCCCGATAAACTGGGGCAGAGCGTGACCGGGAGCGGGAAGGACGCCGTCCTGACCTACCATGCGAAGGACCTGAAACCGACCGAGAGTATTTATTTCCAGCAAATATCCTACGAACAGTTCAATTACGCCACCTATGACCTCAACGGCGGTACCTGGACCGATAAGATTCCGACCGATCCGCTGCGGCAGGCCCCGGATGGCTCGTTCTACAGCATGTTCATCACCCCGCACGGCACGGTATACAAGCCCACGGATCCGGTGCGCGATGGCTACACTTTCCTGGGCTGGATTGGGAAGAGTACCCTCAATATCCCAGTGGCCGAACCGCCCTACAAGTACCACGTTTACACGGTAGATAACCCCTACCGCTTCGACGAAATCGACCCCAATCGGATTCTCGGGTACCGCCGGCAAAACGTGGTCAACCTGACCGCAGCGTGGGCCAAGGAGCCTGCCCTCGAGGTGAAGAACATTGAGATCTGGGAAGGTGAGGCATTTACGCCTTCCGATATGGTCGTTTCCGCAACGGATTTTGCCGGTAAGGACCTGACCGATCCGGCGAATGGCGGCTCGGTGACACCCACGGGTGATTATGACAACCAGCAGGCCGGCGAATACCCCATTACTTTCACGGCGAAGGACAGCAAGGGTGGCACGGTCACCCGCACCGCGAAGCTCATCGTGAAGAAGCGCTGGACCCCGCTCACCCCGGCCCCGGAGCTCACGCTCAAGAATATGGAAATCAAGGCCGGCGATCCCTTCGATCCTGCGGATATGGTGGTGTCTTCCAGCGGTACGGCTGTGCCCAGCCCGGATAATAACTACGACCCGAATACCCCGGGCACCTATGATCTGAGCTTCACGGTTACCGATGAGAAGGGTGCCACGGTAACTCGGACAGCGAAGCTGACCGTCAAGCCGAAGCCGGAATCGAAGCCGGAGCCGCAGCCCGGGCCGGAAACGCCGGCGCCCGGTGAGCCTGAACAGCCAGCTCAACCAGGTACACCGGGCCAGCCCGGCACGCCCGGTAAACCGGGTCAGCCCGGCGCAAGCGGCACGCCCGGTAAACCGGGTCAGCCCGGCGCAACCGCTGCGCCTGGCAAACCGGGCACGGTAGCGACGACCGCTGGTCGCACCCTCGCCCACACCGGTAGTGAAGCGGCTGCTCCCTTCGCTCTGGGGAGTGTGCTTATTTTGGTAGGTGGGGCCCTGGTGGCAACTCGCCGCAAGAATGCATAGAGCGCTGCCGCGTTACTTTCCCGGCTCGCTAGCCCGTTAACGCACTAGCCTGCCAGCTGAGCGCATCGGTGAACGCACACGTGTGGGGGCATCTCGATTGAGGTGCCCCCACACTTTGCCTGCGGTTGTCGGCTGCCTGCGGTTACTTTCGGTCGTGTTCGCATCTGACAGCGACCTCGGCTTGCGTTACCCGCGCTTGGCGCTACCCGCGTCTGAGAGCTACCCGCAGCCCGCAGCCCGCGGCCCAGCGCTACCTCCGACCTAGCTCCACTCTCTACCCGTGCGGCACATACTCACATTTGCTGTGCTCGGCCGGCTCAAGCTGGAAAGTGGAATGCTCCACCTTGACCGGGAAATGCTCCGCAACGCACTGCTGGAGCTGGTCAAGGATCCGCGGGGCGTGCCCGTCGAAGAAGCACTCATCCTCAACTACCACGTGAGCGCTCAGCACTGGTAGCCCGGTGGCGACCGTCGTCGCATGCATATCGTGCACCCGAATCACGTGCGGCAGATTTTCCATGTGCCGGCGCACGTCGTCCAGGTCGAGGCCTTGCGGCGTCGCCTCCATCAGCACGTTGAGCGCGGTGGACAGAATCCGCAGCGCCCGCGGAATAATAAGAATCCCGATGAGGATCGCGGCAATCGCATCCGCGCCGCCCCAGCCGGTGAAGTAGATCGACGCCGCAGCCACGATCACCGCGACCGAACCGAGCGCGTCATTGCAGACCTCCAGGAAGGCGGCCTTCATATTGAGACTGGCACCGCGCCCGGTGAACAGAATCAGCATGGAAGCGATATTGCCGAGCAGGCCGATAATGCCGAAAATCAGCAGGGGCGCGGCAGGCATCTCCGGCGGGTCGGTGAGGCGTTTGATCGCTTCGATAATGACGAAAATACCCACCCCGAGGAGCAGCGTCGCCTGCAAACACGCGGAAATAATCTCCGCCCGGGCATATCCCCAGGTGCGGCGGTTGGTGGCGGGTTTGGTGGTGAGGTGAGCGGCCACCAGCGCCATGACCAGACCGGCGCTATCGGTGAGCATATGGCCGGCGTCCACAAGGAGGGCCAGCGAGCCGAGCCAGAATGCTCCGATCACCTCGGCTATGAGGATGGAGAACGTAATACCGAGCGCCCAGGCGATGCGCCCGCGTTGCGCCCCGGCACCGTGCACATGCCCGGGCCCGTGGTCGTGCCCGCTGGCATGCTCGTGGCCGGCCGCGGGAGCTACCGCAGCGGGGGTGCGAGCCAGACGGCAGAGGTGGCCGTCGTCGCCGTCCTCGTTAAATGATTCCCCATCCTCCTCGGATAGGTTGCTCTCCTCTGACGCCGATGCAGAGGAGGTGTTGGAACTGCGCTGGGCGCAGGTGCATTGCCCGCCGGCGTGGTCGCCGTGCTCGCAATGATAATAATTATTATTATGCATAACATAACCTCCTTGGGGCTCTGAGTGTACCTGCCCGGTTGAGTTTGTGGCAGGGTGCGGCCTGTGATGCGGAGCATGTACGACGTCGCCTATGCGGCCACGTGCATAATACGCAGTGAGGTGTGCCCGGAGATAAAGCACCCGGGCACTCATTCCTCGAGGGGAATCGGTGCCCGGGTGAATTACAGTGAACTGACGTATGCCGGCGAAGGATCCTATTGCATCGTGATATTCACTCCGCAGGAGTCCATGATGAGGATGAAGTTGAGGAGGTCGTTCATGAACTTAGGGTCCTCAATTTCGTTGCCGGCTGTGATATCACCCTTGCTGGCACGCTCGAGGACGTCAATGAACTGGTCGGATAGCTTGCCCTGCGCGGCATTGCCAATGCAGGCTCCGGCGTCATCGCGTTCGGGTTTACCGAAGGCCTCGGTGAAGGTCGGGTCCTTAAGGAAGGTATCGAAGAGGGCCCCGATTTTCTCCGGAGGATAGGTGTAGGTCAGCCCGTCCTTGCCGTCCTTGCCCGCTGAGTCGCCAGAGTTGCCGGACGGCGCGGGGGCGGGCGCGGTGGGTGAATCCAGGATGGGGGCCTTGCTGGTTTCCGGTGCGGCGGTGCCGTCCGGCGTGGCGGGTGCGCTGATCGAAGGCACCGAACTGGGATCGGGCTGCGCATCATCGCTGGCCTTATCCCGGTTGAGGAAGAAAATGAGGCCAACAACCAGCGCGATTAGCGCAACTATGCCGACGCCAATTCCAACAAAAAGCCCGGTTTTGCTTTGCTTGGGCTGCTGGCCGTATCCGGCCGGGTAAGCACCGCGCGGGCCGTTCGGGCCGTTCGGGCCGCCACCGGGATACTGATTACCCGGACCGCCCGGGTATCCGGGAGCACCGTATTGCCCGCCTTGGCCAGCACCGTATTGCCCGCCTTGGCCAGCACCGTATTGCCCGCCGGGGTAACCCGGGCCGCCGTACTGTCCAGCCTGGCCGGAGCCATATTGCGGGGCCTGACCCGGATAATTGCCTTGCTGCGGGTAGCCGGCCTGGCCGGGGTACTGGCTGCCGGGCCCTGCCTGGACACCCGGATATCCGGCGCTGCCGTGCTGGTTTCCTTGCCCGGCACCGTAGAGGCCGGGCTGGTTGCCCTGCGCGGCGCCGTAGTGGTCCGGACCGGGGTAGGTACCGGGGTTAGCAGCGTAAGCCTGGGTGGGATAATCGGCCGAAGGAGAGGAGGGGGTGGTGTTCTCGGAGCCGTGCGGAGGGAAAGCTCGGGTGGGTTCGCCGCCCTGCGGCGACCGGGTTGCGTCTTCTTCGCTCACGATAAATCCTAACGATGCGCGGGAGCGGTGCGCGGTAACCCCGCGCGATAAACGCGCACGGTAACCGGCGAAAACGCCCCCGATATGACAGGTACCTGGCCGCTTTCCGCACGCTACCGGACACACCGGAGCGCTCGGCTACACGGGCCAAGCCACAATCATTCAATCAGAGGGCGGCCGGGAGCGGCAAGCAACTTTCGCGTTCACCAAGCTCAGCACCTTTCGGCCAGCAGAGAAACACCCGCTACTTCGCGCCCGCGCCCGCGCTATTTTGCCGTGTCCGCCGCGCGCCGTTCCGCGGTGGCCTTCTTGCGCAGCTCAGCCTGGGTGCGCTGCGCGGCCCGCTGCTCCGCGCTTTGCCACAGCCGAGCCGGCTCCCCGAAGTGCAGCCCCAAGAACCACCACAGTGCCTCAATCAGCGCCGCGCCAACCGCGCCCACCAGCGTACCCAGGGCCATCGCCCCGGTATTGGAGGAATCCAGCATGAAGATGCGCTGCGTGAACGGCCAGAGGAAAATCACCCCGTACCCGAGCAGCGGCAGCAAAATCAGCAGAATCTTCCACCAGACATAGGGCCGGGCCACCACAACGAGCACCCACGAGGAGGCAATAATCATCGTTAGAAGAGTCGCGGTGGACACCTGAGTCGCATATGCCGAGCTAGCTGCGCCGTCGTACAACATCACGTAAGTAATAAAAGTCGCAACCCCCACGATCAGGCCCGCAGGGAAACCGAAACGCATGACGCGCTGCACGAAACCGGGGCGTGCGGCGTCGTTATTCGGCGGCAGGGAGAGGAGGAAGGCCGGGATGCCGATGGTGAACCAGCCGGTGATCGTCACGTGAATCGGCACGAAGGGGTAGGGAAGTGCGAAGAGTAGAACCGCGATGGCCAGCACCGCCGAATACACCGTTTTGGTGAGGAAAAGCCGCGCTACGCGTTCAATATTTCCCACCACGCGCCGGCCCTCGCCGACCACGTGCGGTAATGAAGCAAATTTATCGTCGAGGAGCACAATTTTCGCGACCGAGCGGGTTGCGGAAGTGCCGGAGCCCATGCCGATGCCCAGGTCGGCATCCTTGAGGGCAAGCACGTCATTGACGCCATCGCCCGTCATCGCAACAGTATGTCCCGCCCCGCGCAGCGCCGCCACCATAGCGCGTTTCTGATCCGGGGTCACCCGCCCGAACACAGCATTTTCATTAATCGTTTCCGCGAAGCGCGCCTCCGGGATGGTGCGC
This sequence comes from Actinotignum schaalii, assembly GCF_028864145.1. Classification (GTDB taxonomy): domain Bacteria; phylum Actinomycetota; class Actinomycetes; order Actinomycetales; family Actinomycetaceae; genus Actinotignum; species Actinotignum schaalii_B. The sequence continues at coordinate 8,784 of NZ_JARBHJ010000048.1, read as the reverse complement.
GCGTCCACGGGAGTGCCCACATTGACGCCGAGCTGCGTGGTCACCGCCCCGACCGCCGCGGCATTATCACCGGAGATAACTTTGACCGCCACACCCTGGGAATCGAAATAACGCAGGGTATCGGAGGCATCCGGGCGGATTTTTTGGTCGAGCAAAATGAAGGCGAGCGGCTCAAGGTTGCCGGGCGCGTTCGCGGCCGTGACCGGCGTATCGCTGCGGGCCAGGAGCAGCACGCGCTGGCCGGTGGCGGCAATGGCGGCGGCGCGTTCGCGGGCTGCGTTGATGGCGGCCGCGGAGGGGTCGCTATGCGGCACGACGGCGCTAGTTGGGGCGACGGCGCCCGCCTGGCCGGTGGGACTCGCCAGATCAAGGAGCACATCCGGGGCGCCCATAATCCAGTGCTGGCCATTGGCGAAACTCACCCCGGACCATTTCTTCGCCGAGGTGAAAGGCTGACGTTCGGCCACCTCCCACGGCTGGGCCGGCGCGCCGAGGGCTTCTTGGATGGCCTCCATGGAGGAGTTCGGGGCCGGGTCGGCGGCCCCCAGCTGGGCCAGGGCTTCCCGGGCGGTGGCCTGAGCGCGCGCGGCGGGAGCGGCGTCGTCGTGCTGTTCGCATACGGTGCCGGAACCGGAACCGCTGCAAGAACTCGCGCCTCCGGAAGCAGAGCCGCTGCTCGAAGCCGCGCCGGGCACCAACTCGAGTCCCGCGAACTGCAGGGTGTTTTCGGTGAGGGTGCCGGTTTTATCCACGGCGACGGTATCCACGCGCGCGAGGCCTTCGATGGCAGGCAGTTCGTTGACCAGCACGTTCAGGCGGCCGAGCCGGATCACGCCCAGCGCGAAAGCGGTCGAGGTGATGAGTACCAGGCCTTCGGGGATCATCGGCACCAGCGCGCCGGTCACGGACAGCACGATATCGCGCCACTGCGCGCCGATGGCGGCCCAGTCCAGGCCCACCACGCGGATCTGCCCCCAGATCGTCAGCAGTCCCACGGGCACCAGCACCCAGGTGATGGCTTTGAGGATGCGGTCGATGCCGTTTTGCAGCTGGGAATCGACGAGCGAGAATTTCGAGGCGGCAGAGGTGAGTTTGGCGGCGTAGGCATCGGCGCCCACGCGGGTGGCGCGGTAGCTGCCCGAGCCGGAGGACACGAAAGAGCCGGACATCATCGCGGCGCCGGGTTCCTTGTGGATGGAATCGGATTCGCCGGTGAGGAGCGATTCATCCACCTCGAGGTAATCGGCTTCGGTGACGACGCCGTCCACCACGATCTGCTCGCCGGCGGCGACCACGATAATATCGCCCAGGACCACCTCTTCGCGCGCGATTTCGCGCACTTCGCCCTCGCGGCGCACCCGCGGATGCGCTTCGCCGATGACAGCCAGGGAATCGAGGGTGTGCTTGGCGCGCAGTTCCTGAATAATGCCGATAATCGAGTTCGCGATAATGAGCAGGCCGAAAGCACTATTGATCCACGAACCGGTGAGGATCACGGCAATGAACAGTACCCCGAGCATGAAATTAATGCGGGTGAAAACGTTATCGCGCACAATCTGCGCGGCCGAGCGCCCCGAGCGGTCGGGCAGGGTATTCGCTTTGCCTTCCGCGGCGAGCTGGGCGGCCTGCGCGGCGCTGAGCCCGCGGGCCGGGTCGCTTGCGGGTACGTGCTCGTTCCCGGTGGTGGGGTCGGTTAGGGCGAGGGATTCGTGGTCCGGCTGCGCGGATGCGGTTCCCGCGGCGGGCGCGGATGCGGCGTCGTTCATAAAAAACGATTCTAGGCAAGGAAGCTGGACGCCGGGTGAATGTTTCTTGAGGGCTGTGCGGCGGTAGCATGAGGTATGGCACGAAAAAATCTTTTCCGCAGCGCCGCGGGAATCTGCGCGGTCGCGGCCCTCGCTTCCTGTAGTAGTACGACGACGCCACCGGCACCCAGCACCCCGGCACCGGCGGCCGGTTCAGCAAGCTCAGCTCCGGCACCTAGCGCGGCACGTTCATTAAGCAGTGCGGCGCCTTCGCCTGCTGCGGTGGGCGAACCCGAGGTGGCGGGCTCGCCCGGCGCGGAACCCGCACCGGGGGATGCGATCACGGCGGAAGCCCTGCGCGCGGTGGATAACATCACGGAGTTCGAGGTCCGGGTGCTGCGCACCAATAATCGTTCAGGGCTGGATGATTGGGCCTCGCGATTCAGTGTAAATGAGCTGGCGCAGCGGTATGACGGGGATAAGGTGCTGGACTACACCATCAACGGGCAGCCTCCCAATAAGGCGAGCCTGGCGCCGCTATCGAAGGATGATATGCGTCTGCTGATTCGCAGTGCCGATTACGGTGCTGAAAATGAGCGCGGGGTTGTTTCGGGGATTTTGCGCGAGGGAACGAAGCTTCCATCGCTGGGCACCCAGCTGATGGATACCTGCGCGCAAGATGGCGACTGGTTTATTAAAGCGGGAAGTGTGGGGTACAACCGACGTACCGGAGTGATTGAGTACGTGGATTACATGGTGGAAACCCCCGATTTCAACCCGCAAGGCACGCTTCGGGATGCCAGCGCCGGGGAAGAAAAGTCGCAATGCCGTTCGGTATGGGACTTCCGCTCCGTCAACGGTACAGCCCTTGATAAGCCGCCGGCGAGTTAGGGCGCGTCGTCGTTGAAAATACTGCGGCCGGTGCGGCGAGAAGCGGTATATGTTTTCCCGGCTGTACTGCGTGTGTAACGCAATCGCAGTACAGGCGCGACAGCACATAGGGCCTTCGCTGGGACTCGTGTGACTACTGGGCGGTCGGAGTTCCCAGCTTTACTACACCCGAACGGCCTCTACATATGCGTGGACGGCTCGCAGAGGGTATACGTCGTGGTTTTTACGCCCTGTCCGCCCGGTTGCCACCGGTCACACTGCGAATCACACTCTTAGACGTTTAATAGTGTTCCCTCGATTTTTAATGTCTGAGGGCGATTTTGGCTGCTAACTGTAATTCAGACTGCGAAATTATGAGTCTAACTATGAGTCTGGCGGCCGCACTGTCAGTCTGCGCGCATTTCGTTAGTTAGTGTGTGGCGAGCCGTTCGCGCGCATTCACGCGCCATTCGATAGCCATTGACCCACTACCCGCGCCGTCGCTACATTTACTTATGTAACCGGGACTGCAACCCTACGCCAAAGGAGGCCATCGTTCCGATGACACTGTGATCTCCACTCAGCCCAGCTGAGACGCTGCACCCCGCATCACCCGCCGCGTCCAAGGAGATCACCATGCCTGCCCTCATTCTTGACAATATTTCATTTTCCTACACCGCCCGCCCGCTCCTCGACCGCATCACCCTGCGCCTCGCCGCCGCCGACCGCGCCGTTCCCATCGGCCCGAACGGCTGCGGCAAAACCACCCTGCTGCGCATCGCCGCAGGTCACCTCAGTCCCGAACGCGGCACCGTCACCCGCACCGGCGCCAGCACCATCCCGTGGAACCCCGTGCCGCACGACGCCGCCGCCGCGACTGTCGCGCACTTCCTCGAAAGCACCTTCGCGCCCGCGCGGGAACTACTCGCCCGCTTCGAAACCCTCAGCGCACGCCTGGGGGAGGGCAGCGCGTTCGCGGCCGAATACGATCAGCTATTATCCGAGATCACCCGCCTGGACCTGTGGTCCCTTGAGGATAGGGTCGACGACGCTGTGGCTGGTCTGGGCCTGACCATGTTGGCCGGGAGCGGGCGCTCGCGGGAGCTAGCCACGCTCTCCCCGGGCCAGCGCGCGCGGCTGAACTTGGCTGTCACGTTGGTGGCCCTCCCGCAGGTTCTTATTTTGGATGAGCCCACCAACCATCTGGATGCGGAGGCAAGCGCGTACCTCAGCCGTGCGCTGCGCTCCTGGCCGGGCCCGGTGCTCATGTCCAGCCATGACCGGGCTTTTATTGAGGATGTTGCCACGCTCATTGTGGATATGGATATGAGCGTGTGGGCACAGTTGGCCCGCGCCGAAGGCAGTGGTGAGGTGTGCGGGGTGTGGGAATGCCGCGGTACCTACACGGATTACCTTGAATCCAAGCGTGATGCGGAGGAGCGCTACCGGGCGCTCTACCTGGCCCAACAAGAAGAAAAGACGCAGCTGCGCGCACATCGCTATGCATCCGGTGGTATTGCCCGGGGTGGGGTGCGTTTGGCGAGTGCGGAGGGTAAGGCGAAGAAGTTCTTCGCGGATCGCGCCCAGAGCACGGCCACCCGCCGCACCCGCCACGACGACCGTAAACTCGAGGCCCTCGCCACCCGGGAAGTACGCAAACCCCGCAGTTACACCTTCGCTTTCCCGGAGTATGCCGGTGCGACTCGGGCGCAATCACCCTCGGCCCGCCAATCTGCCGGCCTCGCGGTGTCCGCTCGCGCGGCAGCGGTACCCGGTCGCCTTGCCCCGGTTACCTTCGATCTTTCCCACGGCGAGCACCTCCTGGTCACCGGCGCCAACGGCAGCGGCAAATCCACGCTCCTCACCTGGATAGCCACTGGCACCCCGCCGTCTGCCGCGGCTCCGCTCGACTCTCGGCACCTCAGCGCGCCTGCTACCGCTGCGCCGCCCGCGGCCACCGCGCAGCACGCAACCGCCCAGCCTTCCGGCACTCTCTCCTGCGCGGGCCCGTCAGCTTTCGTCCCGCAACGCCTTCCGCGCTGCGGAGATCCCGGCTTCACTCCCGAGATCTGGAACTCCGGCATTGGCGATCTGGGCACAGGTATCCTGCACCCATCCATGTGGGCAACCCCGATAGCGCAGCTCTCAGCAGGTAACCAGCGCCGCGCCCAGCTTGCCCTCGCGCTCGCTGCCAAGCCTGCTGTCCTCGTCATCGACGAACCCACCAACTACCTTGACCTGGCTGCCATGCACGCCCTCGAGGATTCCCTGGCCCGCTGGCCAGGCACGATCATCCTCGCCACGCACGACCGCTGGCTCATCACCCACTGGCCCGGCCCGCGCCTCCACCTATCCATACCATTTCCGGGCACTACTGCCGATGCCGGGTAGTGGCAGTGCGGAAAATCTTAGTTGGTGGGTTGTTAACCTGGTCTGTGGAGCTGTGTTGATGCAAGGTAGATTGACGTCAGAAGCCTGGCATCTCCAGCTCAGATAGTGCCTCGCGGATTGCCTGGCTAGTTTTGTAGAGCATAAATGGTTGGCCTTCATCCCGGTGGATTACCGGCTGAAACCCATACCTGTCACGATAATATCGAGACAGGCGCTCAGCCTGTGTATGTAAAACGAGATAACGGGCGGCCGTGTGTTTGTTCGTGAAAAGAAACTTCGCGAAAGCGCAATACATGAGCAATGAACCCATTCCGGGAGTTCCTGCCACAGCACTACTCAGAGCGAATTTTCCTAGCAGGGAAGCGGGGTGCCTTTCAAAAGCTCCAAGAGCGCCGCCGTTTTTCGGGTCGTAATAACGGTCCTTGCGTACAATATCTTTGCGTACTACCTGGTGTGCGGACAGCGTGAAATACCCAAGGGGCTGACTCCCGTTTTCAGGTACCAATAGCCAGACGCGGCAGCTATCCTCACTGTCCATAGCGAGACCTTTTGTGCGTAGCCAGCTTCCAAGTCGATCGGCATCAGCATGGGTCACAAACGCTGTGAGGTCGTAGGTGTCGTTTAGGTGAACAAGTTCGAGCTGTTTCTCAGCAAGCAATTTATGAAACGCTATGAGCGACATAGCTGCCTAATATCATCGATAAATGTTCCGTGCCCGAAGTCCGGGTCTGGTTCCTCGTCAATGACGGAAACACAACGCTCGGGCAGGTGTAATCCCTCGGGTACTGGCTTCGAGAAGAAATATTCGATGATATCAGGTTTGAGCATCGCGGCACGCTCGACTCCGTGCGGTCGATTATCCCAGGCTTTCACCCAGATGGTCTCCGTGTGAGTGAGGTCCCGCAGGTCCCACTTATCGCGGTGACCGTAGAAATCCCATACGGCATCAAGCACTTTAGCTTCGTAGGGGGAAAGTTCCTGGGGCTGATCTTGCCATATGGTCTGCGCCGCGTTATTCACTCTTTCTGCAGAGACATCGCGGCTTCCCGCGTGGGCGCTGAGGAGTTCCCCTACCACGGGTCCGTGTTTCATTGCCCAAAAGTTCTCATTGAAGAGGGGACTAATGGTGCCGTAGGCATACCAACCAAAAGCGTAAAAGCAGAGCTTTTGCAAAGAGATGGCCGAAATTTCTTTACGCGGTGTTTTCTGTATGAAATACAAAGCCACATCAAAAACGGTTGCCATGGGAACCCCCTCCTTTCACTCCAAATCCTTGCATAAACTGCAAGTGAAAGACAGAGGTTAGGCTCACTGAAATCCTGAGCTTTGGATCAATGGGACCACGGCGCAGACTGTTCGCATTCCCGCGTCGGGGCTTCACCTCCCCGCCCCCACCCGGTAATCTCACTCTTGCACACCGCAAGCCCAACCGTGCGAACGGGGTGGTCCCCAATGGAGTTTCCAGATTCGATAATCTCCGCGACGCCCTCAACTTCCTCAACACTTTGGTCTAAACCGTCCCGTTCTGAAGCGGCAGCACCCTTCCGCGCTCCCTCAACCCGCACCGCTCCCCCATTCAGCCTAATTCGGCATCGGCTTGTCAATCACCCGCCCGTTCGCCGCGGTCAAGTCCCACACCACGGTGCAGGACGGAGTCTCCTCCCGCGTTGATCCATCCGACTGGCGCACCGCAATAGTGGCGCCCGGCTTTTTCATGGTGAAGTCGAAAGACTCAATCACATCGGTGTTCCGGTTGTATGCCACCCACCCCCGTGTGATCATCCACCCGTCGCCCTCCGAGCATCCCTCGAGGAGACGAGTATCGGCTGCCGGCACCGCGGTTCCCTCGCGCACGCTCCCGTGGGAGACGCCCCTCTGGTCCGCCGGCCCAAAATCGGCATGCTCAATCAGGAAACGCATATCGCTTTTCAGAACGGGGCCGCCGTCAGCATCGTCCGGCACCCGCGTGCGCACGGTGTAGTCACTTGTCTCGTCGCCCGAGTAGGTCACCGCAATGCGCCGTTCGCCCGCGTAATTGAGGTCCTCCGGGCCTCCCTTGGCGTTGTCCCAGTGGATGATTCCCATCTCCGCTTCTGCGAGTTCGTCCACGAACTTCAGTGCCTCGCGGGCAATCGCCTCGCTGGTATCTTCGCTGCCGGCATTCTGTTCTGCTGCCGAGGAGCTCGGGCTCGCAGAGTCCGCTTCGCTACCCGCCTTTTCCTTCAAGGCCGACGACGCCGCGCCGGTCTCGCTCCGCGATCCCGCCGCGGGGACCTGGCCGCTACTCGTGCACGCTCCCAGCAAGCACACCGCACATATCCCCGCCACGCCGCGGGTCACATTCTTCCATGCCATGCTTTATCCTACCGCCGCAACGGGCCATTGACGGGCAATTCGGGCGCCTGTTATAATTAATTTATCGAAACGTTTCGATGAGGAGGCGGTTTCATCCCAATGGCCACGATCAAAGATGTTGCCCGGCAGGCCGGAGTGTCTATCTCAACGGTTTCCTATGCGCTTTCAGGAAAGCGCCCTGTTTCTGAGGCGACTCGGCAACGTGTGCAAAAAGCGATTGAGGAACTTGAGTTCCATCCTCAAGCCGGGGCGAAAATGTTGGCCTCAACGAAAACCGACATCATTGCTCTCTCCGCACCGATGCACGAAGCTACGGAACCTATTGCTTTCATGACCTTCGTTTTGGCAATTGTGACCGCCGCACGCCGTAAAGGCTATGACGTTGTCCTTCTTACTGAGAATGGCGAAGCTGCCGTGCAAGATATCGAGCGCGTGGTGAAAACGGGCCTCGTTGACGGTGTTGTTGTCATGGACGTCCAAGCAACTGACGAACGCGCCGAATTGCTAAGAACGATGGATATACCAAGCGTATTTTTGGGTTTGCCCGATGATTACGAATCATTAGCCTGCGTTGACTTGGATTTCGAAGCCGCCACACGGCTTGCTGTAGACCAGTTAGTAGCTGCCGGGCATCGTTCTATCGCCTTCGTTGGCCATACCCAAATGCTTTATGACATCGGGAAGAATTTCGTTCTTCGCACCCGTGCCGAGTTTGAGCGCTATACCGCCGAACTGGGTATAGAAACAGTTTTCGTATCTTCGGATACCGAGAATATGGTTGCGGAAATCCGAAACATGCTCCCTGGTTGCACTGGTGTGCTCCTCGATTGTTCAGCTGTTCGAGTCCGGGATTTCCTCGATGAACTCAGTGTTGAGAAACAGCAGGGAACTGGTGATCCGCTCTCGATTCTCACACTCGCGTCTTCTTATGACACGTCATCCCTGAATCCGCCGCTTGACGCAGTTCCACTTGAACCTGAGAGGTCGGGGCGGAATGCTGTTGAGCTTCTTATCGAACGAATTGGACAAGGTACCGGCCCCGAGGTCCATCTGTACACCCCGCGCTATATTTCGCGCGGATCAGTCTTCCAACTGAACGGAGGTCATCCCACGGTACACCACCAATAAGAAGGGATAAGCGGTAGAAAACGGCCCGGAATCTACAGCTGTCCCGCCACCAACTTCAAAAAGACAACAATCGACACTCAATGAGGAGAGAAGATGTTATCGAAAAAAATGACGGCGGTTGCAGTAGCAACCACAATCGCACTTCTGGGAACTGCGTGTTCCGGAGGTGGGTCCGATAGCGGTAAGGGTCAAGTCCTGGTTAGTGGTGTATCTGTGTTCTCGAATCATGATTGTCATTGTCTGGTTTCGATACTAATAAGGACTGGATATCAGACACAGGTCAAGCAATAATTTC
>NZ_JARBHJ010000047.1 GCF_028864145.1 Actinotignum schaalii | reverse complement strand
TACCCATATCAACATGGAGCGCCCGTGGGAAGACGGTCTAAACATCCGTAAAGGCCGGATCGGGAGCTAACGACACGCCGTCATTAGCAACTATTTTTGTCTATTAACCCACGAATACAGCTTCGGCATTAACGAGCCGGGTGTTTTCACGATCAAGGTCGAAGGAGATGTCACCGTCCAATCAGAACTGACCGTTCTTCCTATCCGTGCAACTAACAAACTCTGGAAGTGTAGTCAAGAACGCGGTGGGCCCGGCTCCTATGAGGAGGGATGCCAGAATCTCCAGGAATATCCATGGGCCCGTACGGGTGATTTGCCCGCTTACTCGCTGACCGATCCCGGCACCAATAAGTTCCTCCTCGGACACACTACCCCCGCAGGCCTGACCGGCTCACCCCAGTGCATCGTCACCGGAGAATCGGGCCGCACCGACCTTATCGGTACCGATATTGGAAGTTCTGCGTCGGTTTATGATCACTATTCCTCCACCTTCGCACTCCACTCAAATCCTGCGATTACCTACTACCTGAGTGGCATCAACGAAGATGGCTGTGACCAGGCAGCGGCAGTCGTGAAGATTTGCGAGAAGACGACACCGGAGGATAAGAAGCCCGACAATCCCGGAACATCTGATACCGGTACCCCCGCCACGCCTGGCACCCAGCCCACCGCCCCGGGCACCCCGGGTGATCCGGAGACGCCCGGTAATCAGCCAAGCACACCGAGTACCCCGGGTAGTCAAACCCCAGACGCTCAGCCCAGCACTCCGGGTAGCCCCAACCCCGGAGCACCGGGAACTCCTGGCGCCACTACCCCCGGAATCCCCACCAGTGAGAACCCCGGCCAGAATCCCTCCGAAGGCCCGCAGGTAACGAAGAAGCGCACCCAGCCCCGGCTGCAGCGCACCGGTGCCTCGACCGCCTTCGGCCTTGCAGCCGCCGCGGCCTTGCTCCTCGTAGGCATTCCGGTGGTCACGCGCAGCCGAGCCAAGCACACGGTATAACACGCCATCACCGCAACGTGGGAGAAAGCCGGTCATCAGACCGCGCCTTCTCCCGCGTTTGCTTTCCGAGCACCATGGTTGCCACCCGGTACATTCCTGAAATATATGTTGTAGTGGAGCCCCCGGCAGGACTCGAACCTGTGACCTGCTGTTTACAAGACAGCTGCTCTACCAACTGAGCTACGGAGGCAATTCTTGCCCAGCACACCTGCTGAACAAGGAACCAGAGTTTATCATGCCAGAATCCCCCCTCTGGAACAAATAGGGATCCCGAGAGCTGAGCCCCCAGCGGGGCGGCGCGAAGCGACCGCCCCGCTGCGGCGTCGTCGTACCACAAGGGCACGCGGCGCCTAGGGCACTACTTGAGGGCGTCGAGCGCGGCGGTGAGCTTACCGTCGGTCCAGTCCGCCACCTGCTTGCCGTTGAGGAGCACGGTGGGGGTGCCGGTGAAGCCGTCGGCGCTGAACTGCTGGAGCGACTGGCCCAGCAGCTCGGAATACATGGCGGGCTTGCCGTCCCCAACGGAAACGTCCGCGATCATCTGCTCGGCTTCGGCATCGGTGAGGCCGGCCTTCTTACCGAGCTCGGCGAGCTGCGCGGTTTGCGGCACCGGCACCTTTTCCTTCGCTTCGAAGAGCGGGGCCGTCATCGCGAAAATTTCGTTGTGGTAAGCCGCGAAAACATCGGGGCGATGCTCGGCCACCCACAGCGCGGAGGCCGAGGCGGTGTGCGAGAATTCGTACTGGGATTCCACCACGAGCGGGTGGTAAACCAGCGTAATCTCACCGTTCTTCGCGCGCTGGGTGAGCTCCTCCGCGTAGGCGGTTTCCAGGCGGTTGCACCACACGCACAGGTAGTCGAAGTAAATATCAACAACCGGCTTGCCTTCGTTCACGGTGCCGGCCGCCAGCGAACTACCCACACTCACGCCCACATCCGGGGTCACGTTTTTCGGCAGCTGGGAGGTAACCTTCGGGGCGGGGCGTTCAGCCAGCGGCGTAGCCGGCGCGCTCGGGTACGCGGCCGCGGAGCTTTCCTGCGTGGCCGGTCCGCCCGCCTCATCCTTCTTATTCGAGAGGATGAACCACACGGCCGCAGCGATAAGCGCCACCACCACAACAGCTGCAACAACCGCGAGCGCGCGATTGCGCCGCGCCCGCTTCTTTTCCTGTTCCTGGAGCCGGGCCGCCGCCGCGCGCGCGGTTTCACGCCGCTGTGCCGCGGAGGTCTGCCGGTTATTCTTCTGAGTCTGTGCCATTCACTTTCCCTCGGTTACGACGACGCGCCTGCGGCCAGCCGGCCACTGCGCCTTTCACCCTGACTTTAACATGTCAATTATCGCCGCTTTCCCTGGGAAAAGTGAGGGCCAGCCGGGTGACATTGCCCGCGCGGGCCAATTAGTTGGCCACGCCGCCCATAATATCCCTGATCATCGCGACGAGCGGTTCGCCGTAATATCCGAAACTGAGCGGGGTATCCGCGGGCACGCCCAGCACCCCGCCAAGGGCCAGCAACGCGATCCCGGCCGCGCCGGCGGCCAGCACCACGGTCCAGAAAACTCGGTAGGAGCGCGTGGGGGCTAGGCGCCCAAAAACAACCGCGCTGCCGCGGCGTGCGGGCCGCCCGCTCGGGCTCAGCCAGGAGATTCCCACCCCCGCGAGCGCCGCCACCGCGCCGGCGCCCGGCCCGGAAAACCCGCCCAGGCGCGCCGCCACGTAGCCGAACGTCACCGCGAGAAGCCCGATCCCGTGCAGCGGAACTACACTGACGACGCTTTCCACAAAGGTGAGCGGGGCGCGCAAAATTTGCCCCAGGTGTTCCCCGCGGAACGGCCCGCCTTCTTCTTCACGACGCCGCAGCAGCCGCGCCGCGTTCCGCTTCGCGAAAACCAAGCCCACTGTGACGAGTGCATATCCCACGTATCCGGCTATCTGCCAGGCAGCAACCAGGGCGCACAGCAGCGCACCCGCCACGAAGGTGAGAATGGGAGTACGGCGCGGCGGGCGGGCCCACAGCGGGAGCGGCGTGGGTTCCGGCGGCGTGGGTTCCTGCGGTGCGAACTGCGAATAGGGTGCGGATTCCGACTGGGATTCGAAAGCTGCGGGGCTGAAGGTAGCTGGCGCGGTGGGACCCGGCGCAGCAGGCCCCGGTACGGCTGCCGGGTAGGGTGCGGTGGCGGACCCGGCGTAAATGGGCTGGGGCCAGGTCTCCGGGAAAGCACTGGGCACGCTATCCGCGGCGTTGTAGCTCGGCCCTGCGGCGGCTCCGGGAGCGGCGGCCGGCGTGACTGGCGCCACCTGGGTGGGCAGCAGGCGGGGGGCGGTAGCGGCGGCGTCGTACTCCCCGCTCTCCCCCGCATCTTCTGAACTTTCCGGGGAGGTGAGCGGCAGTGCCGCCGGCGCACAAAGTGGCGCGGTAGCGGGAAGTGGCGCGGGTGCAGGCCGCTGTGCGGGTGCAGGAGGCGGTGCGCTCACCGGAGGCTCCGCCCACGCGGCCGGATCCGCGAGCGCCGCGACCACCGCGTCAATCCCCCAGCGTTCCTCCACCGGCTCCGCGAGCGCGGCGCGCAAGGCGTGCGCGATGCGCGGGGGCACGCCGGTGACATCCACGTCCCCTTCGAGCACGCGGCGCATAATAACCGCCGGGTTCGCGCCGGGATACGGGTCGTGCCCGGTGGCGGCGAAAGCGATGACCGCGGCGAGGGCCCACAGGTCAGCGGCTTCGTCCGGGGCGTGACCGCGCAGCACCCGCGGATCGAGGTAACCGGGAGTGTGGGTGACCGCGCCGGATACGGTTAGGCGGGCATCGCCACCCGTTTGCGCGATTCCGAAATCGATGAGAACCGGGCCGCCCGCGCCGAGCATGACATTCGAAGGCTTGAGATCACGATGCAGTACCCCGAGGCGATGTACAGACGTGACCGCGGCGTGGAGCTGGCGGGCCAGGGTGACGAGTTCCGCCGGCGGGTAAGGGCCGTCCACGCGCACATCCTCCGCGAGGGTGGGGCCTTCCACCAGCTGAGTGACGATAAAGGCATCCTCGTCATCCGTTTCCGCGTCGAGAACTTCGGCAACGTAGGGCCCGCGCACCCGCTGCAACATCGCAACTTCGCGCCGGAGGCGTTCGCGCCCGGCCACCCCGTCCACGGCCGCCGGGTGGAGAAGTTTCAGGGCAACGCGGGTGCCGGCACCATCCACCGCCTCGTAGACCGTGGACATGCCGCCAAAGCCGATGCGCCGCACCAGCCGATAGCCACCGATTTCCTCCCGCATACCTCAAAAATACCGAAGTGTGCGGGCCGGCGCATTTTTCCCGCGGAGCACGCCCTCGTATTCGAGTTCCTGACGTGGCATAATAGTGGGTGAGCGTGTCAATGCCGACCGCTGTTACTGATGGAGAATTCCCATGGCTTCTGTGTCACTCGTCAACGCGACACTGTACTATCCCGATGCGCCCGCGCCGGCGGTTGACCACGTGAATCTCCATATCAACGACGGCGAATTTTTCGCGCTCACCGGCCCGGTTAGCTCCGGTAAATCCACGGTTTTACGCATGATTGCGGGGCTGGAGGATATCGACTACGGAGCTGTGCTGCTGGACGGAGAAGATGTGACCGCGCTACCGCCCTCCATGCGCGATGTAGTGATCGTATTTCAGAATTACGCCCTGTATCCGCATATGACGGTCGCGGATAATATGGGCTTCCACCTGAAAATAGCCGGGGCGGACCCGGAAGATATCGCCGCGCGGGTGGCGCAGGCGGCGGATATTTTGGAACTCACCGAGTTATTGGACGCGAAACCCGCGCAGCTGACCCGCGCGGAACGCCAGCGAGTCTCCATGGGGCGGGCGGTGGTGCGCCGGCCACGTATTTTCCTCATGGACGAGCCGCTGAAAAATATGGATGTGGAAATTCGCGATGAGATTCGCGAACAGATTTCCGTACTTCAAGAACGCACCGGGATCACCACGGTGTACGTGACGAACGATCCGCGCGAAGCTTTCAGTTGCGCTCACCGCGTGGGTGTGATGGTGGACGGTGCGCTCCAGCAGGTCGGCACCCCCGCCGAAATCTTGGCGGATCTCACCCCGCCCGTACGGGCCTTCCTGGAAGAAGCCGGGATGGTGGAGGCGGGTGCGCTGGTTGATGGCACGCCGGGCTCGCGAGCTTTCGGCTACGATTAAGCCGCAGCTACTCCCGGAAAGGACACTCATGCGATCCTCGCTATCCATTATGGCGGCTAGCGTTGAACCTGACCTCCTCGATCTGCCGTGGAACGTGGCGCTCGAAGAGTGGCCGCGCGATCTCATCGCTGCGCTCCCCCGCGGTATTTCCCGCCACACGGTGCGTTTCGTGCGGCTCTCCGGGCGCATTATCGCCATCAAAGAGATTTCCGAACTCGTGGCGGTACGCGAATACGAACTCTTACGCACCTTGAAGCGCCTCGGGGCGCCCTCGGTGGAACCGGTAGCGGTGGTCTCCAAACGTACCGACGCGGAAGGCAATGCCCTCAACGCCTGCCTCATCACCGAGCATCTTCCCTTCTCACTCCCCTACCGCGCTATTTTCGGGCAGCAGCACCGGCGCGCCACCATCGCCCAGCTCATCGACGGGCTGGCCGTGCTCCTGGTACGACTCCACCTTCTCGGGTTTTTCTGGGGCGATGTGTCACTTTCGAATACCCTGTTCCGCCGCGATGCGGGAACTTTCGCGGCCTATTTGGTGGACGCGGAAACCGGGGAGCTCTACAGCCCCATCACCCAACGTAAACGCGAATACGATATTGACGTGGCCCGCACGAATATCATCGGTGAGCTCATGGATTTGCAAGCCGGCGGCGTCCTCCCCGAAGATTTCGACACCATCGGGGTGGGTGATACTTTCGCTGATCGCTACTTCGAGCTATGGGAAGAAATCACCGCGCAGGTGGCTATCGGCCCGGATGAAAAGTGGAAGGTCACCGAGCGGGTGCGGCGCCTCAACGACCTCGGCTTTGACGTGGACGAAATCGCTATCAATTCCGGCCCGGACGAAGACCGCCTCCTCATCCAGCCTAAGATCGTGGAGGCCGGGCATTATTCACGCAAGGTGTGGCGCCTGACCGGCCTAGATGTGGAAGAAAACCAGGCTCGGCGCATCCTCAACGATATTGACGAATACGCCGCCCTCCACAATAAGAGCGGCAAATCCGACATGATGATTGCCCACGATTGGCTCGCGGATGTCTATGAGCCGACCGTAGCCGCAATCCCGCCCGAACTCACCGCGAAACTGGAGCCGGCCGAGCTGTTCCACGAAATCCTCGAACACCGCTGGTTCATCTCCGAAGACCAGCAGCGCGATGTGCCGCAGGCCGAGGCTGTGGCCTCCTTCGTGGAGAAAGTGCTGCGCCACCGGCGTGACGAATCAACCTTCCTGGACGGAGAAACCGGGGAGATCCCCGCGGTCACCGCCACGCCGGAATAAAGCGCGCTTATTGCGCAGGTCGCGACCGCTGCGCCCGGTGCCGCGAGCTAGGCGCACCGGTGCCGCGCCTAGGCGCTAGGCCGCGCTGTTCTCCGTGAGCTCCTTGATGACCAGCTCAGCCAGCTGGATGGTATTGAGGGCCGCGCCCTTGCGCAGGTTATCGGCCACGCAGAAGAAGACCAGCCCGCGCCCGCCCGGCACCGAAGGATCACGCCGGATGCGGCCCACGAAGCAGGCGTCCTTCCCGGCTGCATCCAGGGGATTAGGCAGATCAACCACCGCAACGCCGGGGGCTGCTTCGAGCAGCTGGATAGCGGCTGCGACGTCGACCTCCCTCTCAAACTCCGCGTTGACGGACATCCCGTGCGCGGTATACACCGGCACACGGACGCACGTTCCCGCCACCGCGAGATCCGGGATACCCAGAATTTTGCGTGATTCGTTGCGTAGTTTTTGTTCTTCGTCGGTTTCGCCGCTGCCATCCTCAGCGAGGTTCCCGGCAAAGGCGACCGCGTTGAACGCGATGGGCGCCCGGTAGACCTCAGGATTGGGCAACTCAATAGCGTGCCCGTCCAGGGCGAGGGCTTCCACATCCCCGCCCAGCGCGGCGCGCACCCCGGTGGTCAGCTCGTGCACGCCCCGCACCCCGGAACCGGACACCGCCTGGTAGGACGAAGCAATAAGGCGAGTAAGGCCGTACGCATCGTGCAGCGGTTTGAGAATCGGCATGGCAGCCATGGTGGTGCAATTCGGGTTGGCGATAATGCCCTTGGGGCGGCGCGCGATATCTTGCGGATTCACTTCGGAGACAACGAGCGGCACCTCCGGGTCGCGACGCCACGCGGAAGAATTATCAACGACGACGGCACCTGCCTCCACGAACTTCGGCGCGTAGGTGCGCGAGGCATCCCCGCCGGCGGAAAATACCGCAATATCGATGCCGGCCAGGTCAGCGGTGGCAATATCTTCCACCACGATGTTTTCGCCCCGGAAAGGAAGTTCGGTGCCGGCTGAGCGCGCCGTCGCAAAGAAACGCACCCGATCCACCGGAACCTGGCGTTCTTCCAGCAGGGCGCGCATAACCCGCCCGACCTGCCCAGTTGCTCCCACTACTGCCAAGGTGATGCTCATCGGCCTGTCCCTCCGTATACGATTGCTTCTTCGCTGGCATCCAGCCCGAAGGCGGTGTGGACCGCGCGGGCGGCCGCGTCCAGCACATTCGGGTCCACCACCACGGAAATGCGGATCTCCGAGGTGCTGATCATATCCACATTGACGCCGTTGTCCCCCAGTGTCTTGAAAAGTTTGGAGGATACGCCACTATGGGAGCGCATTCCCGCACCCACGATGGAGAGGATGCCGATTTCGGAGGTGACAGCGATGTCTTCAAAACCGAATTCGGCCTGGTTGGCGCGCAGCGCGGCGACGGCGAGATCCACCTGATCGCGGGGAACCGTGAAGGAAATATTGCTCAGGCCCACGCGGGTGAGTGCAGTGTTCTGCACGATCATGTCAATATTGCATTCCGCTTCGGCCACGCAGGAGAAGATTTTCGCGGCGGATCCGGGAAGGTTGGGCACGCCGGTGACCGAAATTTTCCCTTGGTTGCGGTCGTGTGCCACTCCGACGACGACGGCGTCTTCATATCCGCCCTGTTTCGCGGTTTCTTCCACTATCCACGTCCCTTCGTTCTCGGAGAATGATGATCGTACGTGCAAGGCCACATTGAATTTCCGGGCGAATTCCACTGCCCGCAGGTGGAGCACTTTCGCTCCGTGTGCCGCTAATTCTAGCGTTTCTTCGTAGCTAAGTTCGCGGCGTTGGCTAGCAGCGGGAACGATCCGGGGGTCCGCGGAGAGAACACCGTCCACGTCCGTGTAGATTTCACACACGTCTGCGCCGAGGGCGGCGGCGAAGGCCACGGCGGTGGTGTCGGAGCCACCCCGCCCGAGGGTGGTCACGTCATTGGTATCGTTCACGCCTTGGAATCCGGCAATAATGGCGACGGCACCGTCTTGCACGGTCCGGAAAATACGTTCGGGAACGATCCCGGTGATGGAGGCATTGCCGTAGCGCGCATCGGTGTGGAGGCCGGCTTGCTGGCCGGTGAATGCGCGGGCGACGACGCCTTCGTCATTGACGGCCATGGCGAGCAGGGCCATGGAAATGCATTCCCCCGCGGTGAGGAGAATATCGAGCTCCCGCGCGGGCGGGTTATCGGTGACGTTGTGGGCGAGGTCCAAGAGATTATCGGTGGTATCTCCCATGGCGGAAACCACAACAACGACTTTGTTTCCGGCTTTGCTGGTCTGGGCAATTCGTTTCGCCACTCGTCTGAGTCCGGCGGGATCGGCGACTGAGGATCCCCCGAACTTCTGCACGATGAGTGCCACATTAACTCCTATTTTTCCGAGACGTATTAATGGTAACTGGAAGCGCGTAGCCACCCGCGGGGCTTTCCGATATTTTCAGGTGAGATTGTTCTCCTGCTTGGCTGCCTGATGGGGCGCCGCATTTGGGCTGGACGCTGTGCTTTACGGTGATCCCGGAGCTGAGCTGCTTAGTTGTGCTCGCCGTGCGTTTCCGCGACTGGGGCGGAAGGCGTGGTGCCCGGAACCACCGAGGGCATTCGTCCCGTGTCTGTCATACCCGTGCCGGGCATGTTTGTGGTGCCCGTGCCGGTGGTTTCCAGTGTGGTACTCGTGGTCACAGTTTCTGTGCCGGTGACACCCGCGGTGGTGATGCTGGTTTCTATGCCGGTAGTGGCCGCGGTGTTCGCGGTTATGCCGCTGGTAATGCGGGTGCGGCCTTCGAAGGCACGCGAGAGTGTGATTTCGTCAGCGTATTCGAGGTCTCCACCTACGGGGAGTCCGGAGGCGAGGCGGGAGAGCGCGATACCGATGGGGGTGAGGAGACGAATGAGGTAGGCCGCTGTGGCATCGCCTTCAATATTGGGATCGGTGGCGATAATAACTTCGGTGACGCGGCCATCTTGGAGGCGGGTGAGGAGTTCGCGGATGCGCAGGTCTTCCGGGCCGATACCTTGGATGGGGTTAATGGATCCGCCCAGAACATGGTAGCGCCCGCGATATTCGCGGGTGCGTTCGATAACCATAATGTCTTTGGCTTCTTCGACGACGCAGATCACGGAATCACTACGCCGGGTATCTGAGCACAGTGAACAGATATCGGTTTCGGTGACGTTGCCGCAGATTTGGCAGAAGTGGACGCGTTCCTTAACCCGGAGCATGGCTTCCGCGAGTGCCCGCACTTCGGGTTCTTCTTGTTCGAGGAGGTAGAAGGCGATGCGTTGGGCGCTTTTCGGGCCGATGCCCGGCAGACGCCCGAGCGCATCAATGAGCTCCTGCACGGCGCCGTCATACACCCCCGCCACTACATTCCTCCTTGCGCGGTATCAATTTCTTCAACAATGGTTCCCGAGAGCATTTCCACCACAACTTGCAACCCAACAACATTGCTCTGTTCGATTGTGGGATCGTCTAAGGAGACATCATCCTCCTCAGTAGGATACCCCACCCCTGGCTGTGGCGCGCCATTATGCGGGCCATTCAAGCCATTCAAGCCATTCGAACGGTACCCGCTGTTCGGACCGGCTTGCGCGGGGCTGGCCGACATAGTGGGCGCATTGACAGTTGGCTCGATGCCGGCGGCTGCGCTACCGCCGGGCGTGCTACCCACGGGTACTTTGCCACCCGCAGCTCCGTGGCGGAGCTGACGCAGGTGTTCCCGGGCGTCATAGGTAGGGATTTCCTGGGTGCGCTGCGGCGGGCGCGGGATATGAAAATCTTGCGCGGGCTCAGGTGCGGCTGGCTGCCCCGCGGCTGGCTGGCTGGCTCCCGATGCCGGGTTTCCCGGGGATACCGGTGTATCACCCGGGCCGGCGAAGGGCCGGGGCATGGGCATGTTTTGAAGATAGAAAGGAATCTCCCCGCCGGAGTTAGCTATGCCGGCATTATCCATCCCGGGGCGAGCCGTGCTGATACTAGCCCCGCCGGAGCTGACCACACCAGTACCAGCCGAACGGGGCGCGGCAGTTTGCCGGCTAGGCGGGTAGTATTCCGCGTCATCCGGATCGGAAAGCTCTTCGGGTTCGGGCCATTCATCATCCCCGACTGCTTTACCGGCACTGTTGGCAGTTTCCGGCCGCGCGGATGCAGCGCCAGAGCCCGAGGAAGCGGGAGTGGCCGCCGCGGTGGCGACATTAGCTTTTGGGTGGGCACCACCGCCATCGGGACCGCTTGGGCGCGGCTGAGTTGCCGCTGGCGATTGGGTGGCTTCCGCCGCGGCCGCGTTGCCCGATTGCCCCGGAGCATCGGCCTGCTTTGCCGCGGCAGCAATGACCCGCACGGTGACGGGAACCGAGGTGAAATGCGAAAGATGTGCGCTCAAACGCTCCACATTCCGCGGATCTTGAAGGGCGCCGAGGACCTTCTCTGAAGAAAATTCCAGGGCGACCTGGCTTCCCCAAGAGCCGAGCACCCGAGTAGGCCCGGAGAAAATCGCTTGGGCGAAACGCCCGGAGGACGTCACCTCCGCCCACCTGACCGTGAGCTCCGCAGCGTGATCCGGCTCCGATCCTTCCGGACTTGGAACCTGCTCAACGCTACCTTCGAGCGGTTGCTGCGCCGCTGGTTCACCGGCTGGCTGAACAGCCTGCTGAGCCGAGCGTTCTTCCACTCGTGGAGCATGCTGTTCCACGGGCCGCTCCACAGGCCGATCGGCAGCTGGCGACGCGGGTGATTCCGTGGCCTGTTGCGGAGCGGACGGGGCGGGAGCTGCGGCGTCGTTCTGCACCGAAACAGAAGTAGCAGGCTGCGGCGCGGAAACGGACGGAACGCTAGGAGACCCCGAAAGCACCGAGGCCCCGCGCTGCGCTGCGGCCGCTGCGGCTGCTGCCCGCGCCTTTTCCCGCGCAATATCCTGTGGCGATTTCCGCGCGTTTCCGCCACTTGCCGCGGATCCAGTAACCGGCCGCGCCGCAGTACTCTCCCCCGCTGCGCCACCGAAAGAACTACCGGACAGCTCCGCTGCGCTACTGCCGGGAAGCAAAATCCGAGCACAGAGCAATTCCAGCTGCAAACGCGGCGAGGTAGCGCCGACCATCGCGGAGAGAGCCTCGTTCGCACGCTCAGCGCTTTCGGTAGCGCGCGCCGCACCCAAGGCCTGCGCCTGGGTGCGCATAGCGGCCAGCTGATCCTGCGGTAATTCGCCCAGAGCATCCGCCGCGGCCTCCCCCGCCAAATCGATGACGATTAGATCGCGCAGGCGCTGGAGCAGATCTTCCACGAAACGGCGCGGTTCATGCCCGGCACCGATAAGTTCTTCGACGACGCCGAAGAGCTGGCTTCCCGAACTTTCGGCAATAGCGTTGACCGCGCGATCCAGCAAGCCACTATCCGTATAACCCAGCAGCGCGACAGCCTGAGAATAGGACAGCGTGGACGTTTCCGAACCGCCCATGAGCTGGTCCAGAACCGACAGGGAATCACGCACCGATCCCCCGCCCGCGCGCACCACCAATCCGAGCACCCCCGGTTCCGGAGTGATGCCTTCCTCCGCGCAGATCTGCGAGAGGTATTCCTCCATCCGCGCCGGGGAAACCAGGCGGAACGGATAATGATGAGTACGTGAGCGGATGGTGCCAATTACTTTTTCCGGCTCCGTGGTAGCGAAAATGAACTTGATATGAGCCGGAGGTTCCTCCACAAGTTTGAGCAGAGCGTTAAAACCCTGAGTGGTGACCATATGGGCTTCGTCAATAATGAAAATCTTGTAGCGATCCCGGCTAGGGGCAAAAGCCGCGCGTTCAACCAGGTCACGGGCATCATCAACCCCGCCGTGGCTGGCCGCGTCCATTTCCACCACGTCCAGAGAACCGGGGCCATCCCCCGCGAGTTCCCGGCACGAGGCACATTCCCCGCACGGCGTATCCGTGGGCGCCTGCGCGCAATTCAAGCAGCGGGCGAGGATGCGCGCCGAGGTGGTTTTCCCGCACCCGCGCGGGCCAGAGAAGAGATAGGCGTGCACCGTGCGCTCGCCGCGCAACGCAGCCATGAGGGGACGAGTTACCTGCTCCTGGCCGATAACATCTTGAAAACGCTCCGGGCGATACCGCCGATACAATGCCATGCTCACGAGTATCAGTCTACGGGGTACCTACGACACGAATCACGCGCGCGAAAAACCTGTGGATACAAGACGCCCCACGCACCCGCCAGAGCCCGCATACCCTTGCTGCCTTCCGGCCCTGGGGGAGTTTTGCAAGATGACGCCACGTGGGGAGTCAGGTGCCAGTCTAAACGAGTTCACGGGGAATGCAAAACACGGGGAGGTCTCCCGGCAGGTCGTCCGGCTTCGTTTTCACCATTTTTTGTGTCGGAGGCCCGAGGTACACTCTCTAGCGTGAGTGGGCGGTCCCCGCGATGGCGGGAGTATCGCCGTCGTCCACAACAACAGGGAGAATCAATGGCTTTCCTTACCGAAGATCTACTGGAAACACTGCGCTCGCGGGCGGCGGCGGTGGATGCCGCCAATGAATTCCCGCGTGAAGACTACGAAGATTTGAAGCAGGCCGGCTACTACGGCGCTTTCGTCCCGAAGGAATACGGCGGGGCCGGCTTGAGCCTGGTTGAGATTTGCGCGGAACAAACCCGTTTAGCGAAGTACGCCCCGGCCACCGCGTTGGGCATTAATATGCACCAGATTATTGTGGGGCTCGGCCGTCACCTGGTGCGCAACGGCGTGGCCGCCGGGGAAAAGATCCTACGCGAAGCCGCGGCCGGTAAGCTCTTCGCTTTCGGCATTTCTGAACCGGGTAATGACCTGGTGCTTTTCGGTTCGCTTACCCGGGCCGAACGCGATGAGGCGGGGTACCGGCTGTACGGCACCAAGGTTTTCACGTCTCTCGCACCGGCGTGGGATTACCTCATGACTTTCGGCGCGCTCAAGGATGACTCCGGGGTGCGTGATGTTTTCGGCCTGGTTGAACGGGGCGACGGCGGCTTCGCCATCAAGGATGATTGGAACACCCTCGGGATGCGGGCCACCCAATCTAATTCCACGGTTTTGGACGGCGCGCTCCTTCGCGATGAAAACGTCCTCGGGATCGTGGCACCGGGCCCGAATAAGGAGCCGGTAGTCTACGGCATCTTCTCCAATTTTGAGATTCTCCTCGGGGCTACCTATCAGGGCATTGGCGAACGCGCCATTGAGGTTGCGGTGGAACATGTTAAGAAGCGCCGCTCGGTCCTCCACAATGATGTTTACGCAAATGATCCTGATATCCGCTGGCGTATTGCGGAAGCCGCGCTCACAATGAACGCGGTGGGTCCGCAGCTGCGCGAATTGGCCGCACATATTGACAGCGGGGAGCTGGGCGGGGCGGATGAATACCCGCGTTTCTCCGCGGCCAAGAATGTGGCGGCGGAAGCGTCGCTGCGCACCGTGGAAGAATGCATCCGCGCCTGCGGAGGAAGCTCGTACTACGCGGGTCATGAACTTTCGCGGCTCTACCGCGATGTGCTGGCCGGGCTTTTCCAGCCTTCCGATCAGGAATCCCTGCACGGTTCCTGGGCCAGCCTGGTGCTCGGGCCCGTCACACGTAAGGAGAACTAGCCCCCGAAATCAAGGAGTATCTATATGAGTGAATCCATACCCGAAGTTTCTTACAGCGCGAACGTGGATCGCGCGCTGCTCGGTGATCTTCCCTGGCAACCGGCGCTTGAGCATCTGGATTTGCTGGCCGCGCCGGTGGCGCAGGGGCTACAGACCATTGCACAGAGCCATCCTGAGCTCGCAGCGCAAGCTCTGGTCACAGAGATTGACCCGGACTTCGCGGACACCGAACCGATGACCGAGCACTACGGGCTCGATTTAGCGGTGTCGTGTAATTGCGTGTTGGTGGCCGGCAAGCGTGAAGGTGAGGAACGGGTGGCTGCCTGCGTGGTGCGGGCAACTACCCGCGCGGATGTGAACCATGTGGTGAAGAAATTCCTCAACGTTCGCAAGGCTTCATTCTGGCCTACCGAGCTGGCGGTGGAAGCTTCGGGTATGGAGTACGGCGGGATTTCCCCAGTTGGAGTTCCACAGGCATGGAATCTCCTTATTGATGAGCGGGTGGCTGCCGGAACAGCTCTTATTGGCTCGGGGCTACGCCGCTCAAAGCTCGTGGTGCCGGGAGCGCTGCTCGCGCAGCTGCCCGGTGCACACGTGTTGAACAACTTGGCAATTGAGTAACAATCGGTGATCGGACTAACTGGCGATCGAATAACGTGGGCATCACCTCATTGAGCTGAGTGGTGCTCACCCCCGAATCTACGCTAAGCTGTACAGGCAGTTTAAAACTGCCCTGGAGGATTCGCCTAGTGGCCTATGGCGCACGCTTGGAAAGCGTGTTGGGTGCAAGCCCTCGGGGGTTCGAATCCCCCATCCTCCGCGTGTGACCTAGCCCTCAGGTCGAGAAATCGGCTTGAGGGCCCAGTTTTTGTTGATAGACCGCCGAAAAATCGGGTCCAGTGAGGCGCTGAGCACTCCCCCAGTTGCCGTTGTTCACCGGCCTTGAGGGGTATTTATGGGTGCCTTGGGGGTACATTCAGGGGGTTAATAGACAAAAATAGTTGCTAATGACGGCGTGTCGTTAGCTCCCGATCCGGCCTTTACGGATGTTTAGACCGTCTTCCCACGGGCGCTCCATGTTGATATGGGTA
>NZ_JARBHJ010000046.1 GCF_028864145.1 Actinotignum schaalii | reverse complement strand
ACGCACAGACCCACCTCCAACCCCCCCACACTTCCGGTCACCAACCGCACCCCCGACGCCGCCAACGACCCCCCCCGCGCCCCCGCCCCCCGCCCCCCCCCCCCCCCCCCCCCCCCCCCCCCCCCCCCCCCCCCCCCCCCCCCCCCCCCCCCCCACGCTTGTCGTCGTCGTGCTTACATTCGAAGGCTAGGCAGCCTTACGGAAAATCTGCGTGAGCTTGACGCGCTCACCCATCCGCAAAATCGAGCGTTCGTAAATCTTGCCGGCCAGGATCGCCAGGAGGAAGACCCCGAGGGCATTGATGCCGACGGCGGCCAGTTCTTCCAGGAGCGGGACCTCGCCGATCGCGGTGCGCATGGGCATCATGAACGGGCCGAAGAAAGGCAGCACGGAGAGGATCTTCGTGATCGCGGCTTCCGGAAGCGCCGGAATGAGGTAGATCGCGGTGTAGAAGGGGATGAACTGGATAAACATGACCGGGGTGTTGATGCCGGCCAGGTCTTCCTGGCGGGACACCGTGGCAGCCAGTCCGCCCACCAGCGCGGTGGCCGTGAAGTAGCCGAGCACCATCCACAGGACCGTGCGCGCCACCATGCCGGCCAGCCCGAATTCCTGGAGGAAACTGAGATCGGGGAACAGCCCGGAAATGGTCACGCCGGTGATAATTGCGCCGATATAGCCGAAGAGGATGACTACCCAGCCGGCGCCCAGGCCCAGCACTTTGCCGAGGAGCAGGACGCGCGGGCGAACCGTCGTCAAAATAATTTCCACTACGCGCGAAGATTTTTCTTCGACGACGCCGGCGCCCACCGCGCCGATTCCGCCCATCACCATGAAGAAAATCAGCATGGCGCTGACCGAGCCGATCAGGAAACCAATGGGATTAGCTCCGATGCCGGAGGGAGTGTAATTCACCGTCTGCACCTGAAGATTATTAATCGCATCCAGGTGGGCGAGGACCGTGGCATCCACCCCGGATTCCTCCAGCAGGTAGGTGCTCAGGATCTTCTTGAGAGCGGGAAGCTCCTTCGGGTCCGGGGAGGTGGCCACGATCTGCGGATCGAGCGCGGTACCGGAAATTCCGATCTCCGCTTCCGGTTCGTCAACCGCCAGCTCGGCAGCGATATTGGAGGTCGGGAGTGCGGAGAAACCGGCGCTCTCGAGATAGGGCTGGAGCTCCGCGGCGCCGGCCTCCAGGTAAATACCCTGGGCTTGCGGGGCCGGCCCTGCTCCGGCGGCTTCATCATCCCCGCCCAGGAAAACGCGGCCCGCGAAACCTGCCACAATAGCAATCACCCATATCACCGCCAGGGAAATCATGGTGGCGCGGGAGGCAAAAACGTTCTTGAACTCGCGTGCGAAAACAATGCGTACCATTACTTAGCCTTCTTTCCGAACAGCGAGCCGAACAGGCCACGCTTTTTCTTGGTGGTGGCCGCATCGCCTTCTTCTTCCGTGGAAGGCACCTGGACGACGTCGCGGAACAATTCCGTGAGGTGAGGGCGGCGCTGGGCGAATTCCACCACGGTGCCGGCCTGCTGGGCCGCGTTGAGAAGCGCGGCGGTGGGGTCGGCGGTTCCCGCGGCGGTCGGGGTTTCCACGAGCACGCGGGTAATTCCCGCACTCAGCGGCGCCTCTGACGTTCCGGCCAGCGGATCGGGCTGGACGGTAAATCCGGCCTGGGTGAGGGCCGTGCGCAGCGTGGCTTCTGCTGCCCGTACCGCCAGCGCGTAGGGCGGATTCCCGGCATTGCGCAATTCATCAACGGTGCCGCGAGCCACGATATTTCCGCCCGCGAGAATTCCCACGCTATCGCATAGGCGTTCCACCAGGTCAAGCTGGTGCGAGGAGAAAATAACCGGGACGCCTTCGTCTGCCTTCTGGCGTAGCGTTTCGCTCATGGTGCGTACCGCTACCGGATCCAGCCCGGAGAAAGGTTCATCAAGAATGAGCAGTTCCGGATCGTGAATAAGGGCGGCGGCCAGCTGCACGCGCTGCTGGTTACCGAGGGAAAGTTTCTGGACGGCATCCTCCTGGCGTGACCCCACCCCGAGGCGATCAGTCCAGCGCTCCATGGCGGCCCGCGCCGCATCCGGGCTCATCCCGTGCAGGCGCGCGAAATACATCAGCTGCTTATCGACCGGCATTTTCGGGTAGAGACCGCGCTCTTCAGGCATATAGCCGATGCGCTGGCGCGCCGCGAAATCAATAGGGCCACCATTCCAGGTCACCTGCCCGGAATCTTTACTCAGGAGGCCGAGCATAATGCGCATTGCAGTGGTTTTCCCAGCGCCGTTCGAGCCGACGAAACCGAAGATTTCACCGGGGCGAACCGCGAAGGTGAGATTTTGCAATACTTTGCGCGACCCGAAACTCTTGGAGATGTTCTCAACGGAGAGCATAAGGGGTATGTCCTTGCTATTGTTCGATTGATGAATTTTCCAGGGTAGCACGCCACGCGTCCAGACACGGGCAACCGTCGCGTGCAAGACCGGTGACGTCACCTAGAGCGCCATCGTTCTATTTGCGTGTCGCCGTCCATTCTATGCCACAGCCCAGGTGAAACCTAGAATAAGAAAGGGAGATGGGCCGGATTGCGGCTAGTGCCCGCCGCGGGTGAGCAGGCGCGGCTGTGATTCCAGCCCGCGCAAGCCGTTCCACATAAAATTCACCACGTGTTCCGCCACGGTCTCTTTATCGGGTTGGCGCACATCCACCCACCACTGGCCCACCTGGCCGAGCGCCCCGGCCAGCGTCTGCCCGTAAATACGTGCGTATTGGGGAGAGATACCGTTGCGCCCGAGCATGGGCGCGAGTAAATCGGAGGCGTAATCAGCCACATCCGCGATCACGGTGGAGAAGGAATCCCCGCCGAGCGTAGCTGGCGAGCGCTGCACAAGGAGGCGAAAACCGTCGTCGTTATGCTCGATATAATCCAGCACGGCGACGACGATGGACTCAAGCACTTCGCGCTCGGGCAGCCCAATGTTCATACGCGCGGAGAGTAATTCCGTGAGGGTGACGAGCTCGCGATCCACCACTACGTTGTAAATGCCTTCTTTGGAGCCGAAGTGCTCGTACACAACGGGCTTGGATACTTGGGCGGCCGCGGCGATTTCTTCAATGGAGACCCCGTCAAAACCCTGCGCCGCGAAAAGTTCCCGCGCCACACCCACCAATTGTTTACGCCTGTCTGCCCGCGACATGCGCACCCGTTTCTTTTCCGAGGCGGGGGCAGGTGTGGTGGTGGCAGCGGTGTTCTGGGTGGGGTCAGTGAGCGTGTTGTCGGCGGCGCGGGCGGCATCGACGCCGTTCGTACCCTCAGGCGAGGTCTGTTTCATACTTAGTATTATGCCAGGAGCGCTTCGGTCAGCTAGACTATACCGGTGCCGGCCCGCGCGTCGGCAGTTCTCCGCCATGGTGTAACGGCAACACAGCGGTCTTTGGAACCGTTATTCTAGGTTCGAATCCTAGTGGCGGAACGTTTTCGGGCGCAGCGTCAGCGTCCGTGGCGAAATATAGGGCGCATCGCCGCCGGAAAAGGGAAGGCATGGATCTCTCCGCTGTCGTCATCCTGGCTGCTGGCCAGGGAACTCGCATGAAATCAGCCACCCCGAAACTTTTGCATGAGGTGTGCGGCCGCACGCTGCTCGGGCACGCCATCACTGCTGCCCGCAGCCTGAATCCCCAGCATATCGTGGTGGTGGTGCGCCACGAACGGGACCGAGTGGCCGCCCACGCGCTTGAACTAGATGATTCGGTCATTATTGCCGACCAGGATGAAATCAAGGGGACGGGCCGCGCTGTATGGTGCGGAATGGAAGCTCTGGGTGCGAGCGTGACCGGTCCGGTTCTCGTTATGGCCGGGGATACCCCGCTTTTGGGTGGGGAGATTCTCGGGGAGCTCGCGCGCGCCCACGGGAACGGTGGTGGCGGGAACGACGCCGCAGCTACCGCCTCGGCTACTCCCGCCAGCCCCGCTGTCACCGTGCTGAGCGCCCGGGTGCCAGATCCGGCTGGCTACGGGCGGATTGTGCGCGATGGGGAAGGAACCATCTGCGCCGTCGTAGAAGATAAAGACGCAAGTACGCAGCAGCGTGCCATCAACGAAATAAATACTTCCACGTATATTTTCGATGCTGCATTTTTGCGCGAGGCGCTGGCGGGCCTGGGCACGGATAACGCCCAGGGGGAAATGTACCTGACCGATGTTGTGGCGCGGGCCTATCAACTCGGCGCCGGAGTGGGCTCCTACGTGAGCAGTGATTACCTGGCTGCGGAAGGTGCGAATGATCTTGTCCAGCTCGCGGCCCTGCGCAGGGAAATGAATCGGCGCATCGGGGAGCGGTGGATGCGCAGCGGGGTGAGCATTATTGATCCGGCCACGGCGTGGATTGACGTCCAGGTGGAGCTGGAGCCGGATTGCGTCGTCGAACCTCATACTATTTTGCGCGGGACCACGCGGGTTGCGCGGTTCGGGCATGTGGGGCCCGGGGAGCTTGCCAACGTCATCGTGGAAGAGGGCGCGCGGGCGCGGCACGTGTACCTGCGCGATTGCCTGATCCCAGCCGGGAAATGCGCCCGGCACGCGGTGGCTCTCGGGGAGGCGCCGCAGCACCGCTGTGGCGGGTAAACATTGTTCTGCTGGTAAACACCGTTTACCAGGTAGCGGGTAGCGCCGCGATCACATAAGCTGACAACGTCGAAAAACCCAAGCAGGCGAAACACATCGGGGGAGCACAATGAGCACGGGAATGCGGGTATCGAACGATAAGCGGCTGGTCCTAGCCACGGGCCGCGCTTATCCGGAGCTGGCGGAGGAGGTTGCGCGCTGCCTCCATATCAGCATGCTGCCCACCACCATTTACGATTTCGCGAATTCGGAAATTTACATCCGCTATGAGGAGTCCATCCGCGGGGCGGATGTTTTTATTATGCAGGCCTTCAGCAGCCCCATTAATAAGTGGCTGATGGAGACGCTGCTTATGGTGGATGCGGCCAAACGCGCTTCGGCCAAGCGCATCACCGTGGTGGCGCCGTATTATCCCTACGCCCGCCAGGATAAGAAGCACAAGGGCCGCGAACCGATTTCCGCGCGGCTGGTGGCTGATCTTCTCAAGACGGCCGGCGCGAACCGCATTATGAGCGTGGATTTGCACGCCGCGCAAAGCCAGGGTTTCTTCGACGGGCCGGTGGACCACCTGTGGGCGATGCCCACCCTGGTCGAATACGTCCGCTCGATTATTACCGGCGACGACGCCGTTATGGTCTCACCCGATGCCGGCCGTATTAAGGTGGCTGAGCAGTGGTCTTCGCGCCTGGGCGGAATTCCGCTGGCTTTTGTGCATAAGACCCGCAATATTGAGAAAGCCAATTCCGCGAAGGCCAACCGCGTGGTTGGTGACGTGGCAGGCAAAACCGCCATTATTGTCGATGACATGATCGATACCGCCGGTACGCTGGTCGGCGCGATTCGCGTGGTCAAGGATGCCGGCGCCAAGGACGTTATCGTGGCGGCCACCCACGCGCTGCTTTCCGGGGAAGCGGTGGAGCGGCTTTCGAACGCTCCGATTCGCGAACTCGTGGTGACCGACACCGTGCCGATTCCCGATGAGAAGCGTTTCAAGGGCCTGACGGTGCTCTCCATTGCCCCCACCCTGGCCCGCGCCATCGACGAAGTCTTCGAGGACGGCTCGGTGACCTCGCTATTTGACGGCGCGTACTAAAGGTGAGGTAGCCTCACGAGGAGGCGCTGGTGCGCTTTGAGCGCGCCGGCGCCTTTCTTGTTGTAGTGGTAGCGCGGTGCTTTCTGGGGGGCGGAAAGTACCGGGCTCTGTTTGCGGCTGGGAAGCCGGTACGTTGTACGGTTTGGCGCGGATACTTTGCGCGGCTGGGAAGGGAGATAACGCACGTGGTGGTCACATCGACTTGGGCGCTGTCCGTACTTGTCTTCGCTACCGGCCTGCTTGGGGGCATCGTGGGGTACCTGACCGGGGTGGCCTCGCTGGTTACCTACCCGGCGCTGCTGGCCCTCGGGTTCCCGCCAATTACTGCCAATGTCACGAACGCGATCAATAATTTCGGGAGCAGCCTGGGGTCGGTACTCACCGGCTGGCGTTCCATGCGGGCCGTGCAGGCTTACCCGTTGTGGCCGCAGATGTTTATCAGCGCGGTGGGCGGAGCTATCGGCGCGGTACTGCTGCTGGCTTTCGATCCGAAAGTTTTCGAGTTCGTGGTGCCCTGGCTGGTGCTCATCGCTACCCTCTCCACATTGATCGGCCCCTACCTGGAACGACGCGGCATCCACGCGAATATTCCGGTTCCCACCTTCCTGGTGCTGGTGGGAGTGCTGGGCGTGTACGGAGGTTATTTCGGCGCGGCCTCCGCGGTTGTGTATCTTGGCATCGCCGCGATCCTCACCCCGATGACCACCCACGAGGCACTCCTCCTCAAATCCCCGGTTCTGGGCTGCGCCAATCTCACGGCCCTGCTCTTTTTCATCTGGTCCGGGGAAGTGGATTACGCGGCGGCGCTGACCATGATGCTCGGCGGGTTGTTGGGCGGGATGGTCGGCCCGCACCTTCAGCGTTTCCTCCCCGGAGGTGTGGTGCGCTGGCTGGTCGGCATATTCGGAACCGCGCTCGCGGTTTGGCTGTTGCTGCGAGCATTGGGGTAGCGCGGCGCGGCGAGGTAGACGGCATTGAGCAAGCCCTATAAGAATGTGCGCGGCTGCCGTAATTCCGGGTCGGCCACCTACTCAGTTCCTTACCCTCTACCGGCTCATTCCCTCACCCGCCACCCGCGCTGGCGGAAGGCCTCGGCCAGGCGAGCGGTTGCGGGAACTTCGCCGCTCGTGATGCGCGGAAGCACGGGCTTGCCCGGGTTGAACATCATGCGGACGAGCCGCCGAGGGAGGTGGAGATCCGGGTGGAAAACCTGAAGTTCGATCCAGCCGTAACTGGTGCGGAGCTCGCGCCGCTGGCGATCCTTGACCTGCTGAGACGCGGCGCGGTGAGGTGCGCCGTCGTACTCCACAATGATGCGCTGCTCCTCGAAAAGCATATCGGGCTGGCCGAGCGAGCGCCCGTCCGGGGCGAGAAGCCGCTGGTTGAGGCGCGGTTCCGGGAATCCCGCCATGGCGATAAGGAGCCGCAGCAGGGTTTCCATTGGTGAATCCGCTCCCACCCGTGCCCAGGCCAGCGCCGCGCGAAAGTGCGCCACAAAATTCCAGCTCGGGTGTTCGGCCAGGAATATTTCCAAGCCCTCGCGGGTGGCGTAGGGCGCCGACCTCCCCTCGAAGCGCCGGCGAGGAATGCGCAGGAGCGCGTCGATTGCCGCAATGAGCTGGTAAAACGATAGATCCGGCACGCTCGCCAGCACTGCCCGCGGCCGCGACGCGATGCGCAGATTCCCGCCGGGCGTGCGGATCGTTTCGATGTCGCTGTCCAGCAGCTGCGTGCGATCCCAGCGGATAAGGGGGTGGGTGTGGCCTCTTCGTTTCAGCGGTGCGGATAAATCAACTTGCTTGTTTTCGTCCCAGGTTTCCAGATGCGGAGGTAAAGGGACACCCCAGAGCCGGAGCGCTGACAACTTCGTTGCGACACTAGCTGGGAACTGGTTCTGGAGTGCAAGGAGGACATCAAACTCGTTTACGGTTCGTGTTGTGTCTCTATAAATACAGGGAGCTACGCGTTGAAAATTCTCTCTTCGGATAAGGTTTCTGGATAATCCAAGGGAATCGAGCTGGTTAAGGCTAACGATAGGTGGCAAGGGTGTGCCTGCAATGCTCGCTGAGTTTGCGTGGTTCGGAGGCCCCGAATCCCGGAAGATCTTTGACATGGGCAGAGTATGCGGGAGATTCCTAAATCCGGCAACGTGTTATCCACAGGCACCTGTCATGGACAGAGTCTGGAAGAGTCCGTGGGTTAGCGGCCAGAAACAAAGTGGTACTGGAGCTACAACGAAAAGCGGTTTTCCTGTTCTGGAGTACCACTTTGTGGGCAGTGATGTCGTGGAGTACCACTTTGCGTGTGGGATGGGGTGGTACGACGACGGCGCCAGCTGGCGGGGCGGATTCTAGCGAGGAGGATGGTGTGGCAACGTGGGCATTCCGGGGTTGAGCAGCCCGCGACGGCGTGGCTGCGTGCGTATGCCCAGGTCAGGCGGGTGTGAGTGCGTTGCGGTGAGTCGAGGTTTCTGGGCGCGGGTCGCGGGTGTGCCAGTGGAGCGGGCTGGCGGTGAGGCGCTGGTAGGGCAGGAAGGGCGCGGAGTGTGTGAGGAGCGGCAAAAAACTTTGTTTTTTGCCGCCGCCGCCCTAAAATTGACGGCGTTGCTTCGGCGAGGGAGGGAGCTCGAAGCGCGGAATCACCCGGTAAACCTGCGGGCAGGGGAGCTGGGAACGGGATCCGCGCTCGCGAACTTTTCCGTTATCGACGCGGCAGGCACTCCTTCGGGTGGCCTGCTTTACGAGGCCACCACCCGGCGCAGTCTGCGCGGCTCGGGTGTTCATATTGACAATATCTAGGTCAGCCCGCCATTCGGGTGACCGGTAATACAACGAAGGAGAATCATGGCTATTGATGCTGCCAAGCTGACTGCCGAAACCCGTGATGAATTTGGCAAGGGTGCGGCTCGCCGCCTGCGCCGCGATGGGCGCGTTCCCGCGGTGCTTTACGGGCACGGGATTGAGCCGGTGCACGTGCACCTGGATGCGCACGACATGTTCCTCGCGGTCAAGGGCAATCCGAATGCCCTGGTCAGCCTTACTATTGATGGTGAATTGAGCCTCGCGCTGGTCAAGGACATTCAGCGCAATCCACTCTCGCGCTCCATTGAGCACGTTGACTTCCTGCGCGTCAAGCGCGATGAAAAGGTCGAGGTCGAAATTCCGGTGGTCGTTGTGGGCGAACCGGCTCCGGGCCTTATCAACACCCTCGAACTCCTCAATATTCTGGTGTCTGCCCCGGCAATCGATATTCCGGAATCCATCGAGGTCAACGTCGAAGGTCTCGAAGATGGCGCACGTATCACCGTTGCGGACCTCAAGCTTCCCGAGGATGTGGAAGCCCTGGTCGACGGTGAAGAAATCGTCTCCCTGGTCATGGAGCCTCAGGTTGATAAGGCTCTGGAAGAAGCCGATGCCGCTATGGCCGAAGCTCAGGCAGAAGAAGCAGCCGAAGAAGCGGCAGCTTCCGAAGGTGCCGGCGAGTAAATCAGCAATGCACCCCACTCGCCACGAGTGACTCTCACGCGGCCGCGGACGCAATGTCCGCGGCCGCGTGCCATGTCGGCGTCGTCGTAAAAAATACGAGGCACGCAGGAACGCAACAATCTCGGGTAAGCGGGTACGGTTGAAGATGCACAGGAGGAACGCATGTACGCTGTTGTTGGATTAGGTAATCCCGGTGCTACCTATGCCGGAACTCGCCACAATTGTGGGCATATGGTGGTGGCGGAGCTCGCCGCGCGCTGCGGAGGGCAGTTGCGCTCGCACGGCGCCACCCAGACGAACCAGCTTTCCGCGCGGGTGGGGGTGATGCCCGGGCAGGCCGGTGAGCAGGTCATTCTTGCGACGTGCCAGTGCTATATGAATACCTCGGGCGGGCCGGTGAGCTCGCTGCTGCGCTATTACGACTGCCCGGTGGAGAACCTTATTGTGGTTCACGACGAACTTGATCTGCCCTTCGGGACCCTGCGCCTCAAGCGCGGCGGGGGCGAAGGCGGGCATAACGGGCTCAAGTCGATTTCGCAGTCCACGGGCTCGAAGGATTATATTCGGCTGCGCTTCGGCATCGGCAGGCCGCCCGGGCGCCAGGATCCTTCAGATTTTGTGCTGCGCCCTTTTAGTTCGGCGGAGCGCAAGGAGCTTGACGTGCTTATCGCGCAGGCCGCGGATGCCGTGGAGGATGTGCTACGTAACGGGCTGGAAAGCGCCACGATGCGCTTGCATACTAAGCATTAGCCTGCGGCGTTGGAGCTGCGGTGCCGAGCCTGGCGTGAACCGAAACCCCACAAGGACGAGGAAGGAAACGAGCGTCCCGTGCAATTAGAATCTTTGCTGCCGCTCATCGGCGCGGATCCCGCCCTGAGCGGTGCCGCCGCTTCGACCGCTACTCGCCTGGATATTCCGATGCCGCGCGGGGTGGTGCCCCCGGCCCTGGCGTACCTGGCGCGCGGCGGAGATTCGGTAACTGGCCCCGCCGCATCGCATGCCCTCCACGTGGCCATTACCGCGTCGGGGCGGGAGGCCGAAATCCTCGAGGGCGCGATGCGCGCGTACCTCCCGGCCGAGCAGATCGCGGTATTCCCCTCCTGGGAAACGCTCCCGCACGAGCGCCTGTCCCCGCGTTCCGATACGGTGGCCCGCCGCCTGCTCACCCTGCGCCGCCTGGCCCATCCGGAAGAATTCGAGCCGCTGCGCCTCCTCATTATGCCGGTGCGGGCGCTGCTCCAGCCCATTACCCGAGGGCTGGGTGATCTGGCGCCCGTGCGCATCCGCCTCCATGAGGATGCCCCCATGGAAGAGGTGGAAAATGCGCTGGTGAACGCTGCTTACACCCGGGTTGATATGGTGGAACGCCGCGGCCAATTCGCGGTGCGCGGCGGAATTCTGGACGTTTTCCCGCCCACGGAACGCCACCCGATCCGCGTGGAATTCTTCGGCGATACCGTGGATGAAATTCGTACCTTCTCCGTGGGTGACCAGCGCTCCATGGAGGAACGCGAGGAGATCTACGCCCCGCCTTGCCGCGAAATTCTCCTCACCGAATCGGTGCGCACCCGCGCCCGGTCGCTTATCAGCGAACTGCCCGGCGCCACCGATATGCTCGACAAAATCGCCGCCGGCATCGCTCCGGAAGGCATGGAATCCCTCACGCCGGTGCTCGTGGACGGCATGGACGCGGTGGTGGATGTGCTTCCCGCGGATGCCCGCCTCCTCATCATCGAGCCGGAGCGCGTAGATCAGCGCGCGGAATCGCTTATCGCCACCACGGAGGAATTCCTGGCGGCAGCGTGGAGCGCGGCGGCAGCCGGGGGCACGCCTCCGGTGCAGGCCAATGCGGCGAGTTTCGCGAGCGTGGCGGCTACTCGGGAAGCGGCGCTCACGCGCGGGCAAGCGTGGTGGACGCTCGGCGGCTTTTCCGGGAACGCTTTATCCGGGAACGCTCTACCTGGGAACGTCACTTCCACCGCCGGTACTTTCAAGAACGACGACGCCGGCGCCGCTGTCGCGGCGCGCGAACCGCGTAAATTCCTCGGGAAAGTTGATGAGGCTCTCGCCGCTATCGGGGAGCAGGCACGGCGCGGGGTGCGCCAGGTGCTCGTGGTGGACGGGCCGGGCCTGGCGCGCCGTTACGCGGAACAGCTCGGTGAGCTGAGCGTTCCCGCCAGCGCGGTAGCGGAGCTCTCCGCTCACTTCGAACCCGGGGTGGTTTACGTGGTGGCCGCGCCCATCGCCGAGGGTTTCGTTATGGAAGGCCAGCAGCTCGCGGTGTACGCGGGCGCGGATCTGACCGGGAGGGGCGGTTCCTCCACCCGGGATATGCGCACGCTGCCCAAGCGGCGCCGCAAGAATGCCGTTGATCCGCTGTCTCTTACTCCCGGGGATTTTGTGGTGCATGATCGCCACGGGGTGGGCCGTTTCGTGCGGATGGAAAAGCGCGCGATTGGCGGTAAAGGCGGGCAGCGCGAATATATTGTGCTGGAGTACGCGCCGTCGCGGCGCGGTGGGCCGCCCGATCAGCTTTGGGTGCCGACCGATCAACTTGACCAGGTCTCGAAGTATTCGGGCGGCGAATCCCCGAGCCTCAATAAAATGGGCGGGGCCGATTGGGAGAAAACGAAGTCGAAGGCCCGGGCTGCCACCCGCAAAATTGCTTCCGAGCTTATTCGTCTCTACGCGCAGCGCATGGCAACTCCGGGTATCGCATTTTCTCCGGATACTCCCTGGCAGCGCGAGCTCGAGGACGCTTTCGCCTACGTGGAAACCCCCGATCAGCTGCACACCATTGACGAAGTGAAAGCCGATATGGAAAAGCCGGTTCCCATGGATCGGCTTATTTCCGGGGATGTGGGCTACGGCAAAACAGAGATCGCGGTGCGAGCGGCTTTCAAGGCGGTGCAGGATGGCCGCCAGGTGGCGGTTCTGGTGCCGACCACCCTGCTGGTGGAGCAGCATCGGGAGACTTTCGAGGAACGCTACGCCGGTTTCCCGGTGCGGGTGGCGGCGCTTTCGCGTTTCCAGAGCTCGCGCGAATCGGAGGAGGTCATTTCCGGGCTCGCCGCTGGCAGTATCGATGTGGTGATCGGTACCCACCGCCTGCTCACGGGAAATGTGCGTTTCAAAGCCCTCGGTCTGGTGGTGATTGACGAGGAGCAGCGTTTCGGCGTCGAACATAAAGAGACGCTCAAGCAGATGTACCCGAATATCGATGTGCTCTCGATGTCGGCCACCCCGATTCCGCGCACGCTGGAAATGGCGGTCACGGGAGTGCGGGAAATGTCCACCCTGGCCACTCCGCCCGAGGAACGCCACCCGATTCTCACCTACGTGGGCGCGCGGGAAAACCGCCAGATCAGCGCCGCGATTCGCCGCGAGTTGCTGCGCGATGGCCAGGTTTTTTACGTGCATAACCGGGTGGGGGATATGGGCCGGGTGGCCGCGCAGCTCGGCGAGCTGGTGCCCGAGGCGCGCATCGCCATCGCCCACGGAAAAATGAGCGAACGCGATCTGGAAAATGTTATTCAGAATTTCTGGGATCACGAGATCGACGTCCTCATCTGCACCACCATCGTGGAAACGGGCCTCGATATTTCCAATGCGAATACGCTCATTGTGGATAATGCCGATAAGCTCGGGCTCTCCCAGCTCCACCAGCTGCGCGGGCGCGTGGGCCGCGGGCGCGAGCGTGCTTACGCGTATTTCCTTTACGACCCTGACCGCGCGCTCACGGAAACGTCCCTGGAACGCCTGCGCACCATCGCCGCGAATACCGACCTCGGGGCCGGCACCCAGGTTGCCATGAAGGACCTCGAAATCCGCGGGGCGGGCAATATGCTCGGCGGCGAACAATCCGGCCATATTGAGGGCGTTGGTTTCGATTTGTACGTGCGCATGGTCTCCGAAGCGGTCGCGAAAATACGCGGGGAGATTCCGGGCGACGACGACGCCAGCAGCGATGTGCGCATTGAGCTGCCGGTGGAAGCCTACCTGCCCGAAGATTACGTGCCTTCCGAACGGTTGCGGTTGGAGATTTACACCAAGTTGGCGGCTTCGCGCGGGGAGGCCCAACGCGAGGAAATTCGCGCGGAATTGCGCGACCGCTACGGGGAGATTCCCGAGGTGGCCGCGCGGCTTTTCCGGATAGCGCAGCTGCGTGACCTGGCGCGCAGTGCCGGGCTGGAGGAAATTACCCAGATGGGGCGCAATGTGCGTTTCACGCCGGTGGCACTACCGGATTCGCGGCAAGCTCGGCTCAAGCGCTTGTATCCGGGGGCGATGCTCAAGCCGGCGGTTCGAGTCCTCATGGTTCCTGTTCCGCCGGCGCCTGCCGCTGGAAGCGGCGGGTCTGGAAGCACGCGGCCGGTGTCGCTTGGGGTGGCGCAGACGTCCGCGCGCCTCGGAAGTGGAGCACCCATGGAAGGTGATGAGCTGCTCGAGTGGGTGTCCCAGCTCGTGACGGCGGTGTTTATTTCCTCGGTGGGGTAAGCGCGGGGTGCTGAAATGTGGATAAACGAGGACGTGTAGCGGGGAAGATACCAGGGGGTACAGCGCGTTGAGCTGCGCCTACGGTAGATAATTTGACGAAAAATCGGCCACGTGATCTTTATTAGTGCAAGCAAAATTTGATAAATTAAAGTGTACGTTGCGGCGATGGAAAAGATGAGATGAGCCGCGGATAACCATGCGGAAAGCTGGTATCCCGGGTCCATATTTTCCTTATATGCGCGAAGTCCACGAAATGGGATAATGCAACGACGCCGAAGGTAGTGACCGTGTTTCATCCGGTCACTAGTAGTGTGAGGAATAAAATGAAGAAAGTAATCAGAGGTGTTGTGGCTGCCGCGACTGCCTGCACGGTGCTGCTGGGCGGGGCGGGCGCAGCTTTTGCAGAACCGGCGAGCCCGGCCGGGGCTACCGCTCCGGTTGGTGCAGAGGGGCCTTCCGGTGCCGGCGATGCGGGCGCAACCGATCCGGGTGCACAGACTCCGGCGGCTGCGGACACCAGCACTGCTGACTACGCTGCCGGAAAGATTAATGAAGCCCTGGGCGCTACTCTTGCTGACCAGGCTGATGCCTGGATGATTGGCGCACTGCAGAATCAGGCTACTCACTACAGCAAGGCCTATGTGGATCAGCGCTTTGTCAAGGCTGCACAGGCTTATGTCAATGCTTATTCCAACGGGGTTTCCGATCTGGATAAGGCCATCGTTGAAGTGGCCAAGACGGCCAAGACCGTTGCGGAAATGGACCGCCGGGTCAATGAAGAATTCCAGAAGTCCGCGGCCGGAAATAAGAGCGAAGTTGTCCAGAAGATTCGTTCCTGCATCGACCTCGCCAAGCAGGGCAAGAGCAAGGAATTCAACCAGTGCCTCAACGGCATTATCGTGCTGCAGAATCTCGAAGCCTACGAGAAGATGATTATTGCGGGTGACGCGGTGCTCAACGGGGATGTTTCCTATATTGATGCGGACACCCTCGCCCAGCTCAAGAAAGACGTTGCCTACCTGCGTGAAGCGGCGGCGTACCGCCCCGAAGCTGAGAAACTGACCGGGAAGACGTGGTGGAAGGATATTGATCCGGCTACCATTACCCCGCTTGGCGATGCCGATTACGCACGCCTCGAGCAGCTGCGCTGGATTATCTCCGGTGAAAAAGAATTCAACGGCGTAAAAACCACCTACGGGGAGAGCTCAAGTCGGGTGCGCGATCTGGTGCGTAAGGCCGGTGCGCTCAAGGCCAATGCCGATACCGCGGCGCTTATTGCCAGTTTGAAGAATCCGGTGGTGCGGGCGGCCGCCCAGCAGCTTTTCGATGCGGCACCGGATAATTACGCCGCCGATACCTTCTCCACGGTGCTTCCGCTTCTCGATGCCTGGGCTACTAAGCTCGGGGAGGCGAAGGCCGCTATTGAAGCCGAACAGGCTGTCCAGCTCAATGCGCTGGCAGCGCTGGACTGCGCCCCGGAAGCCGCGCGTAGCCAGGCTGAAACGGATATTAAGACAGCCACGGTGGCGGCGCTCGATAAGCTCAAGCCGGTTGTGGACGAAGGCGTGCTCGCTGCGATCAGCGCTGAGCATGCCGCCACCGTACGCGGTGCGGTGCATAATGTCGCGTCCCTCAAGGAATGCCAGCCGGCCGAACCCACGCAGCCTACGGAACCCACGCAGCCTACGGAACCGACCCAGCCTGCCGAACCGACGCAGCCTGCCGAACCGACGCAGCCTGCGGAACCGACCGCTCCGGCTCAGCCCGCGGATCCGACCGCGCCCGCGCAGCCCACTGCGCCGGCACCCGCGGACCCGGCCCCGGCAGGATCCGCCAAACCGGCCACTCCTGCTAAGCCCGGCAAGACCGTGGTGAAGAAGTCGGCGAAGAAGCTCCCGAATACCGGTGCGGAAGCCGCCTCCTTGGCACTCCTCTCCGGTGCCCTGCTCGCCGGCGGGGCGCTCGCGGTGCGGCGTCGTCGTGCCGCCTAAACGCGACCATTAAATGAGCTGATGCTCGGGCGGGCCCGGCACGTGCGATATACAAGCGCGTGCCGGGCCCGCTTTTTCGAAAAACTAGTGACGTTTCATTTTTGCTTTAGAATGACGGAAAGTACAACAAAGGAGTTGTTATAACGATGAGCCTCCTGACTTGGCTCATTTTGGCGTGATGTGATTCATATTGACGTTGTGGCCTGGGGTTTTATCTCGTGGTAACGCGAAATTCCTGACTAAAGGACGGGAAGGTGGGGGCGGT
>NZ_JARBHJ010000045.1 GCF_028864145.1 Actinotignum schaalii | reverse complement strand
CCCCCGCGCCCCCCCCACGCGCCCCCATCCCGGGCCACCGCGCCCGGTCCCCACTACCCCACAACACCGCGCCGGCCCCGCAGCCCGCGCCCGCCCCGCCCCCCCGCGATTCCCAAGCCGCTCCGGGGAGGATCGGCGAGGAGAAGATCGGCGTCGTCGATATCACGCGCGGAAATAGCAGCGGTACGGGCACGCGCCCACGGGTAGGGCCGCAGATTTGCCCGGGCGTCCTCCACCGCAGTACGCGCACCTTCGAGGCTTTCCACCCGGCCGGTTTCCCCGACCGCGCGAGCCAGCGGCACGGTAAGCAAACCGGCACCCGCGTAGAGTTCGAGAATATGGTCGCCGGGCTCCGCGCCGGCAGCGCGGGTCACCAGATCGATAAGAATAGCTGGCGCCTCGCGATGCACCTGCCAAAAACCGGAGGCCCGCACCCGGTAGCGGTAGTTCTCCTCCCCCACGCGCACCTCTTCACGCACGAAGGGGGAGGATTCTGCACCGGTCGCATCGAAGGTGCGCCCGCCCAGGCTCACCGCGACCGGACTGGCCGAAGGCGCGAGGATACGCACCCGCTGCCCATCGCGCAGCGGGCCGAGGCTGCGGGCGAGTCGGGTGAGGTAGCTTCCGTCCCACAGCCCCAGCTCCGCGATCTCCTTGACGGCGAGGGGCATAGAAGTGATGGGCAGAACCTCGCGGCTGCCTTCGCGGAACATTCCGAAACGTCCCGAAGTCACGGTCACGTCAATGCGAGTACGGCTCGCCCAGCCGCCGCTAGCACGGTCGGATTCCAGAGCCGTGACCGCAGGAACGATCCCCTGCGTTTCCAGATGATCACTGAGAGCTTGGCCACCAATCCTACGGAGAGTTGAGCTCAGGACCCGGGTTTTCCACTCGTGCTGGTAGTCAAACACAACGTGTCCCAGGTCTGCACCACCCACTCCCCCGGGTCCGGCTTCCGGCCACGGATGGGCCTGCCGGTACGGCGACGGATCGCCGAGTACCTCAATCACATCCCCGCGGGCGAAGCGGGCGCGTTCCTCGGTAAGGGCAACCCGCACGCGTTCCCCGGGCAGCCCGAAGCGAGCCAGAATCGCTTTGCCCTCGGCACGCCCGATGGCAATACCGCCCTGGCCGATATCTTCCAGGGTGATATCGACGGTCGAATAATGAGCTTGAGCAGCAGGGGTGGTCACAGGTCTTCTCCCGAATGGATTTGGTAGGGAACTTGCACCAGCATGAGGCGCGAGTCATAGGACAGGTCAGCGAAAAGTGGGGGTACGGATCGGCGCAGGTACACCCGGTGCCACAGGGTCGTGGATACCACTTTCGGCGCGATAACCAGCACAATATCCTGCGGGTGAGTGTCGAGAAGGAACCGAATATAGTCCACGAGCGGCCCGCGCGCCCCGCTCGTGGGGCTGCCCAGCACGGTCAGGCCCACCGGCAATTGGGATTGGCTCCAGGCGGCGCGCAGCGCGGCGGTACGGCTTTCGCTCAGGTCCACGGTAAGCGCGGTCAAGGTAGAAGGCCGCAACGCACGTGCGTAGGTAACCGCCCGCAAAGTCGGCAAATTGAGTTCTTGAACCAACACCACCGCGTGGGTACGGACCGGAAGTCTCCGCCCCGCTCCCACATCCAAGGGTTTGAGGTGGGCGCTCATCTTTCCGCGCCCGCGCTGGGCGATGAGCATCCCCGCCGTAGGCACCGCCACCGCCGCTAGCGAGGTAAGGGTCCAGGCCGGCTGCATGGCCACCGTGACGAGGAGAACAGCGAATCCCGCCAGCGCGAAGAAAGCGAAACCCCAGCGCGAGGCATGCGCGGCCCGGCGTTCCTCCCGCCGCTCCGAGGTTTTAAGGATCTGCCCACCGCGCAGGGAGAGCGCCGCGCAATGCAGCGTAAAAATAAGGAAACATACAAAGACAAGGGCGACGACACCGGCGTGCGTCGTCGACAAAAATACCCCGAGAGCGCCAGCGAGAACCGCAACCAGCAGCACAACACCACTGCGGGCCCGGGAAGCTTCCGGGGCGGCGAGGCGAGCGGGCAGGGCGCCGTCGAATGCAAGTTCCCGCAACAGGCGCGGGAGACGTTCGTACACCACGAAAACGCAGACTAACCCGAGGAAGCCGAAGGCAATCGCGGTGACGATACGCCCGGTACTTCCCCAAAATGCCGTACCCATAACGATACTGGGTAGGCCCACCGGGACCGTGAGGATATCCAAGCGCATTTCCAGATAGAACGTGCCCGAAAGCACCACCGCGGCAACACCGGCAATGGTGCTCAGGGCGCGCGGCCCTAAGAAACGTTCGCGCCCGGTACCGATGCGCCCACCAACCAGAAGGACCACCGCGGCCAGGAAGCACATAATGACAAAAGTATTTCCGAGCGGGTGGATAGCTTGGGAACCGGGTAGTTCTTCGGCGCGGTTGGTGATGAGATCCGCGAGGGAGACAGTGCCGCGGGCCTCGCGCACCAGCCCGGTGATGAGCGTTGCAATAATCACCCCGCTGGCCGCGAGCACGGCGAGCAAGGCGCCCGCCAGCGGTAGACGCCAATGCAGCAGTGCGGGTAGGGCACAGACCACGACCAGCGGGATCTGAATGAGACGCCCGTCCACCGCCAACGGGGTGAGCGCATTCACCGCCATACCTACCAGGCCGGCGGCCAGGACCAGGAGCAGCGCGAAAGCCGCGAAACGTGCGGCAGCGGCAACCGTGCCAAAAGCCGGGGAAATATAGCGGGAGACCACCTGGTGCGCGGCTTTGCCGGGCAGGACGCGGGATGCTGCGATGGTGGCCGCCACCACGAGCGCAAGCACCGCGGCCCCCGCCAGCGCCATGGCGCCCACGAGGGTGGGGTTCGCGAACGGTGCCCCGCGTTGAATACTGCGTGGGAGCAAGACCACCGCCAGGCAGACGCAGGTAGCCGCGCCCACGTACTGGGACATCCCCAGGAACGATAATTTTCTCATCACTAGGATACGGTACCCGCTTTGCGGTAGCGTAATGTAGTGCACTTCGTAATTATGGGATGCGGGCGCGTGGGTGCCGCACTGGCGCTCTCGCTTTCCGCCATCGGCCATTCGGTGGCCATTATCGACCAGGATGCTGAAGCTTTCCGCAAGCTCCCCGAAGATTTCCCGGGGCAGCAGATCACCGGCGTCGGTTTTGATCGTGATGTTTTAGCGCGCGCAAATATCGACGACGCCGCCGGCTTCGCCGCCGTTTCCTCGGGCGATAACTCGAATATCATCGCCGCCCGGGTGGCGCGCGAAACTTTCGGACTCACCAATGTGGTGGCTCGTGTCTACGATCCCACTCGCGCGATTATCTACGAACGGCTCGGGATCGCCACGGTCGCCCCGGTGCGCTGGACGGCGGACCGGGTGCTGCGTGAACTCATTCCGCTGGGACCCCACCACGAATTCCGCGATCCCCTCGCCCGGATTTCCCTCATTGAAGTTGCAGTGGATCGGCGCTGGTTCGGGCGCACCGTCGCGGATGTGGAAGACGAAACCGGGGCGCGAGTCGCCTATATTATCCGTAGCCTGGCCGGGCTCCTCCCCCACAGTGACACCGTGATCCAGGACGGGGATACTCTCAAAGTGCTCGTGGCTTCCGAGGACGCCTCCGGCGTACAACATATGCTGCTCAAATCGGAAGGTGCGCAGTGAATATTCTCATTATTGGGGCTGGCGCCGTCGGGGTGTCGGTGGCCCGCGAACTTCTCAAATCCGAACATTCGATCTCTATCGTGGATAAAAAGCCCTCCGCTATGCGTATTTCGAGTGCTTCGGATGCGGATTGGCATCTGGCTGACGCCTGCGAAGTTCCCGCACTGCGCGAAGCGGGCGCGGCGGAGGCCGATATTATCGTGTGTGCCACCGGGGATGACAAGGTAAATCTGGTGGTGTCTTTGCTGGCAAAAACCGAGTTCGGCATCGCCCGCACCATTGCGCGTGTCAATAACCCGCGTAATGAATGGTTGTTCACCGATGCCTGGGGTGTGGATGTCACGGTCTCCACTCCGCGAATTATGGCCTCCCTGGTGGAGGATGCGGTCTCGGATGGCTCCCTCACTCAGGTCATGCGTTTCCATCGCAGCGGGGCGAGCCTGTGGCAGGTTTCGGTATC
The DNA here is from genome assembly GCF_028864145.1 of Actinotignum schaalii. Taxonomy (GTDB): domain Bacteria; phylum Actinomycetota; class Actinomycetes; order Actinomycetales; family Actinomycetaceae; genus Actinotignum; species Actinotignum schaalii_B. The sequence continues at coordinate 11,834 of NZ_JARBHJ010000045.1, read as the reverse complement.
CGCCGATGCCCCGGTGGTGGGAAGCGCCATCAGCGATATTGAGCTGCCCTCCGGAGTCGCCATTAACGCCATTATTCGTGATGGTGTGCCACTGACCGCCGATGCCGATTTAATCGTGGATGTGGATGATCAGGTACTCCTCATTGATGGCGGGGACGATGTGGATATGTCCGCTCTCAAGAGCTATTTCCGGCCCCGCCCGGCCCCCGCTCAAGATGCGGAAGGAGAGGCCGCCGTAGATTCGGAAGGCTCCAGGTAGGTGCTGGCCGGGGGCAGGCCACGTACCAGTAGCCAGGTGGCCCAGAGGATAAGGCAGAAAAGCACCGGCCCGGCAATAATTTTGATAACGCCCAGCGCTGCGGTATTGCCGCTGATAAAGAAGGGCAGTTGTACGACGACGCGGCCGACGAACATGGCGAGCCACAGCCATGTAATGCGGGTATAGCGCCGGTAGGTGAGCCGAGCGGCCGGGTGGGTGGCGCTGCGCCACGAGGCAATATCCCCGCGCAGCATCCCGATAATATATCCCATGATGGGCCGGCGGATGAGAAGGGAAATAGTCACTCCTACCGCGTAAGCGGCATTGGTGAGGAAACCGGGAAGGAAATAGGTTTCCGCGCGTCCGGAGCGCCAGGCGAAAAAGGCCGAGATTCCAACCACAAAAAGCCCGCCGAGGGCCGGCATCACGTCGATCCGCTGCATGAGCCGCACCAGAATAGCCAGAACGGCCATGCCCAGAGGAACGAGGACCGCCAGGGGAATATTGCGGGTAACTAAATAAATAATGACAAAAACGAGGGCGGGAACATTAGCTTCAATGACACCGCGCACCCCACCTATCGCTTTCCAGGCATCGAATTCTTCCCCGAGAACCGCGCGCAGACCGCCGCCGGGTGTGGTGGTATCCATGTGGCCTCCCGGCTGTTCAGGGGTGCTCGCTAAAGCACGATATATTCCGGGTTATATGCTACCAGCACGCCCCTGCGCCGCAATGGCACTATCCGAGCGCGAATACGATCCCCAACTCGCACGCAGTCGATGGTGCGCCTCCCTTGGAAAATAAGGGTGAGGAGCCCCGCGGTGGTTTCCACAGCGATACGTACTTCCGGGGTATGGGCCCCATTCCCTCCGGGGGCGCCCGGGTACGTGATGGCGATAATATCCCCCGTCACCCACACCGGTGTAGCCATAGCTATCTAGTGGATCTCTTGGATTTCCGGGCCGCGCTTGGGGAGCTCGATGCCGGTATCAGGAGTTTCTGGTTCCGGCTCACCCTGCTGGGGAAGAGCGAGGGGAAGCAATTCGCGCGGCGGGATAGCTTGGGTGCCGCGCACAACCACCAGATCATCGAGGACGCGGTGGAGTACTTCGGTACCGCGTTCCGGATCTACCGCCCCGCGCCCGGTCACGGCTACCCGCAGCAGCCAGCGCGGGCCGTCAATACCGATAAAGCGCACCGGTACCCGACCGTTCTCCGCGGGCATCTGGGCCTGGATTTCGGGGCCGTATTCCCCTTCAGCTTCCTGGAAACGCCCACCCTGATTGGCGATGGAGGAAATCACTTCTACCCGGATATCCTCCCACAGGCTAGCGGATTTCGGTGCGGCGAATACCTGCAATTGCACCGCGGAATCCCCCATCACGTAGACCACGCCGAGCACGACCTGACGTTCGCGATCCACAGAGAATTGCATGGTGGCATCGGGCAAAATCGGTAGTCGCAGCGCACCGCCGTCAATAAGAGCGGGGTTCTCCGGGGCTTCGGATTCATCGTAGGGGCCGCGTTCCTTCGGGCCTGCAGCGGGAGCTTCAGCACCGGCAGTGGCCTCCACGCTACCTTCCGCCGCTCCGGAATTTTGCGCAGCGAGGTTCTGGCCGGTTTCTTCACGCTCTACCGGCTGCGATGCCGAGGTCGTGTTTTTCTTCCGCCATGAGAACCATGCCATAGCTTTATACTCCTCGTCCCGATTCCTTCATTTCCTCTAGTCTAATGAGGGAAGTCGCACCGTGTTGAGATGCACTGTGGTGAGATACCGCGGCCCGAGGGCCGCGGCGTCGTCGTACTTCCAGTTAGCCCGCGCAATCCACGCAGACGGGCAGTCCGTCTTCCACGTGATCCAATTGGGAGCGATGGTGAACCAGGAAGCACTGTGAGCAGGTGAATTCATCATCCTGAGCCGGAATCACATTGACGGATAGCTCGACATTGGACAGGTCCGCACCGGGGAGCTCAAAGCCCTCGGCCGCTTCGACCTCGTCCTCATCAACCGCGCCGGATTGCTGGTCCGAGCGCCGCCCGGCGAGCTGTTCGAAAGAATCCTCGCGGAGCTCCTCGTCTTGCTTACGCGGAGCATCGTAATCTGTTGCCATAAAGTCACTCTCCAAAAGTGCCGGGGTCCATGCGGTGGATTCCGCACGAACCGGCGTCCACCCGCGAGAAACGGATCTTTCCGCCCTCGCGTATGGTCCTGACGGGTGGTACTGCGCGCTTAGTGTAACAGCACGCGCGGCACATGGAAACACACCCGCGCCCAATACCTGCTTTTCGGGCCCGGAGGTGGCACCCTAAGAGTGGTACCAAGAGTAAGGGAAAAGATGAAAAAGCTGGAGCTGCTCGGCTTGCAACCCGACGGTCACAACCTCACGCTCAACGATGAGGAGGGCAATCGCTATCTGCTGCCCGTCACCGATGATCTGCGTGCTGCCCTGCGCAAGGATCCCCGTCCCAGCACTCCCGATGAGGAGATCACCCCGATGGGGCCGCGTGAAATCCAAGCTCTCGTGCGTGCCGGCCGCAGCGTGGACGATATTTCCGAGATGGCCGCGCTACCTCCCTCACGCATCTCCGCCCTGGCGTATCCCATTATTGCTGAACGTAACTACACCGCCGCGCAGGCCCGTAACTACACTCTCGGGCGCGACGTGGGCGGTTTCACAGTTGAAGAACTCGTCACATCCCGTCTCGTTGCCCGCGATGTGGATACCGCCTCGATCACCTGGGATGCGGTGCGTGAGGCTGGGCAACCCTGGGCGCTGATTGTGCGCTTCGTGTCCGCCGGGCGCGAGCACGAGGCCCGCTGGTTTATCGACACGGATCGCCATGCTCTTCAGGCCCGCAATGATGAGGCCTCGTGGCTGTCGGAAACTTCCCTCACGGCAGATGCGGGCCCGTGGCGCCCGGATCACACTCCCGCGGTGGTGGCAGGAACTGCGGATCCTGTTTTTTCCGGTACGACGCCGCCCGCGGCGGTTCCCGCCGCGGTACCGGCCTCCCCCGCTGCCCTCCCGAGCGCGGCGGATACTCCCCCGGCGCGCGCGTCTATTGATGAGGTGCTGGCCTCGCTTGATTCCCAGCGGGGTAAGTCACGCCCCATGCCGGATGCCGATCATGATATCGATCCCGATGAATGGGACGGGGCACACCGGGCTCCCGAAGATGAGGAGGAGCTGCGGGCTCCGGCCACCATCGTTTCCCTGCCCTCGCGCGAGGGGCAGCTACCCGGTCAGCGGGCGCTGCTGGAGCCCGAGGAACTCACCCAGACCCCGGTGCTCCGCCCGGCTTCCGTTTCAGATGAGAGCGGGGCCGCTGGCTCAGCCGCGGGCACGGTTTCTGGTGCGGGTGCTGCCTCCGATGCCGATGGCGGACCGTCCGATGCCTCAACTGAGGCGAGCGGTGCGGCTGGCGCTGCCTCGGCTAGCGTGCCGGCTGCCGAAAAAACCGCGCCGGCAAGTGCGCCAGAGAAAACAGCGCAGGCAGCTACCGATGCACGGCGCGGGCGCAAGCGCACCGATCGGCCGACCATGCCGTCCTGGGATGAGATTGTCTTCGGTAAAAAAGACTAGCTTGGGCGGGCGCCCGTGCTAGCGTGCTAGCACCACGTGTACCCGCGAGCGCGCGCACCGCTACGCATTCCGGCGCTACTTGAGCTCCAGGAGCAGGGGAATAAGCATCTCCGTGGGGGTAAGCGAACCGTGGACCCCGCGCATAAAGGTGGCCCCCGGCTGCATTTGCCCGGTGTGGACCACGCTCAGACGGCCACGCTGGAAAGCGAGCACATCCCCCATAGCTTCGCGTGCCTGCGCGGTGACCGGCCCGAACATGCCGGTCGCGATTGCTTCTTCTTTGGTGTACACCCAGGATCGGTCCCCGAGGTAGTCCCGCCAGCGCGCCGCCACTTTTTCCGGTTCCCGGGTGTAAAGATGCACCGCGCGTTCTTCCCCCGAATATAGGTCCACGCCTTCGCTCAGGGCCGGCGTGGTAGCTACATCGATGCGTTCACTCGGATCAACCATGCCGTGATCAGCGGTGAGGACCAGCAGAGTATCCGGGGGCAGCAGCCGGGTGAGCAGGCGGATACCGGCGTCCAAATCTTCGAGCGCCATGGTCCATTCCTCACTGGTGGCTCCCCAGCGGTGCCCGCGGTGATCAACTTCCCCCCAGTACAGGTAGGCGAAACGCCCACCCTCGCGCAGGAAGCGAGCGGCTAGGTGGACCCGGTCATCGAGGGCCGGCCCCCCGATCGCGGTAAAGCCGCGCCAAGCGGCCCAGGTTAGCCCCGAGCCGATATGGTCCGGATCCTGGATGGCACCCAGCTGCGTGGCCGTGCCGGGGCGGGCGGCTTCCAGGCGCTGCGCCCAGGTGGGCACCGGCTGCCATTCTTCCGGGTCGAGCCCGCTATCCTCCCAGCTAATCAGGGAGAAATTACGGCCGGTACGCGGGGAACGCAGGGAGTAGGACAGCATCGATGTGCGCCCGGGAAGCGCCCCGGTACCCAGGGTGGTGAGGGCGGCGGCGGTGGTGGACGGTGCCGTGGAAGTGAGTGGTTCGCGCGCGGTCAAGGCACGCAGGGTGGGTGCGTGGCCGATGCGCGCCGCCAGGTTTTCCGCCCCCAGGCCGTCCACGAGGACGAGGCAGACCCGGCTGGCCGGCGGCAAGTCCAGCACGCTCGCCCGGCCCGCTGTGGGGCCATCCACCCGTTCCGTTTCAGCCGCCGGGTTTTCCGGTTCGGGCAGCACCCCGCAGGCGGCTAAACATTCACCCAAGACGGCACGCAGGGAGCGCGCCCCGGGCAACACAGGAAGCTCAGTCATGCCTCTCAGTCTACTTTCCGCCCCGACACTCCTGTGCCGCCGCCCCGCGCGCGGCCAAAAAGCGGGATAATTGAGCAATGCCCAAGAATACGAGCCCCGCGGAACATATCGTCGATATTAACGTGTCGGAGGAGATGCGCACCTCCTTCCTCGAGTATTCCTACTCGGTGATTTACGCGCGTGCTCTGCCCGATGCTCGTGACGGTCTCAAGCCGGTGCAGCGCCGTATTCTCTTCCAGATGGGGCAGATGGGCCTGCGCCCCGACCGCGCGCACGTGAAATCTTCGCGTGTGGTGGGTGACGTGATGGGACGCCTCCACCCCCACGGTGATACCGCTATTTATGATGCGATGGTGCGCCTCGCCCAGCCTTTCACCATGCGGCTACCGCTGGTGGACGGTCACGGTAATTTCGGTTCGCTCGACGACGGGCCAGCTGCCTCGCGCTATACCGAGGCACGCCTAGCTGCCCCGGCCATGGCAATGATTTCCTCGCTCGACGAGGACGTTGTCGATATGGTCCCCAATTATGACAACACGCTCCAACAGCCCGAGGTGCTCCCGGCCGCGATCCCGAATTTGTTGGTCAATGGTTCTTCCGGCATCGCGGTGGGGATGGCCACGAATATTCCGCCGCATAATCTTATTGAGGTTATTAACGGGGCGAAGCACCTGCTGCGCCACCCGGATGCGAGCCTCGAGGATATTATGCGTTTTATCCCCGGCCCGGACCTGCCCGAAGGCGGCAAAATTATTGGCCTGGATGGTATCCGGGAAGCGTACGAAAGCGGGCGCGGTATTTTCCGTACCCGGGCGACGGCGCGTATCGAAAAAATCAGCGCCCGTAAGCGCGGCATTGTTATTACGGAGCTGCCCTATCTTGTGGGTCCGGAAAAGATCATTGACAAGCTCAAGGACGCCGTTAACGCCAAGAAAATCCAGGGTGTCTCCGGGGTTCAAAACCTGACCGACCGACACCACGGCATGCGGCTCGTCGTCGAAGTAAAAAATGGGTTCCACCCCGAAGCGGTACTCGCCCAGCTGTACCAGCACACTCCGCTCGAGGATTCTTTCGGGATTAATAATGTGGCTTTGGTTGATGGACAGCCGCAAACCCTGGGACTGCTGGAGCTGCTGCGGGTGTGGATTGAGCACCGTATCACGGTGACGCGCCGGCGTAGTGAGCACCGTTTACGGGCCGCGCAATCTGATCTGCACCTGGTGGAGGGCCTACTTATTGCCGTCCTCAATATTGATGAGGTGATCGCGGTTATTCGTTCTTCGGATGATACCGCGGCGGCCCGCGAGCGGCTCATGGCGGTTTTTGATCTGTCCGAGGCTCAGGCTGATTATATTTTGGAGCTGCGGCTGCGCCGCCTCACGAAGTACTCCCAAATTGAGCTGGAAGGGCGTCGCGAGGAGTTGGAGCGCACCATCGCGGAGCTGGAAGAAATCTTGGGGTCGCCCGAGCGTTTACGTGAGGTAGTGGCCACTGAGATGACGGAGGTGGCCCAGCAATTCGGGACTCCGCGGCGCACCGTGCTGCTGGAATCGGACGGAGTGGCCAGCGCCGCGGCACCGCAAGCTCTCCCCCTGGAGATCTCCGATGATCCGACCTGGGTGCTGCTCTCGGGAACGGGGCTGGTGGCGCGCACCGCAAGCGGCGATGCTCCCGAGCGCGGCGGCCCGCGCCGGGCCCACGATGCGATTATTTCGCGGGTTGCTGCCACGGCCCGCGGGCATATCGGCGTGTTGACGAGCCACGGGCGCATGATCGACCTGGATGTACTTACCGTCCCCGCACTTCCGGATACCGCGGGGGCTCCCTCGCTGGCCGGTGGCACCCCTGTAGTGGATCTGATTTCTCTAGATTCCGGGGAGCGTGTCATCGGGCTGGCCCCGCTTACCGCCGCCGAGGGTGATCCGGTGCTCACCTTGGCCACCGCGCACGGGCGGATTAAGCGGGTGAACGGCGTGTACCCGAATAAGGAGAGCTGGGAAGTTATTACCCTGGCGGAAGGCGATAGCGTGGTGGGCTGCGCGCTGGCCCGCGATACCGACCAGGTGGTTCTTATCACGAGCGATGCGCAGTTATTGCGCTTTGAGGCATCATTGGTGCGCCCGCAGGGCCGGGCCGGTCAGGGTATTGCCGGGATTCGCTGCGCGGAAGATGCCCAGGTCATTGCCCTCGGGGTGGTGCCCGGTGATGATCTTGCCGGTTCCCTGGTGGTCACGATTGCCTCGAATGCACAGGCCCTCCCGGGTACCGAACCGGGTAGTGCCAAGGTCACGCCCCTGGATCGTTTCCCGGCAAAAGGCCGGGGTACGGGCGGGGTGCGCGCCCAGCGTTTCCTGCGGGGGGAAAATGTTGTGGCACTGGCCGCTATCGGCCCGGAGCCACTGCGCGCCATCACGGCCTCCGGCCAGCCGGTTCAGCTACCCGAGGTTGAAGAGAAGCGGGATGCTTCGGGCAGTGCCCTGACGGTCCCGGTTGCCGCTATCGGAAGCTAGCCACGCGGCGCGAGCGGCCGCCTTGGCGCACGTGCTTTCGCACGCAGCTAGGCACCGCGCGCCGCCGCGGAACGCGGCTCCTTACGAGCGCGCCGGCAGATCCGGAAGCGGGTGGTGCACTACCCGGGTGCGTTCGGTGACTTCGAAGCCGAAGCTTTCATACAGGCTCAGGCGCGCCGCACTGTCGGGGGTCAGGCAGGTGCCGTCCGGCTCGTAGTGCACGGTGAGATCCAACGTGGTGGCATCCATGCCGCTCTCCGCCTGGGCGGCAATACTGGCAGCCAGCAGGCGGGCATTGACCCCGTCCGGGCTTTCCGCCCGCACCGCGAGCTCATCAACATAGCCCTCACAGAATCCCAGGCCGGGCCAGTCCTGCTCATAGGCTGCGGTCATAATGCACCCGAGTACCCGGGGGCGATCCCCGCGGGTATCAACCGCCAGGAAACTCCATTCCCGGCGCATAAAAGCGCATTCAATACGCCACTGCTCCCGGGTGTAAATCGGGTAATTCAATTTATCTGCGTAAAAAGAATTGTGGGCAAGAAGCGCGGCGTCGTCCCAATCGGGTGTGAGAGGAACTAACTCCACCCCATTGTTCTCAGCATGCGCGGAAGGCGGCAGAGGCAGCGGCCCACGCGTGAGCGGCCGGCGCATTTGCAGATAGGAGAGCCGGTCGGTGAAGCCAGCAGCCGCCAGGGCCCTCCCCCGTTCCGGATCCCAACTTTCCACATTCGCCACGGCCACGGGGTGCAGGGTTCCGGCCGCCAGGGCCGGAGCCCGGCGCAATTGTTCGGCGAGCACCCCGCGAGCTGCCTGTTCGCGCAGCTCCGGGCTCAGCCCGGGGTGCACGCTGGCCGAGAGGGTAACCGTGGGATGCGCGGTGCGGGCATCGTACAGGCGCACGATACCGAAAGCAAGAAGGCGCCGGACCGGTACTGCGTCGTCGTACCACCCAAAAACACTATGCGGAACCGAGGGCTCAAACATGAGATCGATTTCTTCGCGTGAGGTGCGGAAGCTGGAGTTCACGGTGCTTTGGTGAGTATCCAGCAGCGTGAAAATCGCGCGGCCATCCGCCGCTGTGAGATCGCTCCACCGTATCGCGCCGTTACCCATGAGCCCTCCTTTACGGGTATGACTCTCAAGTGTAGCGAAGCGCGGGCCCGGAATCTTAGGCATCGATCTTGTCGTAGGAGATATCGTCGGCGCCCTCGACAATAAATTCGCGCCGCGGGGCCACCTCGTTACCCATCAATACTTCAAAAACGGACTCGGCTTCCCGCAGCGCAGCTTCGTCCTCGATGCGGATACGCCGCAGGGTGCGGTGGGCCGGATCCATGGTTGTTTCAGCGAGCTGGTGCGCGTCCATCTCCCCCAGGCCCTTGTAACGCTGGATGGGTTCCTTATAGCTTTTCCCGGCGCGTTCGAGCTTCTTGAGTTCCCGATGCAATTCTTCTTCGGAATAGGTATAAATATACGAGCCCTTTTTCCCGCCACGCCCGGCCACCTCGATGCGGTGCAGTGGCGGCACCGCCGCGAAAACCCGCCCGGCTTCCACGAGGGGACGCATATAGCGGAAGAAAAGCGTGAGCAGCAGGGTGCGGATATGGGCGCCGTCCACGTCCGCATCCGTCATCATAATAATTTTCCCGTACCGCGCTGCCGCGAGGTCAAAAGTGCGCCCGGAACCGGCCCCGACCACCTGAATAATGGAAGAAACTTCCTGGTTGCGCAGAATATCGGCCGGCGAGGCACGCTGGACGTTGAGGATTTTCCCACGGATGGGTAGCAGGGCCTGGAACTCCGAGGAACGCGCCAACTTCGCGGTGCCCAGCGCCGAATCTCCCTCGACGATAAAAAGTTCGGTGTGCTCAATATCATCGCTGCGGCAATCGGCGAGCTTGGCGGGCAGAGTGGAATTTTCGAGCGCGTTTTTGCGCCGCGAGATTTCCTTGTGGACGCGCGCGGCCACCCGCGCCCGCATTTCCGCCACGATTTTTTCGAGGAGCCTGGAGGTTTCGGTTTTTTGGTCGCGTTTCGTGGACGCCAGGATACTGTGGAGTTGTGCGGCGACGACGCGCGCCACAATGGGGCGCACTGCCGCAGTCCCCAGGATCTCCTTCGTTTGTCCCTCGAATTGGGGTTCGGCTAACCGGACCGTGACAACCGCGGTCATCCCGGCCAAAATATCGTCTTTCTCGATTTTGGCATCTTTGGCGGTGAGCTTGAGGCGCCGCGAATTGGTGTCGATCAGGGCCCGCAGGGTTTTCACCACGCCCTGTTCGAAGCCGCTCTGGTGCGCACCTCCCCCGGGCGTGCGAATAATGTTCACAAAGGATTCGGTGGTGGTGTCATATCCGGTCCCCCACCGCAGGGCCACATCCACTTCGCAGGTGCGTTCAACTTCCTGGGCGCGCAAATGCCCGCTTTCCGGGTCGAGGACCTGCACGTTTTCGGTGAAGGTTTCGCTGCCCGTGAGGTGCATGGTAGCGGTGAGGGCCGGATCGGTGGACAGGTAGTCCGCAAAATCGACGACGCCGCCCTCGTAGTGGAACACTTCCTCGTGGGGGCCGTTCTCCCCCGGAGTGCCCGCCAGGCCGCGTTCATCGCGAATGGTGATGGTCAGGCCGGGCACCAGGAACGCGGATTGGCGTACCCGTTCGGTGAGCAGGTCATAGGAGAATTCTGCTTCGGCCAGGAAAATCTGGGGGTCAGCCCAGTAGCGCACGGATGTTCCGGTGTTTTTCTTCGCTACTTTTCCGACTATATCGAGTTCGCTGCCGTGGGTGAAAGCTTCGAAAGGTGCTTCCGGGGAGGGCTGGGCGTCGTCCTGGAAACGCCCGGGTTCCCCGCGCTTGAATTGCATTTGGTAGATCTTGCCGCCGCGCCGGACTTTCACGTCCATGCGGGCGGAGAGGGCATTGACCACCGAGGCACCTACGCCGTGGAGGCCGCCCGAGGCGGAATAGGATCCGCCTCCGAATTTCCCGCCGGCATGCAGGCGGGTATACACAACTTCCACTCCGGAAAGCCCCACTCCGGGGACGGTATCCACGGGGACACCGCGGCCGTCGTCGGTTACCTCAACCGAACCGTCGGCGTACAGGGTGACGGTGATATGGGTAGCGAATCCTTCCAGCGCTTCGTCGATGCCGTTGTCGATGATTTCCCAGAGGCAGTGCATGAGTCCGCGTGAATCCGTGGAGCCGATGTACATGCCGGGGCGTTTGCGGACGGCTTCCAGGCCTTCGAGAACTTGGAGATGACGAGCTGAGTATTCTTCGGAAGTTGACACACCGGTAGTTTACGCGAACGGTTGTTCGCGAGCCGCCGCGGCGCGCGTGTGCGCGTTATGTGTTGTCTATGAGCGTTACTGCGCCTCCTCATCGATGATGAATTCGGGCAGGCTGCGGGTGAGTGAGATGGTCCGCATCGATACTGTCACTAATTTGCCCACAAGTTTCGCGATGTAGGCCGGGTCGCCAATCTCCCAGCAATAGTCATTCGGGTCGTTAACGATGCCAGTCTTTTTATCAGTTGTGAACTGGTAGCGGTCAATCATCCATTCCAGGGGGCTACGCCCGCCGATCTTATAGGTATTGGCTTCTTCCGGGATACCGGTGATCTTGAGGTAATCGTTGTAGATCAGGCAGGTCATGTCCTTGCTGCCTCCGTGGCCCTTACCCCACGCAAGTTTCGTGACACGGTATTTGTTCCAGTCATCAATCGTGGGACTCATGCCCTCTACTTCCTGGATGCTGGGGTATGCCTCCAGGTTTTCGTAATTGACGTGCAGTTCAGCAAGCTCGCGGCCGATATTGCTGTAGGACCAGAAATCCGTGACTTTGGGGATACGAGGCAGCATCTTCTTGAGATCAGCCGCATAGCGTTCCCGGTAATCCTCATGATGGAGGAGTGCGTAGACGTAGAAGAAGATATCCTCCTTCTCGATCTTCTCATCCTTGTAATGCTCGCGATAGGCATTGAGTGTGCCATCTGTGATGTTGTCGCGGCGGCGGTAGTCCCCAATCCGCTGCGGTACTTGCTCGGAAATGGGCCGTGAGAAATCGAAAGATCCGGAGAATTCTTCCGGAGTTCCGGCACTTTCCAGCATCTCAAGAAGGGTTGCGTCCGTTAGTGTGGTGTATCTGTATCCCGCGGTGATCCTCGTGTCGGCATGCACAAAGGCGACCATCGCGGGTACCTTTCGAATCAACTCTTACCTATCCTCGA
>NZ_JARBHJ010000044.1 GCF_028864145.1 Actinotignum schaalii | reverse complement strand
AGACGGCCAGCCACCATCCGAACCGCACGGGCCTTAAACTCTTGCGAATACCTTCTAGACATGTTCCTAATCCTCTCAAAAACAGGTAGGAACAAAACCCAGTACGCTTCAGTATTAGACAGGCTGGGCGTGTGTGTGGCGGCCAGGCTCGCCCGCAACTCACCAACAACCACACCCGGAACCGATAAACACCTCGTGACAAACGGCCGGATTTTCACCGGCAAACACCGAAACGCAGTCAAAGGCGAGGCCGGGCGCTCGAAAACCTGCGTGAGCAACCCATGGCCCTCAGGGACGCGGCGCTCCCACCGATACACCAGGCCATACCGTTCAAGCTCGCTCAAAGCGCGGGTAACCCGGTCGCGCCCAAACCCACGCCCAGTAAGAGCACTAACTGTCCGCTCAGCGTTTTTAGGCATGGCCAGCATCGCCACCCACACGCTCAGTGCCTCATACGACAAATCCGGATCCAGAACCACATCGCGCTCAAGAAGCACAGGATAAGAACGAACCGAGAAAAACAAGCCCGTATCGCTCATACTGCCACCTCCCTGCGGCGCACTGTGCGCGGGCCACAATTAGGCTGGGCTGGCCGGTGCGAACCCAATGTGCCCGCACCGACCCTGCCCATGCCTGCCCGTACTCGTATGGAACACCGAGACGAGCCACACCACCGTTGCCAGTGATGCCTCCCTTTCTTTATCAAAACACGAGACGGAAAACACGCCCGCACGTTGTGCGTGCAAAGCGCACTAGTTAAGCAGAGGGAAACAAAAACGCAGACCGTTTCCCTCCGAGTGCGAGCAATCCCGCTCGTGCCCCTACCAACAATCCCGAAAGGGGAGATTATGGAAATCATTTTCCTGTTTGTTAGCGCGGTTAGTAACGCCATGTCCGCCTGGTCCAACACTCTCACGTTGTGGGGATACGGACCAAAACCAGCCACAGCGGGCGCGCCGGAAACGCGACACATGCCGGACAAGTCAAGCACGCCAGGGGTATCCCGTCCTGGGGTGGTTATCAACGCCGAGCACATCATTATTAATGGCTCGGTCATCTTCACCGACAACCCGAACGCGGACGAGACACAGCCCATCCGGGATGCTAAACCGGACGACGAAGACACCACACGCTTCTCGTCGAGGTAGTCGAGCGGTGCGGTAAGACTAGGGTCGGCTGGCTCTCTAGGAGTACCAAGGGCCAGCCAACCCGCGCGCCAAACGACGCGCATCCCAACCGCCACACGCATAATAAGAGTGAAGAAGAAACCTCTATCAACGGAGATGGAAGGGAAGAATAACGCATGTATAAAGCACTCAATAGGGAAACATACGAAGAATGGACCGTGAAGGAATGGGTGGACGCCGGCGAACCACCCGTCATGATTTGCGGAGGCCACGACCTGCGTGGTTTCCCCTGCAACGCTCCGGTTACGCCGGTCAACACAAAACCGCATTCCCTCGCGGGCGGTAAACCCCGCCCCTACTGGAAAAGCAGGGGCCATATTAACGGGTGTGACCGTTATGCGGGAAACAAGAATCGAAAAACACCAGACGAGAACACAAAAATAATCGAAAAATATGAAACCGCTCAGCACCTCAAAATCAATATGGACCTGAGCAGTAACCGATCCTCTAAAAACCGTAGAGGTAGTAGAAGTGATGTCGAGAGCGGGCAAGCGCAGGACTACCGCTTTTCCGTGACGACAGGACAAGGCAGTGGCAGCACCAAGCACGTCACCGTACTCCACACGCTCCTCGCCCTCGCGATAGAGAACAAGCTCGGTAAGTACAGCAAAGACCGACTTCGGATAAAAACCGATCAAGGAACCATTGATGCTCTCATCGGACAGGCTGTTCACCGTCTCGAAAATGGTGTGAAGGTAGGTGAACTCGGTGTCTATTACGGACGTGTCACATCCGTGAATCCGGCACGCGCTGGTCTTGCTTTCATTAACATCACCAATAAAGACGACATCTTTTTGACCCAAGAGTTTTCTAAAGATATCGATCTCAAAGAAGCTGGCCTCGTCCCAGGCGCATGGGTCATGACGGTCGGGACCCCCACACTTGCCGCCGGAGGCCCAAATACTCTGATCCGTGTATCTAGTCCCAACTGTTTCACATTCATCACGAAAGGAACCGAGTAAGTAACTCATGACGCATCCCCGCCTGTCTCGCTCAACCACTTATAGACAAGCTCGGCTGGATAAGCAGACTTACGAATCGCGTCCCCGGAAAAGAACCGCGGGGAGGTAAAAGCCTTGACCTGGGTGACCTCGAAATCCGGAGCATAAAACATGCGATACTCACCCCACTGAACATCCCACACATACGGCATAAGAAACTCAAGAAGGATGTCTACTTGCTCTACCGGCACGATATGGTCAATCCACTCACCATCAGCTTGCGTGAAGTAACGCATCTCCAACACCGCCCAGCCAGGGGCGATCTCGGCTTTCCCAGGCTCCATGTCGGGCCGGTAGCCAAGCTCGATACGCCCGTCCCTGACTCGGGGGTGAAAACCGGAGGTGATCCGGACGTAGTCACCTTCGCTGATAACCCGCCCATTACGTATTTGCCCGATCAAGCCAGCATCAAGGGCAACGTAAAACCAGATTTGCCCCATCACTTCCCCGTTACAAGGATTACTAAGGGTAGGAGGCGTGATGAGATCAACATCAATAACACGAACTCCGGTAGTCACATCGGCAGGCTTCGCAGTCATGACTAGCTCCCCTTTTTTACCCGAAAATTTCCAACTGGCCAGGAACCTCCGCACAGACCTCACTCGCCGCCGTCAGCGAAGCATTCTCCGCAACCGGCGCGAGAATACGATCAACCTCCGACTTGGGGATGCGCCATTTTCCAGAGGGGAGCTTGAACGCGGTGATCTTCCCGGATTTACACCAATTGAGTACGGATATGCGACTCGCCCCTACGCAATTCGCGACATCGGCGGTAGTCAGAAGCTCCATGTCAACATCTTTCACCTAAGTTTACTTATCGTAACGTTCGGTGAAATTATGCGGCGGTGGAGAGCGTTAAGTCAAGTGCTGGTGTTGCATCTAAGTAACACTACTTGTTATGGTTGCCCTATGAGTGTTGTTAGTGATTCCTACTTAGAGACCGTCAATACCGATCAATACATCGGCGAGCGTGTGATGGTTTGGCTTAAGCGGTGCGGGAAGACTCAGTCGGAGCTTGGTGAGTATTTGGGTCTGAAGAGGGCTGTGATTAGTCGTAAAGTTGGCGGTCATGTTGGTTGGTCTGCTCGGGACCTTGCCTGGACTGCCGCGTTCCTAGGTGTTCCGCTAAGCGAGCTTATGCCGGAAGAGTCGATTGAAATCGCGCAAAAGGAACGCGAGCGTTCCCTGTCTGAAAATGGTAGGCCCCGTGGGATTCGAACCCACAACCCTTGGATTAAAAGTCCAGTGCTCTGACCGTTGGAGCTAGAGGCCCACGAAGTAGTGTAGCGCGCTTTGGCCCGGTGGTAAAAGTAGGGTCGAATTTGTGTGGAAATCCGCATCCCGGAACTCCTTTACGTAATCGGCGGAAAACAGCTCATAGCCGCACTAAGGCCCGCTTTGAGGTGCGACAATAGAGGAGTGAGCGAGCGCACTGGCGCGCCCCGAGCGAGTGGAGGAAAAATTATGGCTAGCAGTTTTCGCCGTCCGGCCCAGATGAAACCGGACCAGCTCGAGTCGATCGAAGGTGAAGCGGACGTCGCCTACCACAGCGAGCTTGCCCACACCGCGGCCCAGGCGCTGCTGCCCGGCTCCGGTTACCATACCGAAGATCCGGAGGTACGTGCCCGCGTGCTCGACCTCGTCGCCACCGAAGGTATCGACGTCATCGCCGAAGCATGGGCCCGCTCCCCGGAAGACACCCTTCCCGGAATGCTGTGGCGCGGCTACTTGCTGCGCGAATGGTTGCGGCGTTTCCCGAACGACGCCGCCGCGCGGCTCACCGCCGCGCGGGAAAAGCTCGGCTCCCAGGGAGCTGATGGAGTGGAGAAACTGGAGAAAACCCCCACTCTCGGGGAGGTGCAATCCAGCTGGGATGAGGTGTTCGCCGGTTCTTTCGGCGGGGACTTCGCGGAAGTGCTAGCCAGCTCGGCTCGCCTGTGTGACACCCTTGCCGAAGTGGATCCGCTCTGGATCCCGACTGATGAGCACCCGCTGGCCACGCCGGTGACGCGCCGCGATGCTGCGCTGCTGGAAACGGCGCGGGAATTCCGCGCGGCCGGAGCCCGGGCGGTGCGTGGCACGCTTTCCTAGCGGAGCTGTGCCGTTCCGGGAGGGGAGCCGATCTGCATTTGCGGGAAGTGCTCCGTTTCGGTAGCAGTGCTGCCCCGCTCGGGAATTCACGGTCTCGGGGAGGGCGCCCCTCTGGCGGAGGGGCGCTGCGCCGTCGTTCGTTTGCTTGGACGTAACTTTTCTGTCGTAGTGATCGACTACGGTTAAGAGGTAGCAGGAAAAAGGAGCCCTCCTATGAGTATCGTTAGCGGATCACCGCAGCCGGACCAGGCCGCGCTTTTTAATCAGCTCGCCCAGGAATGCTTCGCGGCGGATGGTGTTGTGCCTTTCAGTGAGCAAACCCTTCTTGATATTGCCGCGGGTGCGGAAAGTTCGCGGGTGTGGACTCTCGGGGATCCCGTGGTCGGGGTGGCTCATTCCGGGCGCACCGGGGATGTGGAATTGGCCGTGCGCCCGGAGGCCCGCGGCAAGGGTGCCGGTAAGGAATTGCTACGCACCGTTCTGGATGCGGGGGAAACCGCGGTGTGGGCGCACGGGGATCTGCCCGCCGCGCAGGAACTCGCGGCATCTTCCCAGCTCTACCCAGGGCGTACCCTCCTCGTTTTGGAACGTCCGGTTACGGAAGAAAATCCTGCTCCCGCGCTGTGGACTTTGCCGGGGATCGTACTGGCTCCGGTGGATCCTGCCGCTGATTTGGAGGATATTGCGCGCCTCAATGCGGAGGCTTTTGCAGATCTGCCCGATCAGGGCCAGCTCACCGCGGAGGATCTGCGCGAACGTATGGAAGCGCCCTGGTTCACGCCGGAACTCCTAGTAACGGCGCGCTCCCAAGGTGAACTCGTTGGTTTTGTGTGGCTCAAGCCGAATGTGCTTGGGGGTGGCTCTGGTGCTGCGGGCACGGCTGGCGCATCGGCTGCGGGTGAAGCCAATGCGGCCAGCGAACCGAGCGAAGCGAATGTGCTGGAACTCTACGTTCTCGCGGTGGCACCGGAACACCGCGGCAAGGGCATCGGGAAGCTCCTGACCGCTTGGGCCCTTGTTACAACTGGCTCGCGGGGCTTCTCGCGCTGCATTCTCTACGTTGATGCCGCGAATTCCGCCGCGGTGCACGTCTACGGAAAAGCTGGGTTCACGCAGGCGGAACGGCATGTTCGCTATGAATTGCAACCCGAACCGGCCCTCTCCGCCACCCGTGCTCGCCTGGCGGCCCGGGAGGGTGCCAGCGCTGTGGAACCCACCCCGCACGAAACTTTCCTGCAGGCGGTGCGGCTCGGCTCCCCGGTCTCCACGAAATCCCTCACGGATATGGCTAAGGAATCCCGCAAACTCGCCAAACGCTCCGCGAAAGCCCCGGAGGAATCCCAGCTTCCCGAAGGTCGTTTCGCGGATCGGGAACTCTCCTGGCTGGCTTTCAATGAGCGGGTGCTGGAGCAGGCAGAAGATGAAACCCTGCCGCTCTTGGAACGCGCCTGGTTCCTCTCCATTTTCTCCTCGAACCTCGATGAGTTCTTCATGGTGCGGGTGGCTGGTCTCAAGCGCCGTATTGATACCGGCATCGGAGTGGTGGCCGCATCCGGCCTCACCCCGCGCCAGGTGATGAAAGGCATCGCGGAACGCACCCATGAACTGACCGCGCGTCAAGCGAAAGTCTATTCGGAGGATATCAAGCCTAAACTCGAAGGCCAGGGCGTTTTCATCCGCCGCTGGAATGAGCTAGATGCGCAGGTACAGCAGCGCTTCTCCAAGCTATTCAAGGATGAGATCTTCCCTGTCCTCACCCCGCTCGCGGTGGATCCCTCCCATCCCTTCCCGTATATCTCGGGTCTGTCCCTCAACCTCGCCGTCGTCCTCAAGGATCGGCGCGGTTCCTCCGCTTTTGCGCGGGTGAAAGTGCCGGATTTGCTCCCGCGTTTCCTCATGATTGGAGAAGATGGCACTGCCTACAGTCCGGAAAACGTTCCGGTGGAGGCCGGTAGCGATATTGAATTCCTGCCCCTGGAGGAACTTATCGGGCACCACCTGGGTGAGCTCTTCCCCGGTATGGATGTGCAGAGCTACGCGACCTTCCGGGTCACCCGTAATGAGGACCTCGAAGTCGAAGAAGATGACGCAGAAAACCTCCTCACCGCGCTGGAACGCGAATTGCTCCGGCGGCGCTTCGGGCCGGTGGTGCGCCTGGAGGTAGATGAGGATATGGATGATGCCACCCTCAGTTTCCTCCAGAAGGAAATGAGCGTGAGCTCCTCTGATACCTACCGCCTACCCGCGCCCTTGGATTTACAATCCCTGGAGCAGCTTCACGATCTGGATCGGCCCGGGCTCAAATACCCCAAGTACGTTCCGGTCACGCCTACGGGGCTCACCGATGCCGAATCAGCCAAACCCGCGGATTTCTTTGCCAAGCTGCGTGATCATGATGTGCTGCTTCACCACCCCTACGAATCTTTCTCCACCTCGGTGCAGCAATTCATCGCCCAGGCAGCCGCGGATCCGCAAGTCCTGGCCATTAAACAAACCCTGTACCGCACGTCGGGGGATTCCCCTATCGTCAATTCGCTCATCCGCGCGGCCCGCGCCGGGAAACAGGTCCTCGCCATCGTGGAGATCAAGGCACGTTTCGATGAGCAGCGCAATATTGAGTGGGCGCGCAAGCTAGAGCGCGCCGGGGTCCATGTGGTCTACGGAATGATCGGGCTGAAAACCCACTGCAAGCTCGCACTGGTGGTTCGCCAAGAATCCGATGGCCTGCGCCGCTACTGCCACGTGGGTACCGGCAACTACAACCCGAAAACCGCCCGCGGCTATGAGGATCTGGGCCTGCTCACCTCCAACCGGGATGTAGGCCAGGATCTCACCCGGCTGTTCAACCAGCTTTCCGGCTACTCCCGGCAGGAACGCTTCCACCGGCTCCTCGTGGCGCCCACCGGCATCCGCTCCGGGCTTATCGACCGGATCGAACGCGAAATTGAAAACAAGAACGCCGGCAAACCCGCGTGGGTGAAATTCAAAGTCAACTCCATCGTGGACGAAGCCATGATCGACGCCCTCTACCGGGCCAGCCAAGCTGGCGTGAAAGTCAGCATCCAGGTGCGCGGAATCTGCGCCCTGCGTGCCGGCATCCCCGGGCTCTCGGATAATATCAAGGCTCGTTCCATTCTGGGGCGCTACCTCGAGCACTCGCGTATCTACGCTTTCTGTAACGACGGCGACGCGGATGTCTTCATCGGCTCCGCCGATCTCATGCATCGTAACCTAGATCGGCGTATCGAAGCCCTTATCAAGATCACGGATCCGGATATGGTGGATCGCCTGGTAGAGCTTGTGGATGTTGCCACCGCGGATACCACCAGCTCGTGGCACTTGGGCCCGGACGGGTGGGTGCGTCACAACCTCAGCCCGAAGGGCCGCCCGCTCGTCGATATCCAGGAGCTGCTCATGAAGCAGGCACGCTCACGCGTGGCAGGAGGGGACTAGAAAACCTGGGCCGGCCCGGCCCGCCGGCAGCGGTCCGGCCCAGAATCTGCCGGGTAAGCCGCGGCCAGGGCCTCGCGGGACAACCGCGGGTGTGCACATATCCGTAACGACTATGCCGAAGGGGGAGTGATGGGCAGCGTTCATGCTGCTGGCGCCGTTGTATGGCGCAAAAAAGCAGGCGAATTCCAGGTGCTACTCGTACGCCGGGATAGCTATAAAGACTGGTCTTTCCCCAAGGGTAAATACAAGCCCGGCGAAGGCCCGCGCATGGCAGCCGTACGGGAAGTCTACGAAGAAACCGGCGAATATATCGCCCTGCAGCGCCCCCTGCCCTCCATTGGCTACACCCTCTCCTCGGGGAAAAAGAAACGGGTCTTTTACTGGGTGGCCCGCCCGCTCACACCGCGCTCCCGGCCAGTCGCCGCCCGCCCGGAATTCCCCAAGGCCCACCCCGGCGAAATCACCCGATCACGCTGGATGAACGCGGAAACCGCCCTCGAAAAACTCAGTTATAAAGACGAACGTGCCATGCTCAAACGCGTCCTGAAATACTGGGAACGCGGGGAACTCACCACCCGTGCGGTGCTGCTAGTGCGCCACGCCCGCGCCCAAAAACGCTCGGCCTGGAACGGAAGTGAAAAAACCCGGCCCCTCACCCCGCACGGAGCCGCGCGGGCTCGCACCATCAGCGCGGTGCTCAGCGTATACGGCGTGGACCGGCTCGTTTCCTCCCCCTGGCAGCGCTGCACCGCCACCATCGCCCCCTACGCGCAGGCTTCCGGAGTTTCCCTCACCTGCGTCGCCGCCCTCACCGAACACTCCCACGCGAAGAACCCCGGCGGAGTGCGTAAAACCATCGAAGGGGTACTAACAGACAGCGGTGCTCCCGCGGCGGTCAGCTTGCATCGCCCCACCCTGAGCACTGTTATCGACGTCGTTAAAAAACACGGCGGCCACCACGTGCGCGAAAAGCTCCCCGAGGAAGATCCCTACCTCAAAACCGGAGAAATCCTCGTCGTCCATATGAAAGACAAGCGCGCGGTAGACGTCGAGCGCTTCCGCCCCGTCCACACCGAGCTTTAGCGGCCGTGTATCTAGCGGCCGTGTCTCTAGCGACCAGCGTGCAGGCTGTTCCCGTGAGCGTGCCCTGTGTACCCCGTGTGCCCAACGGGCCCGCACAGCCAGCCACATACCCAGAGCGCTCTGTGAGACATGCTACAAGCTCGTTAACCTTCTGTTTACCTCCGGTGCGGGTCACCGTAACCCACGCTTCCTAGGCTCGAACCAGCGAGCGCCGAAACGGGCGTTCCTGAACACGCAAGGATTAAACAGTGAAGACCATGAAGATCTCGGCACTTGCGGGTGCCACCGCTCTTGCTCTGACCCTTTCCGCCTGTGGTGGGGACGCAACGACTTCTGCCACCACCGAAGCCGCCAAGGGGGACACCACCACCCAGGCCGCGGATAGCGGCTCGAACCTCTCGGGTACTATCTCCGGTTCCGGTGCCTCCTCGCAGCAGAAGGCGCAGCAGGCCTGGCGCGATAACTTCACCATTGCGAACTCGGGCGTGACCGTCAATTACGAGCCCACCGGCTCGGGCACCGGCCGCCAGCAGTTCCTCTCCGGCCAGGTGCAGTACGCTGGCACGGATTCGGCTCTCAAGGCCGAAGAACTTACCAAGGTCTCCAACGCCTGCAAGACCGATGTGGCCGTGGAACTGCCCGTCTACATTTCCCCCATCGCGATCGCCGTGAACCTCGAAGGTGTCAAGGAGCTCAAGCTCGATGCCCCCACCATCGCGAAGATCTTCTCCGGCCAGATTGAGAAGTGGAACGACCCGGCCATTGCCGCCACCAACTCCGGCGTCAAGCTCCCGGACGAAACCATTATTCCGATCCACCGCGCGGAAAAGTCCGGCACCACCGGTAACTTCCAGTCCTACCTGGAAGAAGCTGCCCCCGAGGTCTGGACCTACGGCTCGGAAGAAACCTGGCCGATCCAGGGTGGTCAGTCCGCCGAATCCACCTCCGGCGTGGTCCAGCTGGCGCTTTCCACCCCGAACTCGATCATCTACGCCGACTACTCCCAGATTGAAACCCTCACCCCGGTGAAGGTCAAGGTTGGCGATGAGTTCATCGGTCCCGAACCGGAAGCCGCCGCCCGCGTGGTGGATGACTCCCCGGCCGCCGAAGGCGCCACGGATACCCTCCTCAACAAGGACCTCAAGCGTGACGGCTCCGTCAAGGGTGCCTACCCGGTCGTCATGCTCTCCTACCTCATCGGCTGCCAGGAATACAAGGATGCCTCCACCGGTGAACTGGTCAAGGCGTTCTTCACCTACGTCGTCTCTGAAGAGGGCCAGAAGGCCGCCTTCGCCGCCAACGGTGGTAACGCCCCGATTTCGGAAACCCTGCGCACGCAGGCCATGGCCGTTATCGATACCATCAAGTAAGCACCGGTTAGACAACCGAATACCTCTATCTGAAAGTCGATATGACTGAACGAGATAACGCAGCCGGGGAGGTTCTTGAGCGTAATGCTCAGGAAACCTCCCCGGAGGTGGGTCAGACTGCAGTGCCGGCCCGCCCGAGCAAACGCGCGCGTCGCCGCGTTGCAGACACAACCTTCAACGGCCTAGCCATCGGTGCTGGAGCATTCATCATCCTCATCCTGGGTGCCGTTTTCATCTTCCTGCTCCTCGAGTCATATCCGGCATTCATTGCCGGTAAGGAAGAAATCTCAGGGACAGCAGACTTTACGAAGGGGATGGGATTCTGGCAATACGCCGGGGCGGCCCTCTTCGGCACCGTGCTTTCCGCACTCCTGGCTCTCGCCCTTGCTGTGCCCTTCGCAGTGGCGATTGCGCTGTTCATTTCGCATTTCGCACACCGGCGCTTCGCCGCCGTCCTCGGTTACATTATTGACCTGCTCGCGGCCATTCCCTCGGTCGTCTTCGGCCTGTGGGGCATCCGCACTCTCGAACCGATTGTGCGCCCCGTTTTCGAATGGGTCTCCAATGTGCTCACACCGCCTCTTCAGTGGTGGGTGGATCACGTTCCATTCATGGGTGAAGAAGGCGGACTGGCCCAATTTGACTGGTGGCCCTTGCAGCCCAGCCTGGTGGCTTTCACGCCGCCGGCCCGTAACATCATGATGGGCGGCCTGGTACTGGCCATTATGATCCTCCCGATTATCACCTCGCTGTGCCGTGAAGTGTTCCTCCAGACGCCAAAGCTGCTGGAAGAAGCGGCCCTTGGCCTGGGCGCCACCCGCTGGGAAATGATCAAGATGACCGTGCTCCCGGTGGGGCGTTCCGGTATCGTCTCCGCGGCTATGCTGGGCCTGGGGCGCGCCCTGGGCGAAACGATGGCGCTCCTTATGGTGCTCTCGGCGGGTCTGCAGGTGAACTTCAACCTCTTCTCCCCGGGCCAGCACTCCACCATCGCCTCCCAGATCGCCCTGAACTTCCCTGAAGCTCATCCCGGTCTGCAGCGCCAGGTCCTTATCGGTATCGGCCTCATGCTCTTCGCCCTGACCTTCGTGGTCAACTGGTTGGCGCGGCGCGTTCTGGCCCGGTACGCAGAATTCTCAGGAGCGAATGCCTAATGAGTACTGACGTGACACAGACACCCGCCGGCCAACCCGACGGCGGAGCGCACGCTATTCCGGTCGAGCCGGCTGTTAGCGAAGGCACGCCGATCTTCGCCTCCGAATACGGGCGCCTGCCCAAGTTCTTCAACTGGGCCGTGCTCATCGTGTGCATGCTGGCTTCCTGGCTACTTTTCCACTTCGGTTTCAAAGCGGATTCGCTTTTCGGCGCGGTCCTGGTGGGACTCCTTGTCTTCTTCCTCGTTATCCGCATTGTCGGGTACGCGGTAGAAGGCCCGCGCCGCGGCGCCAACCGCATGGCAACCGTGCTCATCACCAGTGCTTTTGCGCTCGCGGTTCTTCCGTTGCTCTCGCTGCTGTACACGGTGATCGTGGAAGCCCTTCCGGTTCTCAGCTACTCCTTCCTCAATAATTCCACCCTCGGCATGTCCCTGCCCGGCGCTCAGCCCGGTCTCGGCCACGCCATCGTGGGCACGCTCATTATTACCGGCATTACGGCGCTCATCGCCATTCCGCTCGGTGTTCTGACGGCCATCTACCTGGTGGAATACAATAGGGGCGGCTGGTTCGGGCGCTCGGTGACCTTCCTGGTCGATATCATGACGGGCATCCCTTCTATCGTGGCCGGTCTCTTTGCCGCGGCGATTGTTCCGGTGCTCGCCCCCGCGCTCGGGTTCCGCAATGGCATCATGGGCGCCGTCGCCCTTGTTGTTCTTATGACGCCGATCGTGGTGCGCAATACCGAAGAAATGCTGCGCATCGTCTCCAATGAATTGCGCGAAGCGTCCTACGCGCTGGGAGTGACGAAGTCCCGCACTATTATCAAGGTGGTGCTGCGGACCGCGCTGCCGGGTATTGTTTCCGGTTGCGTGATCGCCATCGCCCGCGTGATCGGCGAATCGGCCCCGCTGATGATTACCGCCTCCGTCTCGGATACGTTCAACTATTCCTTGTTCAACGGCCCGATGATGACGTTGCCGGTCTTCGTTTACTCGCAGTTCAAGGCCAATAACCTCGATCTGGCCTGGGGCGGCGCGCTCGTCTTGGTGTTTATCGTGCTGGTATTCAACTTGCTGGCGCGCTTGATTGCTCATATCTTCGCCCCGAAGGGCCGCTAACGCGGCAGCCGAAAGGAAAAACAGTGCCTCAGGGAATTAGTGTTCGTAACGAGAACATCTACTACGGTGATTTCCTCGCCGTGGAGAACGTCAATGTGGATATTAAGCCGAATTCGGTTACCGCGCTCATCGGGCCGTCCGGTTGCGGCAAGTCCACTTTCTTGCGTTCCCTCAACCGTATGCATGAAGTGATCGACGGCGCGTACGTGACCGGCGATGTCTTCATCGACGGCAATAATATCTACGGCCCCGGCGTGGATCCGGTAACCGTCCGCCAGCACGTGGGCATGGTCTTCCAGCGTGCCAATCCCTTCCCCACCATGTCGATTCGTGACAATGTGCTGGCGGGGATGCGGCTCAATTCGCAGAAGATCAAGAAGTCCGATGCGGATGAGATCGTGGAGCGTTCGCTGCGCGGCTCCAACCTCTGGGAAGAAGTGAAGGACCGCCTCGATAAGCCGGGTTCTTCGCTTTCCGGCGGCCAGCAGCAGCGCCTGTGCATTGCCCGCGCCATCGCGGTCAAGCCCGAGGTGCTCCTCATGGACGAACCGTGTTCGGCCCTCGACCCGATTTCCACCCTCGCGATTGAGGACCTCATGAACAGCCTCAAAGAGGAATACACAATCGTGATCGTGACGCACAATATGCAGCAGGCTGCGCGCGTCTCGGAAATGACCGGCTTCTTCAATATTGCCGGGACCGGCAAGCCCGGGCACCTCGTGGAGTTCGACCAGACGGAGAAGATTTTCTCCAACCCGACCCATAAGGAAACCGAAGATTACGTCTCCGGGCGTTTCGGTTAAACCGGCTAAATCTTAGCTGTTTACCTTGCGAACTGTGCCGCGCGGGAATGATCCTGCGCGGCACAGTTATGTTGTGGATGCTATATAAGTACGACGACGCCGCACCGGCCCGCCGCCTCACCTCTGTGCAGCGTGCGCGTGGTGTGGTGCTCGCCCGCGGGGTTAGCGCGGGCCGGGCGGAGATGCGTAGATACGTCTAGATCAGTACCATGCGCAGCAACCACGTAGCAACCGCTGCCAGGGCACCGGCGGCCGGGATCGTGAGGATCCAAGCGGTGGCAATGTTACCGGCCACGGACCAGCGCACTGCCGAACGTCGCTTCGTGGCACCGACCCCCATGATGGCGCAGGTGATGGTATGCGTCGTCGAAATCGGGGCGGCCCATACAAACGCCGTCGTATAAAGAACGCTCGCGGCTACACTTTCCGCAACGAAACCGCGAGCCGGATCCAAATCAATAATTTTTGAGCCGAGCGTCTTCATAATGCGGAAACCGCCGGTCGCGGTCCCCAAAGAAATCGCGGCGGCCGCGGCCAGTTTCACCCAGGTGGGGATGCCGTCTTCAAGATTGTGGAAACCGCCGGCCGTGAGGGCCAGCACGATCACGCCCATTGTTTTCTGGGCGTCCTGGAGGCCGTGCCCGAGGGCCACCATGGCAGCGGAAACCGTCTGAGCGTAACGGAAGCGATGCATCGTGGTGTGGTAGGGGGCCTCCGTGAGGAGACGCAGCACCACTTTCATAATGAGATAGGCCAGCAGGAAACCAACCGCGGGGGAAACGATCATCGGCACCACCACACGGTCGAAAATAACCGTCCAATGCACGGTGGCCAGGGAGGCAATACCGGCGCCGGCCAGCCCGCCGATAAGTGCGTGTGAAGACGAGGACGGCAGCCCGCGCCACCAGGTAATAAGATTCCAGCCAATCGCGCCGGCCAGTCCGCCGAGTACCAGGGTGAGGCCGGTTATTTTTTCCAGCTCGGTAATATCAACGATGCCGGAGCCGATTGTTTCGGCTACTTTCGTGCCGAGCATCGCGCCGAGGAAGTTCATGACGGCTGCCATCGCGAGGGCCACCCCGGGCGTCAATGCGCGGGTGGCTACCGAGGTGGCGATGGCATTCGCGGCGTCGTGAAAACCGTTAGTGAAGTCAAAAATGAGGCTAATGACGACGACGGTGCCCACCAAAAAGAGCAACTCGGACAAAATCAGGACTCCTTGAGGGCAATGCGCTCGACCACGGCGGCGAGCGTCTCGAAAGCGTCGACGGTGTCCTCGAGAGTGTCCACCACCAGTTTGACGCGCAGCAATTCAATGGCGTCGGTGGCGTTTTCAAAGAGCGAGGCGAGAGTGGAACGGTAGAGGGAATCGCCCTTGTTTTCCAGCTGGTTAATTTCCACCCAGTATTCGCGAGTATCCGGGGAAGTGGGGTTGAAATGCGCGAGAATATCCGAGGAGAGACGGGCGCAGGTCTTGAGAATATCCACCACCGTCGGCGCGCTATCGGGGAGGGTGAGGGGGCGCATAAAGGCCACGTTTTCCCCGACCTCGTCCATGAGGTCCACGCAATTATCGATAGCGGTGGTCAGGGCATAAAGATCCTCCCTGTCGAAAGGGAGGACGAAAGACCTATTTACCACTTTGAGGAGTGCGTGATTTGACTCATCTGCATTGTTTTCGATGGTGTGCAGCTGCTGTTGCAACTCTCCGCGCTCGTGAACCGGTGCGGTCATGAGCTGCGCGAGGCCCGCGGCGGCAATGGGAAGATGCGCCGCCTGGGCGCCAATAAGGTCGAAAACCCGCGTGGAACGCGAGAATTTAGAGAATAACCCCACGTGAATTCCTCGTTTCGGGGACATGAACAATCGATGAACGACTCGTTTCAAGGATAGTTCATTACGGGGCGAAACGTGTATTGCGCGGCGGTGAGATCGGGCAAGAAAAGGGTGCCGGACCTGAGAGCGCCTGACGGCGCGAATGCCGCTCGTAGCGGCGCTAGTTGGAGCCCGGGGCTTTCAAGGTCCGGCACCGTGGCTTCAGAATAACAAGAGCACGGGCAATCGGAAACTTTTCCTCGGACTTTCGGGCCAAGCGTGAAAAATGAAGACTTTTTCGCTCCGACGTGGGAAAATATCACTAGCTATGGGCTCCGGCCGCCGCGGGTCGCGTGTGCCTGGAACTTTGGGCGGCACCCGGTCGGGGCGGGTAACCTGAGCATATGGTCTTTGCAATCCCTGAAAATCTCAGCCCGGAAACCTATCCGATGGCCTGGCTCGTTGATACCTGGCGCGGCGCTGGCCTTCTCGAATACGAAGGTGTGGACGCAGCCGGTTACCTTCACGAATTGCGCATCGATAATGACGACCACGGCCCCTACCTGCGCCTGCGCTCCGCGACCTGGCTTTCCCAAGAGCCGGCCGGGGCGGTGGATCGCGAAGTTCCCGGCGGGCGGATGTACGCGGCCCTGACCAAAGGCCAGCAGTGGTCCAGCTTCGAAGGCTACCTGCGCGTTTCCCCGAATAACCTCCAGGGGACGGAGGGGCGTTTCGTGCTGGAAGGAATGATTGCCACTTCCGCCGGCCACGCCATGACCTGGGCCGGTTTCATTAAGGGCCCGCAATTCCAGATCGTCGCGGACGCCATCGCCGCCACCCCCACCGCCGCGAGCTATACCGGCGGCCAAATCATGGGTGGCTACGTGGAATCGGAGCTTTTCTACGCTTACGATATGGCCGCCTTCGGGGTTCCGATGCGCAGCTATATGGCCGGCCGCCTTCAGCGCCAGAGCGATTGCCCGGAAGCGAAGCCGAAGTCTGCGCCATCCGAAGCGCAACCGGAATCGTGAAACCCAGCCCGCTGCTGCGCTGGCCCGGTGCGGTTCCCGGGCTAGGGGACGCGGCCGGGGTGGCTGCTTTTTACACCAATCCCTATGTGGAGCAGCGCGAGCTGGAGGCCGGGCGCGGCTTCGTGGACCTCTCTCATTGGCGGGTGCTGCGCGGCGCCGGCGGGGCTTGCCCGGGTGAGTGTCTGGGCGCGCATCACGAACTCCCGGGCGCGCATCACGCGCGCGAAGTGCTGGAATGCGACGCCGAGGGCCGGATTCGTGGTGCTCTGCTGCGCTGTGCGGGTAGTCGTGAAGATGTTTTCTTGAGTCCACCGGGTGGGATCCATTCCACTATGTGCCCGGCCAACTACATCGCGATAGGTACGACGACGCAGGGAGCCGAGCACCTCCGTGCAGCCATGCACGGTCGGTTGGGGCTATCCGCTGTTTTCTGGGAAGACTGGTGGCCGGATAGCGATATTGTGATCCTCCTGGTCGAGGATATTGAGGTACTTGCCCGGGCCGGGCAAGCGGCCGGCATGAGCCCGGTAGGTTTATTTGCTTGGGCTGCTCATCGGGCCGCGGGGGGGGGGGGGGGGGGGGGGGGGGGGGGGGGGGGGGGGGGGGGGGGGGGGGGGGCGGGGGGGGGGGGGGGGGGGGGGGGGGGGGGGGGGGCGGGGGGGGGGGG
>NZ_JARBHJ010000043.1 GCF_028864145.1 Actinotignum schaalii | reverse complement strand
GGCCCGGGCCGTCCAGCCCGGGCCACGTAGCGCCGGCTACTCTTCCACAACCTCAACTTCTTCGTATTCCTCGTTGTCCTCGCCCTCGTGAATGGCCTCGGGCGGAACCGCGCCCTGCTCCCCCGGCGCGGGTTGCGCAGGTGCAGGTGCCGGCGTAGGCGTGGGTGAGGGCCTCGCGGGCGCTTGCGTGGCCGGTGCCGGGCGGCGCATCGGGGTGGTGGGCTGCGGGAAGGGTACAGCCGGCTGATTAGCCAAAGCTGCGTTCATATAGTCGGAGAACATCTTGGCGGGGAACAGGCCGCCGTATACTTCCGAATGGTACTCACCCTTAATAACTGAGTCGAACATGGAAATATTGCCTTCCATGTGCCCCTGCCAGGTCACGGTAGCGAGCTGCGGGGTATAGCCCATGAACCACGCATGCCAGTCCTTATCGGAGGTACCTGTTTTCCCAGCAGCCTGGCGCCCGCGTAGCATCGCATTCTCACCGGTTGCTCCGGGTTCCACCACATGTTGGAGAACCGCATTCGTTTTGCGTGCCGTTTCCTTAGAAATGGCCTGTTGGCACTGCGGTTTACGCTCGGAAATAACGGTGCCGTCATGTTCTTCGATGGAGGTATAGGACATCGGATCGCAGCGAATACCATCATTGGCGAGGGTGGCTCCCGCCGTCGCCATAGAGAGCGGTGTCACGTTGTTCGTACCCAGAATCATCGGGGGAACAATATCGAAAGGCTCATGATCCCCGCGTTCCACACCCATGGCCTGGGCCTTATTCGCGATCTGGCACAGATCTAGCTTCTGGGCCATATGCGCGAAAGTACCGTTGGTGGACATACGGGTACCTTCCAGCACCGTACGCGGGCGGTTAGACTGCCCCAAATTACCCACTGGCCAGGCCGGCCCCGCAAGATTCGTACACGAGGCCTGGAAGGAACTTTGCGGCAGCAAGCCTTCGCTACTATCCACCACGTCATAGGCACTACGCCCGGAATCCAGCCATTCCACCAGGGTGAAAATCTTGAAGGTTGACCCGGACTGGAAACCGGCCCCGCCCCCCATATCCTGCGGCGCCGTCACATTCACCTGCGTCATCCGGGTATCCGTTTCATTCGGGACCCCGAAGCGGGTATTTTGCACCATCGACACAATATGCCCACTCCCCGGCTCCACGGAGACCAGCGCGGCATCAATTCCGGACTCATCATCCACGGGCTGGTGCGTCACCACCGAGTCATATGCCTGCTGCTGGCGCGCCGAATCCAGGGTGGTGCGGATAACTTTGCCACCTCGGTACAGCTGGCGGGTACGCTCGGCACGGGTGGCTCCCAGCGCTTTGTCATTGAGCAAATCCTTGACCACGTACTCGCAGAAGTAGGCGCTGATACCCGCCGAACCACACCCGGCCACCTGTTCCGATACATGCATATACGACTCAATCGGAGTGGCCTGAGCTTCCTTCATTTCCGCTTCGGTAATGAAACCGGAACGGTACATTTCGCCCAGCACCACATTGCGACGCTCGGTATTAGCTTCCGGATGGCGCACCGGATCCCACTGGGCCGGGTTCTGCGTAATTCCGGCCATCGTGGCCGCTTCCACCACCGTCAAATCCTTCGCGGATTTGGAGAAGTAGCGCTGCGCAGCAGTTTCTACCCCGTACTGCGAGGGGCCGAATTGGGCAAGATTGAGATAGCCGGTGAGGATCTCATCTTTCGTCATCGTTTTTTCGACGGCGATCGCGTAACGAGCTTCGTTGATCTTACGCGCAATGGTCTGTTCGGTAGCCCGCTTGATTTTCTCATTATCATCAGCGATACGCCCCTCTTCCAGAAGCGCATTTTTCACGTACTGCTGGGTGATGGACGAACCGCCCGAGAGCCCGCCCGAGGTGAGATTCGAGACCAGCGCGCTGACGGTGCCCTGCACGTCAATACCGTGATGCTCGTAAAAACGCCGGTCCTCAATGGCCACGACGGCGTTTTTCATATGCTGCGAGATCTGATCAGAGCGCACGTTAATCCGGTTCTCGATATAGAACCGGGCCAGCACCGATCCGTCTTTAGCCAGCAGCACCGTCTGTTCCGAAGGTTCAGTAAAGCCTAAGTCCTCCGGCACGTCGTCGAAAATACCGGTGACCGCATTGGCCGTGGTCCCCATAGTCATCACGAAAGGCAGCGCAATCCCCGCCATGAGGGCGCCCCCGCCGCACAAGGCGAGGAGCAGCGCCAGTACGAACGTTCCGATTTGCCGTCCGGTCGCTTGTTTTTTCGGGCTAGAACTCGACATACCCATAAGAATACTGACCCGGCGCAGCGAAAGAAACGAGACATACGCTTCCTCCCCGGGGTTCCCCACGGTTCTCCGGGCACGCCCGTACGTTCGCTCACCCCCTCGAGCACCCTCCACCACCACTCCACAAAGCGGACAAACGTAGCGCACGTCATAAAACGCTAATATTATGATCGTAAAACAGTAAAGAACTGCACCATAAGCCGTCACGCCGGAGTGAGGGGGATAGATGACCACAACACTAGCCCTATACCCGCATTGGGCAGATGCCGCCGCCTGCGCCGCTATCGATCCCGATTCACTTTTTGTGCGAGGAGCAGCCCAACGCCAGGCGCGCTCGATTTGTTTTCGCTGCCCGGTGCGCCTGCACTGCCTAGCCGATTCACTGGATGCAGAAATGATGTTCGGGGTATGGGGTGGGATGACGGAACGCGAACGCCGCGCCCTGCTGCGCCACCACCCGGAAGAACGCAATTGGCGCCGCCGCATTTTTGAAGGGCGCGATCCCCTAGCCCGTTCCCTGCGCGAGGGCGAAGGCTAAGCACGCCCCGGGAGCGCTGCGCCCGCGGGCAGCTGGTGCGGCGTCGTTCCACCGCAAGCACCGCAACTTCGCGCAGCCGTGCCCTTCGAGATAACCTATTATCACGCGCGGCATTCCGCGCACTCACACTCAACGATTCCGTGAGAGGCCTACGCATGGACACCATCAGCACCCGTCTAACCCAGCTGGGTATCGCCCTTCCTCCGGTTGCCGCTCCCGTTGCAGCCTATATCCCCGCCAAGCGGCACGGGGATACGGTGCGCACTTCCGGGCAGCTACCGTTCGTGGACGGCCAGCTGCCGGCCACCGGAAAACTCGGCGCGGAAATCACCGCGGAGGACGGCTATTCCTACGCGCGTATCGCCGGTATTAACGCCCTCGCGGCGGCCGCGGAGGTTGCGGGCGGCATCGATCGCATCCGCGGTATTTCGCACGTCACCGTATTCGTGGCTTCCGCCCCGAACTTCACCGCGCAACCCCAGGTCGCCAACGGCGCCAGCGAACTTTTCGGGGAGATTTTTGGCGGCGACGGCGCCCATACGCGCTCCGCCGTCGGCGTGAGTGTGCTCCCGCTGGACGCCCCCGTCGAAGTCGAAATCGAAGTGCTGCTGCACTAACGGCGCGCTACGGTTCGTGCGCGGGGCCCGGCACGGCGACATCGCGCTAGGCCACGAGTTCCCGGCGCGGCTGCGCCTCCAGGAATTCGCGCACCTCAGCGCTGGGGATCTCCCGCGCGTAACTGCCGCCCGCGAAAGTTTCCATCGCGCCGATACCGCGTTGGAATACGAAGCGGATAGCCCCGCCCAGTGATTTCTTATCGTGGCCCATAGCGCGCATAATATCCGCCACGCTCACCCCGGAGGGTAGCTCGGTAGGCAGGCCGATGGCACGGAGCAAGGTATCCACCCGTTCGGCATCGCGCGCGGTGAGGTAGCCGTAGCGTAACCCGAGCCGGCACTGGAGATTCAGTCCAATGGCCACACATTCCCCGTGCGGGAGGGCGTAATCCAGCGCGGCCTCCAGGGCCCGCCCAATGGTGTGACCGAGGTTGAGGGCCATGCGGCGGTTTCCTTCGTGCACATCTGATTGCACCACCTCCACCTTGATTTCCGCATTGCGACGGGCGATATAGCTGCTGAGCTCGGAATCGCCCACCATCTCCCGCACACCCCGACCGTGCCGCACGAAGTGGTCTTCCAGAATCTCGAAGAAATCACGGTCAGCCAGGCAAGCGTGCTTGACGGTCTCGCCCATGCCGTCGCGCAGTTGCGCATCGGTGAGAGTCGCCCAGCGCGCCACATCAATAAGAACGGCACGAGGCTGGTGGAAAGCCCCGATGAGATTGGTGGCAGCCGGGGTATCCACCGCGGTTTTACCCCCGATAGCAGCATCCGCCGCGCCCACAAGCGTCGTCGTCATGGTGATATACGGAACCCCGCGCGTGAAAGTTGCGGCCACGAAACCGGCGAGATCGGAAACCACTCCGCCGCCCAGGGCCACCACTACGGTGTCGCGGTTGAAGCCGGCGGCGAGCATGGCATCTTCCAGCTGTTCTTTGGTGGCGCGGGTTTTGTTTTCTTCTCCGGCCGGGAAAACGAAGATCCGCGGGGCGCGAGGCGCGGGCTGAGACTGCGCGGCGCGGGTGAGGACATCCATGACCTGCGCGCCAATAAGGTCATTGACGGTGCTATCGGTAATAACCGCCACCCGGGAGCGGCTCAGCCCAGCCGCATCCAGCACCCCGGGGAGTTCACCGGCAAGATCGGTGCCGATAAGCAGCGGGTAGGACTCGTCAACGGTGCGAGTCAATTCAACATTGAGGCGGGTAACCATGTGATCCTCCTGGGAAGTAAAACTAGTGCGAACGCGGGGTGGCCCGAAGTTAGGCATGCCGGGAGTGCTGGGCTACCCACCAGTGCATAGCGATGGCCGCGGCCGCGGCGACGTTGAGGGAACGGGTGGAGCCATCCTGGGTGATTTCCACCGCGCCGTCGCAACGCTCGAGTAAATCGGGGGAAATTCCGGCGGATTCCTGCCCGAAAACCAGGAGGCAATTATCCGGAAGCTCGGATTGTTCCAGGGGCACCGCGCCTTCCTGGTTATCGATGGCGATGAGCTGATACTCGTGCTCGCGGGCCCATTCTTCCAGGTCAGCCGGGGTGGGATGGTAATACATCGTCAGGTAGCGGTCGGTAACAAGCGCCCCGCGCTTATTCCACTTGTGCCGCCCCACGATATGCACGCCACCCATATTAAAAGCATTGGCGCTGCGCACAATTGACCCAATATTGAGATCGTGCTGGAGATTCTCAATAGCAATATGGGCGCTCACGGCACGGGTTGCCATATCAGCCTTGATCGCTTCCACGCTCCAATAGCGATATTTGTCGACGACGTTACGGTGGTCGCCTTCCGCCAACAGCTGCGGGTCCAAACGGGGATCTTCCGGCCAGGGCTGCGGGTGTGGCCCCACCCCAACCGTGCGTTTTTCACCGTAGGGCGAGCCGCCCGGTTCGGGAATGCGGTGCGCGGGCAGCTCAGCACCCTCACCGGAGGCAGTTGCCGCAGGGACGTTGAGCGAATCGCAAGACTGGGAAGAATCTGTCACTCCCCTAGTCTACCGGCGAGCACGCCCCGAACACGGCGCACGGCCTTATTCACGGTCACCTCTGGAGGAGCCGCGTGTTTCGCTGGCGCCGTCGGCCTTGTACAGTGGTACACGTAAGCGCAATAAACGATTCGCCACCCCAGGCCCGGGTGCGGGAAACCCCAAGAAGTGGAGCAGCGATGACGAAGATGTGGAAACCTCTCGCGGTGGTAGCCGCCGGTGCCCTGATCCTGAGCGGGTGCGCGAATAATGCGCTGGTCACCCCGGAAGCTAAGCCCGGCCCGTTGATGAGCGAAGGGCACGGCCAGGGCGGCTCGGGCGGCGCTCCTCTCTTTGACGAAAGCATCTCGAAAACCGGGCAATTCACGCCGGTGGCTGATAACGCTCAGGCCCGTGAGATTATTAAGCGCGCCATCGCCAAACAGGATGAGGTTATTGCGAAAAGCTCGCAGGATTTCTTCGGCACCTCCCTGGGGCTTGATATGTCCATGGAGATTTCCGCGGACGTGCCCGGCACCGGCCCCGGGGTTGCCACGATCGATATTGATATCGATGTGGATTCCGGCACCCGCCTCATGGCCATGCAGATGGATATTGACGCCTCCGGGATTCCCGGGGCGGAAGCGGAAGGTATGCCCAGTAAGATATCCACCGCGATCTGGATCGGGGAAAGCCCGAAGCCGGATACCGTCACGGTGTATACCAATATGGCCGGCATCTGGAGTAAAACCGAGGAAAGCATGGCCGATATCATGGATTCCGGGGATGCTCCCACCTCGCCCGGCTCCTACCGCGGGGAAGATATTTTCCCGGATATTGATAGCACCCAAGTCTTTGAGGACGCGGAGAACTACCTTATTGTTGGCCCGCTCTCCGGTGCGATGGCGCAGGAAATGCAGGGGGCATCCCCCGGTTTGGAACTGGACGATTCCGCGAACCTGCAGGTGCGCATCGATAAGAAAACGTACGAGGTGCGGGGAATGGCCATCGTGGCTCCGGCCTACTTCCAGGGCCTACCCACCGAAACGCGGGTGCGCTGGGATTACCGCCAGGCCAAGCCTCTCCAGCTACCAGATGAAGCCCGCAAGGCTCCCGCTGGCAGCGGTAGTTTCTAATCCTGGGCGCGCCCGGCAGCTTGTCACAAGCCGCCGGGCCGCTTGCTTTTTTGCCGGGTAGTTTTTTGCTACGTAGCCGGGTGGTTTTTGCTACGTAGCCGGGTGGTTTTTGCTACGTAGCCGGGTGGTTTTTGCTACGTAGCCGGGTGGTTTTTGCTACGGTGCCGGTCCGTTTTAGTTGCGCCCAGAAAGCCCCGGCCCGGCGAATTTCCGCACCAGGGAACGCGGTGCGATACGCAGCGCCGCGGCAGCCGCCTTGTAAAGCAGGGTGGGCGTAACAAGCACCCGCCCGCGCCGGCATGCCTCCAGCGCGGCATTCACCACCGCTTCGGGCTGGGCGAAAAGCAGATCGGCCCACTGGCTAGCATCCACCGCAGCCCGTTCGTGAAATTCGGTGCGGATAAGCCCTGGGGTCACGCAGGTGACCGATACCCCGGCCGGCGCCAGTTCCGCGGCCAGCCCCTCGGAAAAAGTACGCACCCAGGCTTTATGCGCCGAATAGGTACCCTGCGCGGTACCGGCCGTCATCGAGGAGACGTTGATAATTCCCCCGTAACCGCGGCGCGAAAATTCCCGCGCCGCCGCGTGACATGTGATGAGAACCGCGCGGACCATGACGTCGAGCGCTTCTTCTTCCCGTTCCCATTCGCCGGTAGAAAATTCCTGCCCCAGCCCAAAGCCCGCGTTATTGACGAGCAAACCGATGGGACGCGAATGCTGCGCTACCCGGCGCGCAACCGCACGTGCGTCGTCGTGCCGCGACAGATCTGCCGCGAGGACCTCCACCTGCACCCCGGCAACCTGGCGCAAGTCATGCGCAATAGCCTCCAAACGCGCCCGGTTACGCGCCACGAGCACGAGGTCATTTCCTTCGGCCGCGAGCTGCCACGCAAATTCCAGCCCGAGGCCGGCGCTGGCGCCGGTAATAAGAGCACTTCCCATAACCGCTATGGTAACGTGCCCGCGGCTCCCTACACTGGTGTTATGCGTATTGCCACCTGGAATATTAATTCTGTGCGCGCCCGCGCCGAACGCGCCCGCGCCGTCCTGGAACGCTGGGACCTGGACGCCCTCCTTCTACAAGAAACGAAATGCACGCCCGCGCAGTTCCCGCGCGAAATTTTTGAAGCCGCCGGGTATGAGGTCGCCTGCACCGGCCTCAACCAATGGAACGGAGTCGCGATTCTTTCCCGCGTGGGGATCGCGAACGTGCAGGTGGGCTTCCCCGGGCAGCCCGGTTTTTCTAAGGTCGACGACGACGGCGCCCTCCTCAGCGCGCCCACCGTGGAGGCGCGTGCCCTGGGAGCGCGCCTGGGTACCGGGCCGGACGCGGTCACGGTGTGGAGCCTGTATATTCCCAATGGGCGGGCTTACGGGGATCCGCATTTCCACTACAAGCTGGAGTTCCTCGAGGCACTGCGGGCCGCGGTGAGCGCGCGGCTGGGCGAGGAACCTGACTATCCGCTGCTGCTGGCGGGGGATTGGAATGTAGCTCCGCGCGATACTGACGTCTGGGATATTGATTATTTTCGGAACGACGTAGGCATGTATGTAACCGCGGAGGAACGCGGGGCGCTGGCCGCACTGCTGGAGGCCGGGGTGGAGGATATTACCCGCGCGGCCGAGGGAGCGGATTACACCTTCTGGGATTACCAGCGGCTGCGCTTCCCGAAGAATCACGGGATGCGGATCGATTTCGGTTTCGCTTCCCCGGCGCTCGCGGCCCGGCATACCCACTCCATCATTGATCGAGAGGAACGGAAGGGCAAAGGCGCTTCCGATCACGTCCCGGTCATTATGGAGTTCGCGGACTAGGCATCCTGGCTGGGGTGGACTGGCCGGCTATCCCAGCTGGGTACCTCAGCCAGGTATCTCAGCTACGCGGCGCGGGTGTGCTGGGCGCGGCGGGCGCGGATGCGCAGGTGTGCTGGGCGCGGATGCGCAGGTGCAAGATGCGCGCGCAGCCCAGCCCCGTGGCCGAGGCAATCATGGCGTAGAGGAAGGCGCGGGTGTAATCGCCGTCGTACATAGCACCTATCTGAGCGCCGAGCCGCGGGGCGAAAATAGCGGCCACCGAAAACCCGGTGAAGGCGAGCGCGTAATTAATGCCTTGCCAGCGCGGCCCAAAGCGATCCATCACGCAGGCGGGCATGATCGCGATGGTGCCACCGTAGCTCAGGCCGAGCGCGAGCAGGCCGCCCGCCAGGAACATCCCGCTGGCCAGGTTGCCGGCACCGCTCGCGGCGCCGAACGTACCCGCTCCCCCGAATACGTCGTGTCCACCCACGATGAGGAGCAGCAAGCCGAAAGCGTCGCAGCAAAAAGTGACTTCGAGGGTGCGGGCATGGCCGAGGCGGTCGGCAAGCCAGCCGAAGCAGAAACGCCCCGCGGTTCCGGCGCAGGCGTAGAGGGAGACGAAAAGCGCGGCGTTGGCCGCGGAGAAGTGGAACATTTTTGCCGCGATGGGAGCCGCATTGGAGACAATCATGAGCCCCGAGAAGGCCCCGGCGATGAAGATGGCGAAAATGAGCCAGAAATCAGGGGTCGCGAGCATTTGGCCGGTGGTGAGGGACGCGCGAGTGGTGAGGGACGCGCGGGTGGTGAGCGAAGCGCGGGCGCGGCCCTCGGGCGCCGGACGTGATTCGGTGGCGGGCGTCGATTCGGTGGCGGGCGCCGGACGTACTTCGGTGGCGGGCGCGGCGGGCGCGGCTACACCCTCCACCGGGGCGGCGCGATAATTTAAGGCCACGACGAGCGCGATCACCGCGTAAAGGCTCGCAAAGACCAGTAAGGTGGTGCGCAAGTCGCTGGAATCGAGAAGTCGCTGGGCCAGGGGCGCCATAACGATGCCAGAGGCACCGTTCACACAGGAAATAATGCCGGAAATAAGCCCGCGCCGGCCCGGGAAGAAACGTAGGGTATTGGAGAGCGCGGAGGTGAGCACCAGGCCCATTCCAATGCCACCGATGAGTCCGTAGCCGAGCACGAAGTGGACCGGGGAACTCGCGCAGGCTGCGCTGGCCCAGCCGATGGCCGCGCAGAGCGCGCCGATTGTTGCCGTCCACACCGCGCGGCCCCGGTCAATAAAGTACCCGCCTAGCAGCATGGGCAATGGGGCGAGGGCATTCGTGAGAGTGTAGGCACCCATCGCCGCGCTCAGCCCGTATAGCTGAGCGGCCGGGAGTTGGAAAATTGAGAAAACGTATGAACACCCGGTGATAAAGGTGAGCAGGCAGGCACAGACGAGCACCCGCCAAGGATGAACCTGACGCATGATTTCTCCGTCGTTACACGAAACCGCCAGCCGCGGCACGGCCAGCGGGTAACGCGGAGGCGGCGAGCCGGCGCACCGGGCGCCGGGCGTCGGCACGAAGCCGCATACCGGGCACGGGCATATGACCCGCACGTCGGGCATAAGCACTCCACCCGCGTTACCTACGGTAGCGTAACTTAGGGGTGGGGTGCAGACCTTGCTATCTCATTATTCGACCATCGGTACCCGTGTGCGAGCTTGCGTTTGACAGCAAGCAACGGGTGAGAAGTATCCACAGAATCGCCAAACGTCGCCCTTGTCCACAGGGCGGTAAAAAGCTCTTTTTTGTGTCCCTATGCCATGCGAGAATGGCGGAGAAGGACGGGGAAAACCACCCGGAACTATGCAATTGAAGGAGCAAAGTCATGAGTTTTGTTAGGGGACGCAAGTTGTTTCCAGACCTTACTTTTACATCGCTTGAAGATGTTCTCAAGCGCAAAGAGGAAATTTTGCGTGAGGTCAGGATGACCCGCGAAGAATTCGACCAGCGCGCTGATAACTACCAGCTCGGACCCGACGAGTCTGACGCTTATTTCGAGATGGTAGGTCTGGATCGTTTCGAGGAGTATTACCGTGGTGAACGAACACTTGGATGAGCATGCCGATAAATTTGCGGCACATCTACAGCTGATTGGGAAGTTGATTGACCCTGAATTTTCACTATCCACGCAGAAGGTTACAAAAGGAGATCTTCCGCTAAAAAGACTGTCGGGGCGCATTTGCGTTGATCGTCTCCTTTTTATCCGTTTCGATTACGAGGTTTTCCTGGATTCCGAAACTGGATCTCTCACTGTTAATGAATCAACGTTCTCGGTCACCCGGGGAGCAAAAAACAGCGAGCCTTTGGCGCGTTGGGACTATATTCGCTCACCACGCTCGAATATTCCCTGCGCGCATATCCAGGTACATGCCCATCGTGACGAATGGACACATGCTTTGCTCCTGGGCGGTCACCATTCCCGTCGCTCTCGCCGGCACATCAAGAACGAAGCCCGCACTCCCCGTATTGCCGATGTCCATTTCCCGGTGGGCGGGCACAGATTCCGGCCCTGCCTGGAAGAAATCATCCTTTTTGTTATTGACGAGTTCGGGGCCCAATGCACACCCGAAGCCCGCGCAACACTCGAGCAAGGCATGCGGGAGTGGGAGGAGATCCAGCTGAAAGCCGTTGTGCGCGATAACCGTGCCAATGTGCTCCAAGCCCTCGAAGCATAACCACCCGAGAAAAATTGGGGGCCGATAGCGGAAACCAGGCGGCACGTATGGGAATGGCACGTAGAAGACCTCATACGGCCAGAGGGGCCCGTGCACAAAGCTGTATGCACGGACCCCTCTCAGTAAAATAGGCCGCCCGCATAAGAAGCAGCTAGAGCAGCTCCGCCACTTCCGCGATGGAAGGATGCACGTAATCCGGGCGGTAGGGGAAGTTCACGATTTCCTCCTGGGCCGTCGAGCCGGAGAGCACCAGGTGGGTTTGCAGCCCGGCTTCCATGCCCGCGAGGATATCGGTATCCATCCGGTCCCCTACCAGCGCGGTTTCTTCGGAATGTGCGTCAATAAGATTGAGGCCCTTGCGCAGCATCACCGGATTCGGCTTGCCCACGTAATAGGGCTGGCGGCCGGTGGCGGCGGTAATCATGGCGGCCACCGCCCCGGTTGCCGGAATCGGCCCCAGATCGGAAGGACCCGTCACATCCGGGTTGGTGGCAATGAACCGGGCACCCTTATTAATGAGGCGGATCGCGGTGGTAAGCGCTTCAATGGAATAGGTTCGGGTTTCCCCAAGGACCACCACTTCCGGATTGACGTTCGTCATCACGAAACCGACGTTGTACATCGAAGTGGTGAGGCCGGCTTCTCCCACCACGTAGGCACGCTTATTTTCGACCTGATCCGCAAGGAAATTCGCGGTTGCTGCCGCCGAAGTCCAAATATGATCTTCCGGGACGATCAGTCCGGCAGCTTCCAAACGCGCGGAAAGATCACGCCGGGTAAAAATCGAATTATTGGTGAGAACGAGATAGGGGTACTCTTTTTCGTTGAGTTTATTGAGAAAATCCGCGGCACCCGGAAGCGCCTTTTCTTCGTGGATGAGCACACCATCCATATCGGTGAGCCAGTTCTTAATCACTCGTGTCATACCGCCATGATATCGAGTTTCGCAGGTCCCGAAACATGCCGAGGGCCCCGGGCCGGCCGCTCAAGCTCGCGCCTGGCGCAAATATCGATATACGGTGGGCTCGGAAAGATTCATCGCGAGCGCCAGGTCGGTTACCGCACCGCGCAGCTGGAAGAATCCATCCTCGTCGAGCGAACGCACCACTTCCAGGCGTTCGGCTTGGGTGAGGTGGTCCACCGATACGTGATAGCGCGAAAGCACCGACTCCATGGCAGCCGTTTTCATATCAGCAACGGAGGATGCCAAAATTTCCGGCTTTTCCTCCGTCGCCTCCTTGCGCCGTTCGGGATTGGGGAAATACAAGGCCGAAATTTTTTTGACAGTTTCGTCCAGTTGCCGCAGCACGGTTTGGTCAGAATTAAGGCAGAGCATCCCAATGATGCGGCCCCGTCGTCGTATAAAAAATGTGGACGAACGCAAGGTGCGCGCGCGACCCGGCGTAATCGCTTCGTAACCGGTGAGGTAATCGGCCGTGGTTCCTTCGCCGGCACGCAGCACCCGCAACATGAGATCGGTGGCCGGGGAGCCCACAGTACGCTGGGTGACATGCGAGTTGGCGATGGCGATAACCGAATGGTCGAGGTCGCTCACATCGTGGAGCACAACCTCGGTGCTCTCCCCCAGCGCCACCCCGAGGAATTCGACCAGCGGCTTGAAAGAGGCCACATATTCGCTATCTTCCCGGGATATCGCTTTGCCGGAGGTCACCTCGCGGGAGATTACCTCGCGGGAGATTACCTCGTCGGATATCGCTTCGTATTCCGCCGACTCCATGGCACCGGCTCCTTCCTCCGTACGGCCCCATTACTGTATCTTCTGACAAAATATCTTAAATGACGGGCATAGTGCGGGGGTGCGCACTACAGTGAGTGGCACCCCCGATTTTTTACCCCGCTTTACAGGGTTTCTTCGCCCTTGGCGATGTAGGAATCCATCTCCTTATCCGGAACCATATTGCCGCCGGTAATCCACGTGAGGTGCGTGGCACCCGCGAGCTTCTCCGGGGTGAGCCCCGCCCGCTCCAGGTATTCGCTCGCGGCGAGCACGTGGAAGGGGCCCTCGAAGGAGGTCGAGGAGGAAGGCTCGATGCGCAGGCCCTCGGTGTGGGCCAGGAGCGCCACGTTTTCGTACATGGTCTGGTCCTCAACGGTGTAGTAGCCGTCGATGAGGTACTGCATGCGCGAACCCACGAAAGCCGAGGGACGCCCGCAGGCCAGGCCGTCCGCGGCAGTGAGGTTATCAATACCGAAATCTTGCACCGCGATCTCGTCATGCTTGCCGGTCATAACGCCGAGGAACATCGAGGGCGAATGGGTCGGCTCAGCGAAGATGCAGTGGACGTTGTCGCCGAAAACGGTTTTGAGGCCGAAAGCAACGCCGCCCGGGCCACCACCCACCCCGCAGGGGAGGTAGGCGATGAGCGGATGCTCGGCATCCACCGTGACATCCAGGGACTGGAATTGGCCTTGCAGGCGGCGCGCGGCCACCGCGTAACCGAGGAAGAGCGAGGGGGAATTCTCATCGTCCACGAAGTAGGCGGTGGGATCCGATTCGGCTTCCTTGCGGCCCTGCGCCACCGCAACCGAGTAATCCGATTCGTATTCCACCACGTTCACGCCGTGGGAGCGGAGCTTATCCTTCTTCCACTGGCGAGCATCGGCGGACATATGCACCGAAGCCTGGAAACCTAGCTGGGCGGACATAATCCCGATGGATAACCCCAGGTTGCCGGTGGAACCCACCGCCACCTTGTATTGGGAGAAGAACTTTCGCGCTTCTTCGGTATCCAGCTTGCGGTAGTCATCCTCAAGGGTGATGAGGCCGGCTTCCAGCGCGAGTTCTTCGGCGTGCTTGAGTACTTCGTAAACCCCGCCGCGGGCCTTGATCGATCCGGAAATGGGCAGGTGGGAATCAAGTTTCGCCCACAGCTGGCCCGGGATCTCCACTCCCTTTCGTTCGGCGAGCTGAGCCTGCATGGTAGGAACCGCCACCAGCGGGGATTCCAGGATGCCAGCCGTGGGGCGGGCGGCAGGGAAAACCTGCTTGAGGTAGGGGGCCCAGCGCTTGAGGCGCGCTGCGGCGTCGTCCACATCAGCCACGGTGAGGCCGACCTTTGCCAGACCTTCCGCGGCCGGCAGCACCTCCGGATTGAACCAGTCCGCGACCTTGAGATCCACGAGGTCCTGAATAAGCGGGTAGTCCTCCACCCATTGCTCGAGAGTTTTTCCAGCGATAGTTGTCATGACTGAGTCCTTTCTCAGATTAGTTAGTAGATAAGTGCGAGGCGCCACTTCTACGCCATCTCAGCGCAAACCGCAGCCCTACTCCACG
The DNA here is from genome assembly GCF_028864145.1 of Actinotignum schaalii. Classification (GTDB taxonomy): domain Bacteria; phylum Actinomycetota; class Actinomycetes; order Actinomycetales; family Actinomycetaceae; genus Actinotignum; species Actinotignum schaalii_B. Next base: position 3,949 of record NZ_JARBHJ010000043.1, on the reverse strand, counting down.
CGGCCTTTAGATGACGAGATGAAGCAGCATGGTCATGCACAGGGCCACCACCGAGGCAATAGTGGTACCCACGGTGAGGGTCTTGAGCGCATCCCCCACCGAGATGCCCATGTATTCCTTGTACAGCCAGAAGAGCGAATCGGTTACGTGGGTGAGACCGATGGCGCCGGCGCCCACGGCGATAGCCATAAGCGCGGGACTGAGATCCGGGGATGCTTGCAGCATCGGCAGCACAATACCGGCCGCGGAAATCATGGCGACGGTGGCGCTACCTACCGCGAAGTGCAGCACGATAGCGATGAGCCAGGCGAGGATAAGCGGGCTGACCGGCAAGCTTCCCATGGCGCCCGCGATGGCCTTGTCCATACCAGAGGCCATCAGCACCGCGTTGAAGGCACCGCCCGCACCGATAATGAGGAGCACCCCACCGATGGGCGCGAAAGAAGAATCGGTCACCGACGACAGATCCGAAAGCGACTTGCCCCGCGAAATCCCCAGCGAGAAGTACGCGAAAATCACCGAAATGAGGAGCGCCAAAATCGGGTTACCTACGAGGTCCACGAATTGGCGCACGCCGTTTTCCTCCGGAAGGGTCTGATCCGCAACGGTGCGGCACACCATAATAATGAGGGGCAGCAGAATCGTGAGGAGAGTAATCCCGAAACCGGGCAAGGTGCGCTCCGCTGCATCATCTTTGAGGATGGTTTCGCCCGCAGCAAGCGCGTCACTATGTGCCTCGCTCGGTTCGTGGCCCGGTTTTTCTGCGGCGACGACGCCGCTTACCTGGCCGGCGCGCGCAGCAACGTGAGCACGTTCAAGCTGACGCAGCCCAATTCCGGTGTAAAGCGGGCCGCCGATAAGAGCGGCCGGGATCCCCACAATAAGACCGAGCATAATAACCATGCCGATATCTGCGCCGAGGGTGCCCGCGATAGCGGTAGCGGCGGGGTGCGGGGGCAGGATGCAGTGGACCACCATGAGGGAGATAGCCAGCGGCACTCCTACCCGGATCTTCGAGCACCCCACTTCCTTGGCCACCACGAAAACGAGGGGAACCAGGAGCACGAAGCCCACTTCCACGAAGACCGGAATACCGGCAATCAAGCCGAGGAATGACATAACAATCGGGGCGCGTTTCTCACCGAAAACCCGAAGCATCCCCTTGGCGAGACGTTCGGCTCCGCCGGATACTTCCAGCATTTTCCCGAGAATTGCGCCGAAGCCAATAATAAGAACAAGGAATCCGAGGGTTCCGCCCACGCCTTGTTCGAGTACATCGCCCACTTCCGCGGGCTTCACGCCCGTGACCAGCGCGACAGTAATCGCCGCGATGGTCAGGGCGATCGAGCCGTGTAATTTCAAGCCGACGATGAGCACAACAACGAGCACAATCGCGGCGATGAGGACTGCGATCAGCCCTCCGGTTCCTAGGGTCATCATAACCTCCCGTTAGCGCCACATCAGTGTGGCCTATTCCCAGCCTACACACACGAAGATACTTTTGTCATCATGATAAGTTTATTATCACGCTGTGGCGCAGCTTGCACCAGCCCGAAGTTTTCCGCGGGCATGGCACACTTGAACCATGCCTGTGGATAACCGCCTCGCTTCGGATTCTTTTTCGTTCCCGCACGCGCTCGGAGTTGTCGACGCTACCGGGCGCTGCACTTTTTCTTATGGGAATACGCGGGAAATATATCCCTACATGTCGGTAACGAAGCTGCTGGTGGCCTGGGCGACCCTTATTGCGGTGGAGCGCGGCCTGGCGGATTTTGACGATCCGGCGGGCCCTCCCGGTGCCACGGTTGTCCATCTTCTCGCACATGCTTCCGGTTTGCCGGAGGAGGAAGGGCCGGTACGAGCAGGCGTAGAGGAGAAACGCATTTATTCGAATTACGGTTTTGAGGTGCTCGGTGATTATTTGGAGCATCAGACCGGGATGTCGATTCAAAATTGGGTGCGTCGTGTTGTTATTGAGCCGCTGCGCCTAAGCTCGGTCGCGGTGGAGGCGAGCCCTGCTTATTCGGCGGTGGGGAATCTGCGTGACTTGGCGCGTTTTTCCGGGGAGTTGCTGCGGCCGCGTCTTATTTCTCCGAAGTTAGCACGCTACGCCCGCGCCGTGCATTTTGATGGATTGCCCGGCTTGCTGCCCGGCTACGGGTGGCAGCGCAATAATACCTGGGGTTTGGGCATGGAGATCCGCGGGGAGAAACATCCCCACTGGACAGGCCCGTCGTTTTCGCCGCGCACCTTCGGCCATTTCGGTCAATCAGGTTCGTTCCTATGGGTAGATCCGGAGCTCGGCAAGGCCGGGGTATTCCTGGGCGCTCAAGCTTTCGGGCGCGAACACCGAAAGTTCTGGCCGGCACTAACCGAGGAGATGCGCGGCCTATAAAAATAGCGCCCGCGGCAGGTGCTCCTACCACGGGCGCTATTTCTAAGGGACTCGCTCAGAGAGCTACGATTTTATTCTTCACCTTCGCCGTTCGGGGAAACGAGAATCTTAACCGCGGTTTCGTTGCGGTTGATGAGGGTATCGAAGCCCTTGTCTACGAGGTCTTCCAGGTTGATCTTGCCGGTGATGAACGGGGAGACGTCGATCTTACCCGAGGCAACCAGTTCAATTGTTTGCGGGTGGGTGTTCACGTAGGCGATGACGCCGCGCACATCCAGTTCCTTCATGACCACGGAGTGCATATCAATATTCGGCTGGTGTCCCCAGATGGACATATTGACGAGCACGCCGCGCGGCCCGAGCGCCGCGATGAGCTGGTTGAGTACCACGTCCACCGAGGTGCATTCGAAGGCAACATTGGCACCTACACCACCGGTGAGCTTCTTGGTTTCCTCCACGATATCGACTTCGCGGGGATCCCAGGCGTAGTCGACCACGCCGGCATCGACGGCGCGCTGGCGGCGCAGTTCGGAGAGTTCCGACACCGCGACCGTAAGCCCCTTGGCCTTGAGGACCGCACAGCAGAGCACACCGATGGGACCGGCACCGCCCACCAGGGCGAAGTTGCCTTCCTTGACGTCGCCGCGATCCACGCCGTGCACGGCCACGGAAAGCGGCTCGATGAGCGCGGCTTGGTCGAGCGGGATGTTATTCGGGATTTTGTGAACCCAGCGCCGCTTGACGACGATGTTTTCGGCAAGCCCACCACCGCGGCCGCCCAGGCCGATGAAGTTCATATCGGGGGACAGGTGGTAGGTGGTCGATTCCGGGCCGGTGTCCACGCTATCGCGGATAATATACGGTTCGACGACGACGTGGTCGCCAGCTGCAAGGTCCGTCACGCCTTCGCCTACTTCGGCGACGACGCCGGACATTTCGTGCCCGAGGGTAACCGGTACTTCCTCACCGGAAATCGGATGAGGATGGCCTTCCGCGGGACAGAAGATGGGGCCGTCGAGATATTCGTGAAGGTCGGTTCCACAGATACCGCACCAAGCAACCTTGACCCGCACAGTGCCGGGCTCTAGCGGCTGCTCTTCGATATCTTCGATGCGAATGTCGTGATTACCGTAGTAACGCGCTGCTTTCATATCTCCTCCATTGGGTAGACCGTGCGCGGTTGCGCGCCTTTTAGTTTACTCTACGACGACGCATTTTTGAGGTCCAGGCCACTTTTTCGCTTGACGCTGGATTGGAGGCACGCCCTTGCTTTTGAGCTGAAACGAATGACCCTACTAACCACGGCCCCCAGCAAGTACACCACTCCCGCATCTATCACAAGGTGCGGCCGAGAGCTATGGGCCCGAAGCAATAGTGAGCTCGGCCCGGGGTTAAATGTGTGTGGGGTGTTACCCAACCGAGTAACACCCCACACACAATAAGAAACATGGCGGCAGCAACCTACTCTCCCACACCCCACCGAGTGCAGTACCATCAGCGCAAACAACCTTAGCTACCGGGTTCGAAAAGGATACCGGGCGTAACCTTGCCGCT